>BOAU01000128.1 GCA_026002025.1 Spirochaetia bacterium | reverse complement strand
GGGGAGAAAAAAAGCGATAACAAAAATGGGGATGCAGCGCATTACGGTACGGGAAATACGGAAGGCCAAAAGCCGGGCAAACCAGAAGCTGTACAGGCTGAATGGTCGGCAAAGCTCATAGGCCACATTGCCGGAGGACACCGTTTCCAGAAGCTCATTGTCCTGGGCCCAGAGCATCACCAAGGCGAGGAATGCCTGGCGCATCCAGACAAGGTCCGCAAGCCGGCCGTAGGGCATGGGGGCCTGGCCGGAACTGCGGTAAAACGCGGCGTATACCAAAAGCTCAATGCCGCCCCAGAAAAACTGCGTGGCGATCCCCGCCCAGGCAGCCGCCCGGTACTGCATCCCCGCAATAAGCCGCATCCTGAAAATGCCGAGGTAGGGCGCCAAATTGGGCTTTACGTTCACAGCGCCCCCTCTTCCTGATACAACGATGCAATGATCTCTTCGATGTGCCGGACCTCATCGCCGCCTGCGGGATCTTTGTAGCGTTCCTTTATCGTATTCAGCGAACCATCGTAAAGAATATTCCCCTTGCCAATCAGGATGATCCGGTCCGTCAGTGCCTCAATGTCATTCATGTCATGGGAAGTAAGGATCACCGTGATGCCCTTGGTTTTATTAAGATGAATGATGAAGCGGCGCACCGCAAGTTTCGACACCGCGTCAAGGCCGATGGTGGGCTCATCCAGAAAGAGGACTTCGGGACTGTGGAGAAGGCTTGCGGCAATTTCACACCGCATGCGCTGGCCCAAGCTGAGCTGACGCAGCGGCGTTTTTAAGAGGGGCCCCAGTTCCAACACCTCAGAAAGCTCCGCAAGATTTTCCCGGAACGCATCTTCAGAAGTTTTATAAATATCCCGGAGAAGCTCAAAGGAATCGATCACCGGCACATCCCACCAGAGCTGGGTCCGCTGGCCGAACACCACCCCGATGCGGCCCACATAGCGAGGGCGGTTTTTCCAGGGAACAACGCCATTGACCGTACACTCCCCCGCATCGGGAACCAGGATACCGCTCATGATCTTGATCGCCGTGGACTTCCCTGCCCCATTGGGGCCGATAAAGCCCGCGATCTCCCCTTCCGCTACCTTGAAGGAAATCCCGTCCAGGGCATGGACCTCGTCATATTCCCGGTGGAAAAGGGACCGGAACGCCGCAGCCACACCTTTATTCCGCTTCGCCACCCGGAAAGTTTTCCCTATGTCCCGCAGTTCGATCATGATTCCCCCAAAAGAGAATCAGAATAAACCGGACCGGAAACAATAGTCAAGGGGCGGAATCTGATGATCAGTAATTCCAAATTTAACCACGGACCTCACGGACAACACGGACAAAGATGAGGGAAATAAAGGCGGAAACTATAAGAATCGTCCGTTAATCTGTCCGTGAGGGTCTGTGTGGTCCGTGGTTTTTTGAATCTGGAATTCCTCCCTGATGATTGACATTCAGAATGAAACCATTATAAAAATAAATATGCCCTCTTCTACCATTGAAAACATCATCGGGAACGATTTTAGCGGCGCCATCCTTATAAAAGAAAAAGGCAGCATAATATTACAAAGGGCTTACGGCTATGCCGATATGGCCAACAACATACCAAACGAAACGGACACCAAATTTGGGACCGCCTCTGCGGGGAAAGTATTTGTTGCAACAGGGATTCTGCAGTTAATTGAAAAGGGTACATTACATTTTGATGATACCATCGGCGGCATTTTAGATTTTGACCTCAAGGCAATAGACAGAGGCATAACCATAAGGCAGCTCTTGATTCACAGCTCGGGCATACCCGATTATTTTGACGAAAGTATCATGGATGAATATGCGGATCTGTGGAAGGATTTTCCCAATTACAAAATAAGGAAATCAATGGATTTACTGCCGCTCTTTATAAATAAACCGATGATGTATAAGGCCGGCGAAAAATTTCAGTATAACAATACCGGCTATGTGGTATTGGATCTCATAATTGAAAAAATAAGCGGCCTGCCCTTTGACGGGTATCTGCGAAAAGAAATTTTTGAACCATGCGGCATGCATAACACCGGCTACTATGAGCTTGACCGTCTGCCGGAAAAATGCGCCAACTCCTATATTTATGATGAAGAGCGCAAAGAGTATTACACCAACATTTACAGCGTGGACGTAAAAGGAACCGGGGCCGGGGGCGCATTTACGACAATAATCGACATAGAGAAATTCTGGTCAAATCTATTGGGCAAAAAATTACTATCCAAAGAAACATTGAATCAAATGTTCAGCCTGCAAAGCAATGCGGGCAATGAATATTACGGCTACGGAATATGGCTTGAAAAAATAAATGTCAAAATCTACGAACCCTTTTTCCAGGGGGGCGATCCGGGGGTAAGTTTTATCTCAAGTTACAACAGAGAAAAAGATCTACTGATAACAATAATCAGCAACAGGGGAAATAACGTATGGAAAATAAGAAGAGAAATTAAAAAACTGATATAACAAAAACAGCGCAAGGGCGCAACCACCACCAAAGCGCTTCCCCACAACAAGCCGCCACAGGCACGGCAGCGGGAGGGCGGCACACGCACGAATGAATTTCCGGGATTCCCCGCCGGAGGAGACTAGCGAAGCGACGGCTCCGTAGGCGGATTCCCCCGGTTTCATTCGGGTGTGGGACGCCCCCCCGCTACTGCGCCTACGGTGTCGATCGCAGTTCGTGCAGTTCCCTGAGGCTCCGCAGTTTAAAGGTGGCCTTCTCCTGAATTTGCCGGACCCGCTCGCGGGTGATGCCCAACATCTTTCCTGTTTCTTCCAGGGTGAGGGGGCCTTCGCCTGCCAGACCGAAGCGGAGCTGGATGATCTTCATCTCCCGATCGGAAAGCTGGGAGAGGATGTCCCCCATGGTTTCCTGGAGGGTCATGGAAAAGACCACCTCAAAGGGTTCGGCCTGGGTGTCGTCCTTGATAAGGTCCGCAAGCCGGGTAAGATTGCCGTCGTCAACGATGGTGTCAAGGCTGGTGGTTTCCTGGGACAGTTTTACTATTTCTTTTACCTTGGAAATCGGGAGTCCTAAGTATTCGGAAAGTTCTTCGTCACTGGGATCACGGCCCAGATCCTGGGTGAGCTGCTTGGCCACAAAGTAGCATTTCTTGATCGTATTGAGCATGTGAATGGGGATGCGGATCACCCGGCCCTTGTCGGCAATGCTCTTGATGATCGCCTGCCTGATCCACCAGGTGCCGTAGGTTGAGAAGCGGCAGCCCCGGGTGTAGTCGAAGCGATCCACCGCCTCAATAAGGCCGATATTTCCTTCATCAATAAGGTCCAGCAGGGAAAGTCCCCGGTGTTGGTAACCCTTCGCAATGGAGACCACAAGCCGCAGGTTGGAGTTAATCATCCTGTTTTTATAAAGGAGCAGGGAACTTTCCAGGGCGGCCTTTTCTTTTTTATAAGCGCTGTTCTCAGGATCATCCTTGAAGGATTCTTTAAGCGCATTGATTGAATTCCTGATTCCGACGATCCTTTCGCCGATGCTCTGTTCATCCTGAACAGCAAGGAGGGGAAATTTTGAAATCTGCCTGAAATACAGGGCAAGGGGGTCTGTTTCTTTGGCCGGTTTTGCCTTCCGGGGATTCTTCCCCTCATTTCCCCTGTCATTCATAAGATGAAGTACCGTCCCTTTTTTGTTATTCCGCTTCGAAATCGCTGCCATCATATCACCTTCCCAATGTTTTTTCTATTTTTTGCAAAGTGAAAATTTCCCCTAAGCCCGGGGGGCCTTTGATGGGTCCATGGG
>BOAU01000127.1 GCA_026002025.1 Spirochaetia bacterium | reverse complement strand
AATACGGCCAGGTAAGCGCAAAATCCGGGGACGCTGCTTTTCAATATGTGGTCTCCGCAATCAAGGACGCCATGGCGGGCAGCACCGCCGCAGTGGTCACGGGTCCCATCAACAAGGAAGCGATCAATTTGGCGGGCCACCACTACGCGGGGCACACGGAAATTTTTGCCGAATATACAAATACCAAAAACTATGGGATGCTCCTGTCGGGCGGTGGTTTGAACGTGATCCACGTGACCACCCATGTGTCCATGCGGGACGCCTGCGATCTTATCACCAAGGAGCGGGTGCTCAAGACCATCCGCCTTGCGGACCTTGCATTAAGGCTGATGGGAAAAACACCGCGCCGCATCGGCGTGGCGGGCTTCAACGCCCACTCCTCCGAGAACGGCCTTTTTGGGGATCAGGAGGCCAGGGCGATCAGCCCCGCCATTGAAGAAGCCAAAGCGGAAGGGCTCGACGTGACCGGTCCCGTACCCCCGGACACGGTTTTCGTCAAAGCCCTTGGGGGGTACTTCGATGTGGTGGTGGCCATGTACCACGATCAGGGACATATCCCCCTTAAACTCTGCGGCTTTCGCATGGATTCCGCCACCGGACTCTTTTCCCAGATGAGCGGCATCAATACCACCATCGGGCTGCCGATTATCCGTACTTCAGTAGACCACGGCACCGCCTTTGATAGAGCCGGTAAGAATCAGGCCAACGAGGAAAGCCTGCTGGATGCGATTGGGCTGGCGGTGACGTTTGCGGGGAATTGGGGAAGATAATCAGGGGAAAGGGTCTTTTCTTTACAAAAACATACAAATGAACTATAATAAAAAAATGGAAATTGAACCTGTCCTGAACGAATTAATAGAAAACCTCAAGCCCGCCGATCCTTTAAAGATCGTTCTTTTTGGTTCCTATGCCAGAGGAACCGCCCGGGAAGACAGCGATATAGATCTTATGGTGATACTGGATAATGACTACGTTGCGAAGAGTTACACTGAACGGATGAATAGATTTTTATCTGTTTCCAGGTTAATACGGGGAATACATAGAAAATTTGCCATGGACATTCTTGTATATTCCAGGAAAGAACTGGGAATAATTAAAAATGATGGCAATGATTTTATAGATGAGGTAGAACAGACCGGGAGAGTCCTTTATGAAAAGGCAGGTTGAAGAGTGGTATTTTTTTGCCGATAAAGACCTGCTTGCCGCTTTTGAAATTATTAATAATCCCGGCTTGACTAATATTGTTGCCTTTCTTTGTCAGCAGGCCGTTGAAAAATATCTTAAAGCCTTTATGTCAGCCCATGATATTACAATGATCAGAATACATGATCTTGTCAGGCTATATGATATTAGACTTGTTCGACAACCCGGTTGGTTGTCAAACAAGTCTTGCAGTTTTTCAGGCTAAAGCCTTGCAAAACTGCGTTTTTTAGCGGAAGTTGTTCAAAAACTGAAGTTTTCGAACAACTCTATTGTTAAACAAATAAAGGATTTTGAATTTGATGTTGATTTACTGGACACCCTGACAAAACTATACACCGATGATCGTTATCCCGGTGGCGGCATCGGGTTATTGCCTGACGGTATCCCAACCGGTGAAGAGGCAAAGAAATTCTACGAGTTTGCCAAAGAAGTGGAACAAAAAATAAAGGCTGAATTGAAAGATGGGGAATCAATATTGGGTGGAGGCGGTGACCTTTGCGGGGAATTGGAAACAGAATAATTAAGAAAGGGGCGGAACAAAAATGAGCGAAATGGATGTTGATGTTTTAGTGGTCGGCGCTTTCACGGCGGGGCTTTATTTTGGGGGGCTTATGGCGAAGCAGGGGTACAAGGTGCTTATCTGCGACGCATTGCCCTGTTTAATGATCAGGGAAAACTCGCCGGGGCGATTCTCCGGCAGAATGAGGGTGAACTGCGGGTAAACGCCCGGCTTACTGTGGACGCTTCGGGGATCGGCGCGGCGGTGCGTACCAGCCTGCCTACGGATTATGGGGAGATCATATTGAAGAGAGCAGCACCCCCTACCGCCGGCCCCCCTACAGTTTTGTTGCTGACGGTTTTGCGGTCATGGGGGACGCCGCCTGTATTACCAACCCCTGGTCCGGCGAAGGGGTGCCCTATGCGTGGCGTCTCGGCGCCATTGCCGCCGAAGAGTACAGCAGGGCCATGAAGGACGGGGCCTATCCTTCGCGGGAATCAGTCTGGAATATCAATGTCCGGTATCAGAAAGAGCAGGGCGCCCTGTTTGCCCAGAATCTTGCCATGCTCTGCGGCGCTGTTGGCTGTACCGAAAAGGAAAACGACTACGAGTTTAAACACGCCATCATTTACGAAGATGAGACGGAAAAGGGTAATCTTTTACTCAAGCTCCTGAAAGCTTTTGTCTCAGGCGGCATTTCTCCAAAATCCCTGGGGAACCTGATACACGCCGCGGGGACAGGGGGAGCTATTTTCAAACATTATACCGCTTACCCTGGAACCCCCGAGGGCCTTCCTCAATGGATACAGCAGGCGGACGCGCTTTGGGAAAAGGCGGGAAGCATGGCGGATCTGGCGGAAAGGGATCTGGCTGGAATGGGGAAGTAGGCGTCTGGAGCGTAATAGACAAATTGACAAAACCAAAACCGGAAAGTTCTACTTGATCATTATGCTTAATCCGCGGCTGCCGTCTCTATCCTCGACCCCTGTCCGGTCTTAACCACCTCAACCTTGCAGGGGATGCGGGATCGCATTTCCCCCACATGGGAGATGAGCCCCACCATGCGGCGGTCCCGGAGTTCATCCAGGATGATCAGGGCCTTGTCCAGGCTCCCCTCGTCCAGGCTCCCGAAGCCTTCGTCGATAAAAACCGCGTCGAGCCGGACACCGCCGGAGCGGCTCTGGATGGAATCGGCCAGGCCCAGGGCAAGGCTGATGGAGGCCATAAAACTTTCGCCGCCGGAAAGGGTTGCGCAGGGCCGGGTTTTCCCCGTGTAGGCGTCGAACACCGTAAGGTCCAGCCCGGCGTAGCTGCGCCCCGCAGGGCGGGACGATTCCCGTTCGCTGTCCAGGAGCAGGGAGTACCGGCCCTCGCTCATTTTTTCCAGCCTCTTGGTGGCAAAGGCGGCAACTTCCGCAAGGTAGAGGCCGAGGAGCCAGGAATCGAAGGGTTTCTTCTGGGGGTTTTTTCCCGAAAGATCGTTGGACAGGTTCCGTAAACCGTGGGCCTTTGCGGCAAGGGCTTCGTGCCGTTCATGGGCTTCCTTGAGGGCGTCACGGTCCCGTTCAAGGCTTTTGAGTTCCGCAAAGGTTTTGTCCCGTTCTGCTTCGGCCTGTTCCCGGCTCTCCCCCAGCGCATCAAGACGGGCGCTGATCTCATCCGGGTCGGCGGGGGATTGCAGGCCGGATGTTTTACCGATCCTTTCGAGTTCAAGGTTTATTCCCGTCAGTTGTTTCTCTGTTTCCGTAATCCGGGAGCGGACTTCGATCCGGTCTTCCCGCCAGCGCCGAATTTCTTCTTCAAGGTTTTTTTCCGTTTCCGGATCGAGGAGGCTTTCCCTCAAGGTTTTACTGTCCGCAAAGGGAGAATTTGCAAGTTCTTTTTCCAGCGCCGCTGCTGTTTCTTTTTGCCGCGCCGCGGTTTCGTCCCGGCGCTGCCTGCTCGTTTTTTCATTGGCGATGGCCGCCGCCAGTGCCAGCCTCGTATCTTCCTGCTCTTTGCGGTATTGGATAAGCTGTTTTTCCTGCCCGGCAGGGAAAAATCCGCGATGCCGCAGGCCGGATCAAAACCTTTTACCGGGAACAGGGGGAAGCGCAGAAGGCTATCACCGAACAGGAAAAGGA
>BOAU01000126.1 GCA_026002025.1 Spirochaetia bacterium | reverse complement strand
ATTTAAGGAAATTAAAGATATTTTATTAAATGCAATAATGTTAAATAATGAAATATTGTTTATCACCGAACATGCAATAGATTTATATAGATCTTTAAGGAAAAAAGGTATAACAATCAGAAAACCATATGATTGTTTAATAGCGTCATATGCAATAATCAATGATATATACCTATTTCATAATGATATGGATTTTGACCAAATAGAAAAAGGTAGCAAAATAAAAATCTATAAATATAAATTATAAAGCAAAAAACTTCGCATAACATACGCTATGTGCAATTTTGGGTAACTTTTTTGAATAATATTGTAAAAAACTATTGCAAAAAGAAAATATATGTGTTAAAGTATAGGAACATAAAGGAGTATTTTTACGGACAAAGACATTTATGAATTATTTGCCGATAATAACAAACGGTCAAATATAAAAATGAATAATATTATTAAAGATATTTCCGAGGAAGAATGGAATAAACAATTTTCATTTTATTGGAAATCAATACATGAATTATGCTCCCATATTTATTTTGGGGATTATGGTTGGTTGAATATTTTCAGAACATTTACCAAATCAAAAGATGATGAATATTTTAACAAAAAATATAATTGGGGGGAATTAATATTTGAGAACAAGGAAGAATATTTAAGAAAGAGGAACGAATTGGATGATAAAATCATTGAATATATTAATGAAATAGGGAATAATGATTTAATAAAAATAATGGAATTTGATAATTATGATGGAACGAAAATAAAAATGAAATTAGGAACATATATAATGCAAATGTTTTTACATTCGATACATCATAAATCCCAAATATCATTGTATTTGGATACAATTGTAAAAGTAAATGATTTTACAATACTTTTTAATGAAGAATGATAGAATAAAATTGTAACGCGAAAGGTGCCTGACACCATATGCGATGGTGCAAACCGGGGTTGTATGCGCAGTTTTATTTACGCATACAACCTTTTGAAAAATCAAAAATTGGTCTCATCCGGATTCCGGGAAGTTCCGCCGATGCCCGTAAGGCCGGCGATCTTCTCCACATCTTCTGCGGAAAGTTCAAAGTCAAAGACATGGGTGTTCTCCGCAATCCGCGCGGGGGTTACCGACTTGGGCAGGGGGAGGTAACCACGCTGAAGGCTCCAGCGGATGCAGACCTGGGCGATGCTCCGGTTGTACTTTTTCGCGAAGCCCTGAATTTCCGGGGAGTCAAAAATTTTCCCCACACCCAAGGGGCTGTAGGCTTCAAGGAGGATGTTGTGCTTACGGCTGTATGCAACCACCTCGTCCTGGGTGTCCCCGGGGCAAAGCCGGATCTGGTTCACCTGGGGAGCGACTGTTGCGGTCTTTAACAGGGCGTCAATGTGGCGGCCATGGAAATTGCTGACCCCGATGGAGCGGACCTTTCCCGCCTTGTAGAGTTCCTCAAAGGCCTTCCAGGTACCGGCGTTGGCTTCCTGCCAGTTACTACGAAATTCAATCGGGTTGGGCCAATGGATCAGGTAAAGGTCCAGATAGTCGATACCCAGCTTCTTCAGGCTTAAATCGAAAGCCTGAAGGGTGGTCTCGTAGCCGTGATCGGCATTCCACAGTTTGGTGGTGATAAAGAGTTCCTTCCGGTTAACCCCGCTTTCCCTGATCCCCCGGCCCACGCTTTCCTCGTTGCCGTAGATGGCGGCGGTGTCGATGTGGCGGTAGCCCGCCTGAATCGCCGCCTTTACCGAAGAAACCGCCACATCCCCGTCGGGTGTCTGCCAGGTGCCGAAGCCGATACAGGGAATCTCAACTCCGTTGCTCAATTTGTAAGAATCGGTCAGTGAACTAAAAGCCATTTTTATCTCCTCTATGATTTCAGATATGTGTTGATTGTAAATCCTCGCGTTAAGATTAAGTCAAGGGGACTTTGCATGGGGCCGTGGTTGTAGGACATATCTTCGATAATGTGGCCTATGTATTCCACTCCGTGATCCCTGCACCAGTCGCCGATACGGCGGGAAAAGTTGTCCCATATCAAGGCAGAAAATGGCGTAACACGTTTCCCCGTGGGCAAGATGGGTTACGATGTGATCATTGTTCCGGCTATGGAAACCATACGGAAGGCCACACTCCAGCGGCTTGAGGCGTTCAAAAAAGCCGGGGGCCGGATCATCTTCCTTGGAAACCCGCCGAAATACACCGATGCGATTCCTGATGACAAGGGAAAGCAGCTCTGGGCAAACAGCGAACATATCGGCTTTGAGCGGCTCCCCATCCTTGCCGCTGGGGCCCAACTGGACCTACGAGTACCGTTTCTGGCAGCAGGGTGTGCTCAAGTCGCCTGAGATTAGGTAATGAGGAGTTTAACCACGGACCTCACGGACAAAAGAATGAAATTTCTAAACAAACGTCTGTGTAGTCTCAGTGGTTAAATTCTGAGAGCTATACATCGAATACTTTATAAACGATAATTTCTGTATGAATACACAAGCGCCTATTATACCCCTGTTCTGGCAGCATGGGGAAACCGCGGATCGTATCAGGGAAGAAATCACCGCCATGCATCAGGCCGGCATCAAGGGATTTATTGTGGAGAGCCGCCCTTTCCACGATTTTTTGGGTGACCCCTGGTGGCAGAACATGGATGTCATCATCGGGGAGGCAAAACAATTTGGGATGGGAGTCTGGCTCTTTGACGATAAGGCGTATCCCAGCGGTTACGCGAACGGCCTGGGGCTGTCTCATCCAGAGTTTACCAAACGGTATCTGGATGAACGCCACATAGACGCCTATGGCCCGGCGGAGAGCTCCTTCAAGTTGGCGCCCTGGATTACCGAAGGGGAACGCTTACTGCATGTTGCAGCGGCGCGGATCACCGATGCCATTGATTGTATCGATGATCAATCGGTGATAGTGCTGGATGATTGTGTCCATAATGATGTGTTGTATTGGAATGTCCCATCCGCGGATAAATGGCGTATCTTTCTTTTTGTCGTCACGAACAAGGGCGGGGAGGATCACACCGCTTCGTATATCAATCCGCTGGATTCGTTGGCGGTAGGGGCGTTCATCGCTGCCTGTTACGAACCCTGGTACCGGCATTACCCGGAGGAATTCGGTCATACTATCCGCGGCTTCTTTATGGATGAACCGCGGTTCGGCAATATCCCCAGCTATGACGCCAGGATGGGGAACCCGGTGCCTGATAGAAAATATTATTCCACCCAAAAAAACAGGATGGTTCTTCCCTGGTCGGAAGAGTTAGCGGCGGAACTTGAAAAGGAGCTGAGCGCCCGGTTCGGAACAGCTACGGCAGCGTTATCGCCGGGGCTATTGCCCTTGCTGTTCTATCCATCCACCGGCCGGTCCACAGAAGTACAGTTTGTGTATATGGATACGGTCTCCCGGCTGTTCGGGGAATTGTTCATTGGTAAAACCGGCAAATGGTGCCGGGATCACGGGGTGGAACTTATCGGTCATATCGTGGAGGACAACGGCGCCCATGCCCGGCTTGGGTACGGGCCGGGACACTACTTCCGTAGTTTGCATGGCATGGGTACCGCCGGTCTGGATGTTGTCTATCAGGTATGGCCGGGGGTTACGGACGGACGGATGGCCAGTCCCTTCGGTTATCTGGATATGAATTTCTTTTATTGGGGCATTACCAAAATGGCGGCCTCCGAAGCGCAGTTGGACCCTGAAAAAAAGGGCCGGACCATCTGTGAAATTTTCGGCGCCTATGGTTGGCAGGAAGGGCTTAAACTGATGAAGTGGCTCACGGATCATGTAACGGTCCGGGGGGTCAATGTGCTGGTTCCCCACGCCTTCTCTCCAAAGGATTTCCCCGACCCCGATTGCCCGCCCCACTTCTACGCCC
>BOAU01000125.1 GCA_026002025.1 Spirochaetia bacterium | reverse complement strand
AGACCGAATAGAGTGAAACCATGCCGTCGCTCTGCAAAAATACTTCACGGGAGTAAACCACCAGGAAGGCCCGTGACACACCGGATATCAGGGCCACAAAAAACAGAATCACTATGAACTGCTTAAGGCCGGGATTTGCCATGGCTTCTTTAAACATGGTGAAGAATTTTACTTTTTTTGTATTCTCATCGGCCGGCGGTTCGGGAATTTTTTTCAGCATGGACCCGCTGAAAATTCCGCAGACGATACCAACGGCAATAATAATGGAATAGAGATACAGGGGCGGGTCCCGTCCCAGGAGTATGGCGATTGCGAAGCCTGAGAACATACCGGTGGCGCTATTGATGATCTGTATCTGGGTCATGTAGGAGCCCCGGTCGGGTCCGGCGGAAAGGGAGCTGAGAACCGGGTTGTTCCCGATCATGCCGATTCCCCGTGTGATATGGAAGAGGCCCACCCCCAGGAGCAGCAGTCCCAGCGCAAGGTCCCGGCGCCCCGCGGCAGCGGCAACCGGGGCAAAGACTGCGGCGATCATGGAGAGCGCCCGCCAGGTCCAGGCAAAGCTGAAGACCCCGACAATGGAAAAACGTTTGGCAAGGATCTTTCCCAGGGGAAGGAAAAAGAAGGCAACGTAGACCACGGCGCTCAGGAGCCCGATATAGGTGGAGGATGCGTTAAGCCGCATGGCAAAGAGGGTGACAATGCTCCCTACGAGAAAGTTCCAGGAAAGTGAGTTAAAAACGTTGAACACATTGTATAAATCGCGGGCTTTGCTGAGGCGGTAAGGCGAAAGTGGCGCAGTCATATCTATAAATTACCCCTTGTTGAAAAGCTTTTCAAGTGAGGGGATTCGGCGTATGATAAAGGAGGAGTGCGACATGGATTTTAATACAGATTTACCAATCGGCCTGAAAGCTGAAAAGACCGAAACCGTCACCGATGAAAACACCGCCGAATCCTGGGGAAGCGGGGGCCTTCCGGTATACGCCACCCCCGCCATGATCGCCCTCATGGAGGGAGCCGCCGCCGCGGCGGTGCAGGACAGACTCCCCGCGGGGTGGTCCACCGTGGGGACAGAGCTCAATGTGAAACACCTTTCCGCCAGTCCTCTGGGCGCGGAAGTAAAGGCCGTCGGGGAACTGATCGAAGTTGACGGCCGCAGGCTTTGCTTCAAAGTTGAAGCCCATGACAATGCCGGTAAAATCGGTGAGGGCTTCCATGAGCGCTTCATTGTCGAAAACGAACGATTCCTGAAAAAAATTGCGGAAAAAACCGCTTCCCATTAAACCGCCTTCCATGCGAGTGCCCTATATATATAGAAAATATGGAGGCAATATGAGAAATTTTTTATTTGTCCTTGTTGCGCTGGGCCTGCTTTCCGGCTGCGCGGCCTTTAAAAACCGGACCCAAATCGCAGGTCCTTTCGCGGAGTTTTTTCGGGAAAGCCTGTCCGCCGCCGATTGCCGGGACGGTGTCTGGGAAGGGACCGGTCAAGGCTACCGGGGCGCCATCCGCCTCCGGGTCAGCATCGCAGACGGACAGATTCAGGGCATTGAATTTGAGGATCACAATGAAGACCCGGCGGTCGGCGGGGCGGCCATGGAGGAACTCCTCGACCTGGTTCTGGAATACAACTCCGCTGACCTGGATGCCGTCTCCGGGGCCACCGAATCCAGTACGGGTTTTCTCGCCGCAGTGGAAAACGCGTTACGCAGCGCGCGGGAATGAGCGTGTATCTCACGTAGTTAAAAAATCGAATCTGTGCTAGATTATCTCCCATGAGTGATTGTATTTTTTGCAAGATCATTGCCGGGGAAATTCCCGCAAAAAAAATCTACGAAGATGATGAACTTCTGGCCTTCCACGATGTGACCCCCCAGGCCCCGGTGCATTTCCTCCTGATCCCCAAGCGGCACATCAAAAACATCATGGAGCTGGAAAGCGGCGACAGCGGCCTCATCGGGCGGCTTCTGTACCGGGCGCAACTGCTGGCCACGGAACTCGGCTGCGAAGAAAAGGGCGCGCGCTTCGTGATCAACTGCAAATCCGACGGCGGCCAAACCGTGGACCACCTCCACTGCCACGTCCTCGGCGGCCGCCCCCTGGACTGGCCTCCGGGCTGAGCGCATAAAAATGCCCCTATCATGGAACGAGATACGCAGTAGAGCCTCCGCTTTCATCCTTGAATGGAAGGACAGTGAAACGACCTCCGGTCGTCCTGTCCGTGAAAAGGCCGAGGCTCAAACCTTTGAAACCGAATTCCTTAAAATCTTCGGCGTAGACCGCAAGAAGGTTGCCCTCTTTGAACATGAAGTCCACTTTGAAGGCGGCAATGACCGTGGTTACATCGACCTTTTTTGGCCCGGCCATATCATCATCGAAATGAAAACCCCCGGCAAAGACCTGGACAAAGCCTTTGAACAGGCCAAAGCCTACGCCTTAACATTGCCGCAAAAAGAAATACCCAAAGCAATCCTCACCAGCGACTTTCTCAACTTTCAGTATTACGATCTTGAGGACAACTCGGAACGTGTCCGTTCCGTTTCGATTGACAAGCGCGGCGATACCGCCGCGCAAGAAAGTGGTTATGTGAAAAAGTACGAATTCCCCCTTGAAGAATTAACCGCTTATCTGGAACTGTTCAGCAGCATTGCCGGATACACCACCGTTGAATTCAACCACTTTGATCCCGTGAACATTATCGCCGCCGAGCGCATGGGGAAACTGCACAACTACCTAAAAGCCTCCAATTACGAAGGCCACCCACTTGAGATGTATCTGGTACGTTTACTGTTTTGTTTCTTTGCCGATGCGAGCGGCATCTTCCCGGAAAAAAACACCTTTACGAATTACATCGCCAACCGCACCAATGTGGACGGTTCCGATCTTGCCCTGCACCTGGGCCTTATCTTCGACACCCTCAACAAGCCTCCTGAAGCACGGCTCAAAAATCTCGATGATGACCTTAAAAAGTTTCCCTACGTCAACGGCGGCCTCTTTGCTGAACGCCTTGAAACCGCAGCCTTCGATTCAAAAACACGGGAAACCCTGTTGTGGTGCTGCGCCCTTGACTGGTCAAAAATCTCCCCTGCCATTTTCGGCGCCATGTTCCAAAGCGTGATGAACGACGACGAGCGTCACGACATCGGCGCCCATTACACCAGCGAAGACAACATCATGAAACTCATCCGGCCCCTGTTTCTTGACGATCTGCAAAACGAGCTGGATAAAATCAAAACCCTCTCAGGCGGCACACGCAGACACCGCCTGTTGGAGTTCCACGATAAACTCTGCCTTCATAAAAATTCCAATGCCCATCGTTGCTATAAGAACCAATCTTTTCAGCAAAATAATCTTGTTCTTCGAAAACATCGAATATAGTACGAAATAGTTTTTTTATTTGGTCGAGATTCAATTTTTCGTTTAATTTATTTATTCCTGTTCTTTGTGAATAATATTGACGTTCCATCATTTCCCCTTCCTTCCCCCCTTCTTCTTCTCGCCGACAAACAACTCCCCGCTCATCTTCTGATAAAGCTCAAACAGATAAGCAACCCGTGCGGCGTCATCCACAAAGCTCTTCCCATAAGCCTTTTCCACAGCCTTATCAAGCCTCTGGTGGGCCTTTGTCAATTCAGGCGGCATAGCGTTTTCGTTATAGAGATCTGCCAAAGAAGATTCGGAGAATAGCTCGCGGATATTCAATACTTCCTGCGCCGCTGTTTCTACAGCTTCCTTCTGTTTATCTGTTGGCTTAGGCCAGGGGAAATTATTGTAAACAATGGTCCCGGAATAGCGATACCGCATTTCCAGTCTACCGCAAACATACCGCATCCAGGCCATGTGCATCGTTGAAGTTAAAACGCCAAATTCATAAAGAGTCGCATTGGGTATGATCGAAGTTGAATCACCTGCGATTACATTGCTTTTGAGAAAACCGATAGGTATATATTTCCTTTGTTCAGATGAATGCCGCGGAAATAAAATATAGCTTGAAGAAGGCTGCCGTATTTCACTAAAAAGCGAT
>BOAU01000124.1 GCA_026002025.1 Spirochaetia bacterium | reverse complement strand
GCTTGCATTCAACGCATTAAAAAAATCGCCTTTGGGTTTCGGAACAAAGAACGGTTTAAGCGTTCTATCCTTTTTCACCTGGGCGGTTTGGACATGAGTCCTTCCACCTCATAGCCGGAAGAGCCCATTTTTTTTGAGGTATTATTTCCGAGGTCCGGCCGTCGGCCTTTCCAAGACGCATTCACCTTGACGGGGTGACGGAGGTCACGGGGTGTTACGGTACTAGGCTTTCGCCCTATATTTTCCCGGCACCCTTGGGTGTTTTGTATATCTAAGCCGTAACTGGCAAAGGTATCATTTTTTCAGCTTCATCAATTAGCCCCTTTATTGCAGCACATTTATCATTTGGCATATTCCGCTTACCTTTTCGCCAACTAGCAACAGTGTTTTTGCTAACCAATAATCTACCGGCGATCATAGCGTCGGTCATACCACTATAATTTAAGTATTCAATCATTTTTGTATATATTTTCTGTAGTCCACGGTGACGGGACGGGAACTGTTTTCTTGCTTCAATTATAGATGGGTATAGGTTGTAAAAAATTTCCTCTTCTTGTGTCAAGGGAATGCCACTCTTTTTCTTGTATTTTAGAATATGTAAACGATTTTGATATTGTGATAATAATTTTCGTTGTTCTGGTTTGTAAAAAAAGCGGGTAGCTTTTCCCTTGGGTTTTGGTTTCTCTATGATATAACTCAAAGGAGGGGCATTTGTTTTTATTGGAGGAGCGCCCATAATTATTTCCAATTTTGTCATAATATTTTCCTTAGACATACCTTAAATTTCCCTTATCCGATAAGATACTATCCAATCCTGTAATCGTCAATAGGTATCTATTCATTTTCATCATTTTTTTCTCTTTTTTCAAGGCTAGGGATGTATAGACCGGGATTCTTTTCCTTCGCCTTTTCGTACTGATCTGCAAGGATTTTAGCTGCTTTAGGAGCCGCTCCCCTTTCTTTTTAAGTTTTTCCGTTTTTGTTTCCATTTTGCACCCCTTAATAAAGATTCTCCATAAGCCAGGCCGCCCGGACCGTCACTACATAAAGACACCTCACAAAACACAGATGTAAAAAGACCCTGCGGTCAATGATTCCCGTCTGACCCTTTACGGCATCCGCCCATCGAAGGACGGCACGTCAACGACGTGATGCCACTCAAATGCCGTACTGACAATTTCTCTCTGTGTTTTACCTCTCTATGTACCTCCTCATTTTTCTTTCTCGTCCATACGGACAAGGGTATAATCACCGGGCAAACCGCCCAGGGATTACCGATTCACCCGCCGCCTTTTTCTCCGCTTCCTCCGATACGTCGACCTCTGTGACATTGCCGGTAGTTTCAATTGTTACCATGCGCCGTCCCTTCATAATGCCCCAGCCGCGATCCGGTGTACTCTTCAATGTCATGGAGGCTGATACGGACGTGTGCGCCGATATGGGCCGCATTGAGCCTTCCCCGCTTTATCTCCCGCATAATGGTCATTTTGTGAACGTCCATAATAGCGGCGGTTTCAGCGATTGTGAAAAATTGCTTGGTTGGGTTTTCCATGCTTCCTCCTTACCGCTTATACCGCAGCACACAGGGATCGGCGTCAACCTCCCCCCGGTCCCATGCGTCCCGCGCCGCGGGCGGGATATGCTCTACCCCGTCACCCTCCGCAGATTCTGCGGGGTCCACCTTTTGCCAGGGAAGGGTTCTTTTGTAGACTTCCAGGCCATACCCGATAAGGGATGAAAGGAACTGCTCAAATTTGAGGGCCTGGTGACTGCCGTTTTCGTATTGGTAGAACCCTTCTAATTCGTTATAGAAGGACGCCGGAAAGGACACCCGGCAGCCGATCACATTTTCACGTTTCATGCCGTGCCTCCCCTTTGGGGAAATTCATAATACCGGCACCCTAGCGTCCATATCTCTTTTCCTGAGTTATACGGACCCACATCGGGACGATCTTCCCTCACATCCGGCGGGGGCTGGTCTTTCTGGAACGATTCAATGACCTCACAAACTTCCTGCAAGTCTTTTATCCGGCCTGTTAGGTGTCGATACACAAGGTCAAGAAGTTTTAATGCTTCACCCTGATTTTCATGCTTCATTTTTTACCACCCTTGGAGAACGGAATAACCTTTCCCCCTTCCTGGGCAACAACACATTCCACATCCACTGACCGTAATTGAGTATCAATAACCATTTTGAGACATTCATCATGGAACCGTCCGGCTTCTTCCTCCGTGATGGTTTTTCTACCGGTTTCTTTCAGGTAGTTCATGATGCGGATAAGCGCGGCCTCTGTCGCAATCTCGCCTAACAGCTCATGCGTTGCCCTGGGAAGTTTTGAGAGGGCTTCCATATCCGCAGCGGATATTTTCACCGGGGGAAGCCCCGCGCCGTACATGGCCGATAGGGGTATAGCATCCGCGGGGAATCCGGGAAAATTAAACCGATTTTTATGATTCATCTTGCCACCCTCATTGCTTTCTCTTTGCGAGCGAGATATTCCGCCCGGTGGTCAGGGTTAGGCGGCAAAAGGTGAAGCGCATCGGTGCAATAGCAATCGGGGTCATCCCAATTTATCGCCTTTCTGATCGCACGCCCCAGGCAGCACCCCTGAAAATTGCCGGTCTGCCAGTGTTTTTTATACCAAAAAATAAGGGTATGACGGGGGCCGGTTGCGGGGATAAAAAAGGCTTCGGTTTCAATGCCGCGATCCCAAAACCCCACAAGGATAAAATCCGGCTGGTCGTCCGATAGGTAGCGCATCAATTCGTCAACGCCCTTCGGCCTTTCAGAACGTGTTTTTTGGGGAAACGGGCAACCGGGCCGCGCCGTGAGTACTTTAGGGATGCGCTTAGGCAGTTCCTTTTCTTGCTGTCCCCCATGCTTCTGTTTCCTGGCCTCACACATTGCCGATTGAGTGCGTATGCAATGCCAAAAGGACGCAAGCGCCGCTATAAGGGCCGCTTCGTCTATCATGGTTGCCGTGATACCGGCGGCCGTTTTTACATCCCGGATTTTGTCCCGGAAGGCAACGCCTGATATGTCGATATAACCGGGGTGCTGGATCAGATCGTCCGCAAGCTTGCCCCATACCACACCCCGCGCAAAGACCGGGGCAGCGAACCGTGAGACAA
Organism: Spirochaetia bacterium; assembly: GCA_026002025.1. The sequence continues at coordinate 1,009 of BOAU01000124.1, read as the reverse complement.
AGCCGTCTATCGTTTCCGCCGATACGTCCACTGCATCCCCGGCAAAGATAGAATACTGTGCTTGTAACCGTGTACCGTCCGGCCCCTCAAATACCATGTTTGATTTTATTGCCCATTGGTAGAACACTTCCCATGCGCCGCCATAGGGGTCAGCAACCCTGCCTGAAAAAATCCTATGGAGGTATCGGCCCAGGTGAATACCTTTGCATGGCTCTTAGGGCACATGGATTCTGATAATGCTATCAATGAGGATCATAGCCTGGGCTTGCTTTGTATTGGGTACATGATTAGCGATAATGTGGACGCCATGATTGCCGATTATGATCAACAGCTTGGCATTGATAGCCTGGACAAAAAGGAAGTCCCGGAGGTCCCGGTATGAACACGGCGGAAACCTCCGGGGCGGTTGTCTATAACTTCCCCCCGCATATAACAGAACGGCAAAGATACGTCAATTTTTTAAGGCAGTATGAACCGAACCGCCCGCTCTTGGTGTGGTTCATTAGCCCGTCTACCGGAAGGCTTCTCGGCGTTTGGAATATTAACGACAAAATTACATGGTCATCATTTAACCTTGTAGGAAAGAATTTTATCTTTTATGGGACATTCCAATACCCGGACTGGACCAGGGACCTTTGGAACAATATGAAGGGTTCCCCCGCTTTCGGCATTATGCCCGCCATGAAGGAATATCTCGGCATTACACGCCACGCCGACACAAAACCGGAAGGGCGGATTGTGTACTTCCATCGGCCCGGCGTGGTGGAGTTGCGGGAATTTTCTTGTGAGGAATTGATTTGTACTCATTCCGCTTTTTTGTGTGCCGGGATAAGCGTAAAGAAAGCCGGCCTTTATATGGCTATCGTTTTTCTTGATCCTGTGGGGACCAGGACGGTATTAGCTCATAGGATTTTTTCAGGCAGGGTTGCTGACCCCTATGGCGGCGCATGGGAAGTGTTCTACCAATGGGCAATAAAATCAAACATGGTATTTGAGGGGCCGGACGGTA
>BOAU01000123.1 GCA_026002025.1 Spirochaetia bacterium | reverse complement strand
GATCATGTCCTGGGGTCCCCCGGTGAGGGACAGAATATCCTTTTCGCGGAAAAAGACAAAATCAAAGGGGGCATCGGATTCACCGGCATCAAGGCGGATTTTTTCGATATTTAAGGTCCCCTCAAAGGAATTCAGGGCATCCCCTATGTTGAGCCATGAAGAGAAGGGCTGAAATCCGCTCTCCAGCCCAAAGGACAGATCGATGTTCCTCCCGGCTGCGGTTCCCCAGATCCGGCCTTCGGTCCCGGCCTCGGCGGAGCGGCGGTTTATCCGCAGCCAGGGCAGGTCCGCCTGGACAGTACCGGCGCTGAGCCGCATATCCCGGAGGAGGAATTCTTCGTTATCCAGGCTTGCCGTACCTGAGGCCTCAATGTCCGTATTCTGATTCCGGGCAATAAGGGAGCTTAAGTCCATGTCCACAGAAAAGGAATCCGCGCTGTCCCAGGAAAAGCGGACATCCCCGGCAACAACCGCCCCCCAGGAATTTTCCAGAAACCGGGCAAGCTGCATGCCGGTTCCAAAAAGGCTTATATCCAGATGCCGGGCCGCCCAGGAAAATTCCGCCGTGTAAAACTCGTTCCCCGGAGGGGCGGTTCGGCCCGGGCTTCCCGTGTCCGCAAGGATAGATCTTGCAAGTTCCCTGTTATTGGCGATGTTGAGCTGTCCCCGGATATCCGTAAAATCCCGGTTCCAGGAAAGACTCGCCCGGCCGTTCAGGGCGCCCAGGCCGTCATCCAGGAAAAGCTCATCGAAAACCGCCCCATCCTGATCCGCGTTCCCGGAAACCCGCAGTATTGATCCGGGGGAACCCGGTGTGGACAGGTCCGTAAGCTCTATCCGGTTAATATCGAGGGACCAAAAATTGAGCGAATTGTAACGCAGGGCAGAGGAGAGCCGCATCCGGGCAATCTGTCCCCGGAAGGGAATGGGAATATCGTTGGCCGTCACATACCCGGAATAGCCTGCGGCAGGGGTATTGGCGGCAAGATAGGCTTCCAATCCATAGGAACCATGGACAGTTAAGGCCTGCCGATCCAGAAACCGCCCTTCAAACTGATAGGTCATATCCTTATAAGCTGCGGAGAGGGAAAAAGACGTATCCATGGGATTGGAAAAATCCGCGAACCCCGTAAACCGGAAGGTATTGTCCGCAAGGATAAGCTGGCCCTCGTTCAATTCAAAACGGCGGTCCGTGCCGGAAACAGAAAAGAGGCCGATGATATCCCGTCTCCCTTCGTATGCGATAAGCAGCCGGGGGGCGTTATAGGACACATGTTCAAAATCGGTATTGATGAATATTTCAGTGGTGATCAAAATATCCTTTGAAATATTCTCCATATCGGCCGATATCTCAGGCGCCAGGGCAAAGGGCTTGAGCATGCCGATTAAATCCGCGGTTAAAAATGAATCCAGCAGAAAATTTCCCTCGATATGCGGGCCTTCATAATCCATGAACCCGGCCAGGGACAGGGATGAAAGGCTTACCTGTTCATAGGATTCAATATTAGTGAAGCGCAGTGCGGAGACCGTAAAGCTGAACCCTTCGTCCTCCCGGTACATCGACAGGTCCAGGGCGGAAAGTTCAACCGCCCCCGAGCGGACCGTTTCCCCGAAGACGCTGATCTCCTGCCCCGCTGTGATGATGCTGAGCTCGGCGTTCAAAACGTCGTCAACAGGACCGGTCCCCTGATTTGCAAGGCTGAAGTCCTTAATCGACAGGGTCCCGTTCGGCGCAAAAGGCGCAAGCCCTATTCCCCCCCGGTAGGTAATTTCCCCCCGCCTGATTTTGAGGAAGAGCCGGTCAAAGCGGACAGAAGCTTCGTCCCCCCTGCCCTTGACCGCAAAGGAAGCGCCCGAGAGGGGATAGTTCCTGAGCTGCCGCGGCAATGTCCGGGGAAAGGCCCCTGAAAGATCAGCGGCATAGCTGATCTTCCCTGCCGCGTCCATTTCAAAAGAAGCGCCCCCGGTGCCCCGTATGGACATCCAGGGATTGATGGATTGCCAGTCCCCGGAAAAGCTCACCATATCCCGGGGGGCAAAATTTTCAGCCTGAAAATAGGTCTTTAATTGCCCGGAAGAAAGATCGTAATCCAGGGATACGTCCAGGGGGGATCGGTCATGGGTCTTCCTGACTTCCACCAGGCTGTCCCGGAGCCTTATATTCAGCCCAAAAGAATTTATTTTGAAAAAGTCCCCTGCAACAGAGGGAAAAGTAATGAGGGCATCCCCCTCCTTAAAATCGCTTTTCAGGGAGCCGCTTATCCGCCCCGGCGCCTTGATGTTCAGGGGAATATCCAAAAGATCCGGCAGGGAAAGGGCGGCGTTCCATTTTCCCTGTACCATAATCCGCTCATCCTTAACCGACGCGTCAACATTCACCTTGTCGAACGCGAAGGTCCCCTCCTTTTTTATGATGAAAACGCCGTTCCGTACCCGGAGCGTGATATTTGGCAAGGCAGTACCGGTAATGCCGCCGGCCGACAGCATATCCCAGAGCTCCAGCAGATCCCTGTCCCGATCAAAGTCGAAATTGATAGCGGGCCGGTCGATCTGTATTGAACGGATTACCCCCGGTTCTTTTTTGACAAGATCCGCAAGGGACCAGGACAGGCGCAAACGGGCCACGGAAATTACCGGAGCATCACTTACAGGCGTCGGCCCGGCGCCGGAAACGCGGATATTACGGATATCCAGGCCGCCGAAAAGGGATGGCCCCATGGAGGCGTATTCAATTTTCCGGTGCAGACGGTCTTCGGCCATGAGGATAAATTCATCCCGGACATCCTCCATCCGCAGCCGCATGGCTTCCCAAAGAGGCCGCAGTCCTATGAAAGTAGCCGCAACGAGGATGACAAAAATGAGAATATGTATCGTAATATGAAACCGACGGGGATTTTTTTCACCCCCGCCAATCCCGGATTCAACAAACTCAGACACCAATAATCCTTAAGCCTTCCTAAACATACTATCTTATGGACACAGTTTTCCATTTTCTATTATAAATATCGGTAAATTTTAGGGTGAATTGTATTTAGGTTCCTGATATGGTATGAAAAAGCATATGATTCACAATTTTGTTGTTTTTGAAGGGGGCGACGGAAGCGGAACCACCACCCAGCTCGATCTGCTCCACCGCCGCTTTGAAAAGCCGGGTGGCGGAGATGTCCCGGCGCCGGGCTCTCGGCCCCTGCCCCCGCTGTATCCCACCTTTGAACCCACCGACGGTCCCATAGGCCGCCTTATCCGCTCCGGTCTCAAGGGTGAAACAAAATTGCAGGGTGAAACCCTGGCCCGGCTCTTTGCCGCAGACCGGGGGGAGCACCTCAATGCAAAGGGGGGCATCCTGGAACGGGCAGGCCGGGGGGAACTGGTGGTTTCCGACCGCTATGTCCCGTCATCTTTGGTGTACCAGGGTATTGAATGCGGGGACGAACTGCCTGAGGCCCTGAACAGCAAATTTCCCGTCCCGGAGCTTATCCTCTTTTTCGACCTTGACCCGGAAATCGCCCGGCAGCGGATCAAGGACCGGCCGGAATTTGAAATCTACGAATACCTGGAATTCCAGATAAAGGTACGGGACCGTTACCGCGCCCTGCTCCCCCTTTTCCGGTCCCAAGGTTCCCGTGTGGAAATTATCGATGCCTCAAAGCCTCCCGCGGAAGTGGCGGAAGAAGTGTGGAGTGCCATAAAAAAAATGCCGATAATCCTTAATAATGGCTAAGTTCAGAACCATCGGTATTATTTTACTCATAACGATATTCCCGGCGGCGCCGCTTTCAGCCTATTTTGTGGAGTACAAGGAGCAGTACTATAAGCTCTATCATCTGCACTATATTCAGTACCCCGATGATTCCATGGAAAACATCTACTGGCTGGAAAAGGCCGCAAAGGCGGATTTTGCCAACCCCCTCTATGCCCTCGCCCTTATTGAAAATGAAACCCAATGGGAAAAGTACCGCTATCTTTTTATGATGCATGTGAACCTCAAACTGATTGAACAGTACCTCTTTCTGGGAAACAAGTGGAACAAGCGGAACGCCTATTTTTACAACGCCCCCTGGAAAGAGCAAAACCTGAAAAGTCTTGAGACCGCAGAAACCTGCTACCGCACCGCCCTGTACTACTGGCAGGAGGCCAACGAATGGGCCGCGAAAGCCCAGGACAGG
>BOAU01000122.1 GCA_026002025.1 Spirochaetia bacterium | reverse complement strand
GGTCACGTGGCTTTCGTCAATGAAGGTGAGGTGGGTTTTGGGCAGGTAGTCGATCAGGGTGTCCGGGGCTTCGCCGGGTTTGCGGCCCGCCAGGGGCGCGGAGTAGTTCTCGATGCCGGGGCAGTAGCCCATCTCGGTGAGCATCTCGATGTCGTACTCAACACGGGTCTTGAGCCGCTCGGCCTCCAGGAGCTTCCCGGTGCTTTTGAGGAATTCCAGCCGGTCCGCCAATTCCTGCTTGATACTGTCCAATGCGTTGCGGATCATGTCTGCGGGCATCACGAACTGCTTGGCGGGGTAGATCAGGGCCCGATCCAGCTCTTCAATAACGTGGCCGGAAATGGGGTCGAAGCGGCGGATCCGCTCCACCTTGTCCCAGTCCAGGTCTACCCGGTAGGCCTCTTCGAGATAGGCGGGGTAAATTTCCAGGGTGTCCCCCCGGCGGCGGAAGTTGCCCCGTTCCAGCACCGCATCGTTCCGCTCGTACTGGAGCTCGATAAAGCGGCGCATCAGGGCGTCCACGTCCAGGGTGTCCCCCACATTAAAGGTAGCGGTCATCTTCTTGTAGACCTCTGGGGTGGCAAGGCCGTAGATGCAGGACACGGTGGCCACGATGATCACGTCCTCACGCTCCATCAGGCTCCGGGTCGCGGAAAGCCGCATCCGCTCGATTTCATCATTTATGGACGCGTCTTTTTCTATATAAAGGTCCCGGCTGGCAACGTAGGCTTCGGGCTGGTAGTAATCGTAATAGGAGACGAAGTACTCCACCGCGTTGTGGGGGAAAAATCCCTTGAACTCCCGGAAGAGCTGGGCCGCCAGGGTCTTGTTGTGGCTCACGATCAGGGTGGGCATCTGCACTTCCTCGATGATCTTCGCCATGGTAAAGGTCTTGCCGGAGCCGGTGACCCCCTGCAATGTCTGATATTTATTGCCCTTCTTGACGCCCCCGGCAAGGGCCGCAATGGCCTCCCCCTGATCTCCGGCGGGCTGGAAGGGGGATACTACTTCAAATGGATGCATGCGTCCCTCCTCAGGGAACTTCGTTGGATGTTCCGGTCCGCTTTCGTATAAGTAGGATTAACACGCCGCTAACGCGGCGACCTCATGGATTAAATATAACATACCGTGCTATGTTTATGATATATGAAGAAGATTCTTGCGGGGTTTGCTCTGATTATGTTCTGCATCACGGCCTCCTGCGCAACAGCCCCCGCCGCCGGACCGGCGCCCCTTTGGGTGAGCGACCGAAATGCCGCTTTTCCCGACAGCCAATGGCTCTGTGTGGTGGAAAGGGCCAGGGACGAGCATACTGCCCAGGCCGCGGCGATGAATGCACTGGCCCAGGTGTTCAGGACCGATGTTCAGGGGATAAGCAGCGCATACCAGGATTTTGCCCAGGCTGCGGCCTCTTCGGGGAAGAAAAAGATTGCGGCCTTTAGCGAAAGCCGGGACTTTGCCCAGGAGGTAATTACCAGAACCAATGTTACGGGCCTTATTGGCGTACAAAGCGATGTTTGGACAACGAAGGACGGGACGGCCTATGCAAACGCCCGCATGAACCGGCCGGAATCCGCGGCCCGGTATACCGCGATAATACGGGAAAACGAGCGGGTTATCGCCCTTTTAAAAGAAGAGGCGACGAATGCGCCCGGAACCTTTGACGCCTTTGAATCCCTCAGCTTTGCCGTCACGGTCGCGACGGTCACCGATTATTTTCAGAGCCTTTTGGAAGTACTCGATCCTGCATCAACGTCCCGCCGCCCGACTTACGGCAATGCCGACGCAGTAAAACTGCTTGCCCAAAATGCCGCCCGGTCCATTGTCATCACGGTACAGGTTGACGGGGACTCAAGCGGACGCATTGCCAAGGCCTTTACTTCATTCCTTGAGGAAAAGGGATTTCGGACAAATAGTACGGGCGCAAATTCCTATCTGCTTGCCACGGCCTTTGAACTGGAAGATGTTGTTCTGGTGAATAATCAGGGTAATAATAAATTTGCGCGTTATGTGCTTACTGTTTCGATTACGCATAACGACGGCAAAGAGGTATTTTCATTTTCGGAGAACGGTCGGGAGGGCCATGTTACCGAAATCGAAGCGCGCCAGCGCGCCCTTCGTGCCGCGGAAACCGCAATCGGATCGGAGTCATTTGCAAAAGGATTTAACGGGTATCTTGAATCATTGTTGAAATAGTATCAACAGGAAAATAAATTGAGAGGAGGCAGAATATGAAATCTGTCAGACAACGTGTGATGGTATTGCTCGCAATAACTGCGGCAATGGGTATTTTTTTAAGCTGTGCGTCTAATGACGGGGCGAGGGCGGAACGCATAGAACTGGATTCCAAAGGTAAAGCGGTAACCCTGGAACACAAGGGAACCGGCCTTGGAGTTGACAAGCTGCCCCAATGGCTTGCGGAATATATGGATCGGGGTGTGCGCGGCGTTGAGGACCTTGCCGACTATCAGGGTAAATATTGCATCGTTGCCTTTGAACAGGGCCCGGAGCTGCAGGCGGTTCTTACCTGGACGAACAATTTTAACGCCCAGCAGCAGATAGCTCAACAGATTTCAACCAGTGCGGCATCGGTATTTAAGGCCAACGAGAGTAAGGTTCCTGACGGTGATGACTCTCAGCGTAAATACAGTAACGCTATCAACACCCTGGTAAGCGCCTCCTATTCCGGCGCCCGGCAGGAGGGTGATTGGTGGGTAAAGCAGCGTATATCCGAAGGCAAAAACAATGAAACAAGGTATACCGCCTATGTTCTTTATTCCATCGATCGCAAGGTTCTGGATAAACAGATTGCCGACGCAATCAGCAAGAACAAAGACGGCAGTCCCGGTCTTGACGCCGCCTTTGACGCGGTTACCGCGCAGATCCTCAGCAGCGGATTACAGTGGCAATAAGGAGTAGAAGATGAAAACGAGAGTATTGGGATTTTTTGGTTTGGTGTTTTGTATAGCGGTATTGGCCGCCTGTTCTTCGGCGCCCAAGGTAACGCGTGTTGATGCGGATACGCAGACCGATCTAAGCGGCTACTGGAATAACACGGATGTTAAAATAGTCTGCGACAGTCTTATCAAGGCTTGTCTTGATTCGCCCCGGGTCACACAGGCCATAGCCCAGCTGGGGCGGCTGCCGGTCATTCAGGTGGGTTCCTTCAAAAACGACAGTGATGAGCACCTCGACACCACGATCATTTCAAGCACCATGGAAGTTGCCATTTTTAACAGCGGAAAGGCGGATTTTGTGGCCGGGGGCGATACCCGGAACGAACTGCGGCAGGAACGGCAGGAGCAGCAGGGCAATGCCAGTGAAGCCACCGCCAAGGCCCTGGGGAACGAAACCGGCGCGGACTTTCTGCTGACCGGGTCGGTAAAAACCATTGTGGACAAGGCCGGGAACACCTCTTCGCGGACCTATTATGTAACGGCTGAATTGTCCAACATTGAAACCAATGCCCGGCTCTGGATGGATCAGAATGCCGAGATCAAAAAGGTGATCAAAACGCCGGGCGCGAAATTCTAAGATGCCGGCCCGCAGCCTGCCGCTGGTTTTTCTTGTCCTCCTAATATTTTCCTCATGCGCCACCAATTCCTTTGCTCGCCTGGACAGGATGGCTGCTCAGGGTGAATATGCCGATGGCATGGACTATCTTGAAAAGGAAAAAAAGAAATACTACCGGAAAGCGGATCAGATACTCTACTATCTGGACAAGGGCATGATCGCCCATTACGCCGGACAGTACGATGGTTCCTCGGATCTTTTGGAGGAAGGCGAGCGGGCAATTGAGGCGGCCTTTACCAAAAGCGTCACCATGGAGATCGGCTCCTATTTGATCAACGATACGGTCAAAGAATATGACGGCGAAGATTACGAGGATATTTACCTCAATGTTTTTAACGCCCTTAATTATTATCACCGGGGTAATATTGAGGATGCCATGGTTGAGATCCGGCGGATGAATAACAAGATCCGGTTCCTCTCTACCAGGTACGGGGTGATCAAAACCAATCTGCAAAAAAAGGCCCTGGAGGAATCCGCGGAAATTCCTCCCAATGCCGGGGCTGAGCTTCATTTTTCCGATTCAGCCCTGGCCCGTTATTTGGGGCTGCTCTTTTACCGCGGCGCGGGCCGTTATGATGACGCCCGGATCGATCAGGAGGGGCTTAAGATCGC
>BOAU01000121.1 GCA_026002025.1 Spirochaetia bacterium | reverse complement strand
GCTATCCGGTGATGGCCTTGAAATGCTTATAGAAATGGTAGGTGTCGTTATAACCGCACTGTTCGGCCACTTCCGACACGCGGTATCCGCCGGTACGCAGGATGCTTTCGGCGTTCCGTACCCGGATTTTCGCGATATATTGATGGATCGAGTCGCCGGTTTCCTGTTTGAAAAGCCCCCCGAAGTAGGCATGGTTCAGCTTTGCCCTGTCGGCAAGGGCGCAGACGGTCAGCGGTTCGGCATAATGCCGGGAAACATATCTGATAATATCCTGAATCCGCCGGTCCTTCACATTCGCCCCAATATCGAGAATGGTTAATTCATAGATCCGGTGCAGAATAAGAAGCAGAAGCCCCGAACATTTCAGTATATAGCCCGGCTGCTGATCAAGCGAAGTATCTATAAGCTCATGAAACTGCCGGATAAGATCGGGCAGCAGGCCGATATGGCTGAATTGGGGGAAGGGAAGGAATACCGCCTGGTTCTGATGGTTCCGCAGTTCAAAGTTGACGGAAAAGCAGTGCATCAGGTTTTCGCCGTAGGTAACCGCTTCCACCATTACGCCTTCCTTAAGGCAGAGCAGGTCCCCCGCCTCAGGCTCGCAGGGAACCCCGTCGATGGTAAACCGCCTGTGCCTTATGGCGCTCCTGTTCTGCGCGCCCCTTCTCCATCCCCTTAGTTTTTCTGATCCCGGAACCCCCGCGGAACTTGCCGCCGTTATGGAGGCGGCCATGACCGACGAGCAGGCTCTGGCCCAAACCTTTATGCTGGGCTGGGTGGGGGCTGAACCTTCCCCCCTGATCATCGACTGGATACGGGATCGGAATATCGGGGGGATCAAAATTTTCGGCTGGAACACCGGGGACACCCGGCGGCTTGCGGAGACCGTGGGGGTTCTGCAAAGCCTTAGTCTTGAGGGGCAATTCGGCCTGCCCCTTTTGGTGGCAACCGACCAGGAGGGGGGCTGGATTCGCCATGTAAAGGGCAGCACCAGCGAAACCCCGGGGAACATGGCCATCGGCGCATCGGGTTATCCCCGGGACGCCTATCTTTCAGGCTATTACATTGGTAAAGAACTGGCGGTACTGGGGATCAACATGAATTTTGCCCCCACCGTAGATGTATTTACCAACAGGGATTCTGTGCTGATTGGGCCCCGGGCCTTTGGGAGCGATCCCGTACAGGCGGGAATTCTGGGGGCGGCCTTTATGAAGGGCCAGCTTGCGGCGGGGATCATCCCAACTGCGAAGCATTACCCCGGCCACGGGGACACGGACCTGGATTCCCACGGGGTGCTGCCCCAAATTTCAGCAAGCTTTGAGGCGCTTTGGGATCGGGAACTCGTGCCCTACCGCCTGCTTGCCAAAGAGGGGCTCCCGGCGGTGATGAGCGGCCATCTGGCCTTTCCCAACACCCAGGCGAAGGACGTCCCGGCCTCCCTTTCTCCGTGGTTTTTGAATGAGGTACTCCGGGAGAAAATCGGCTACCGGGGAATCATCATCACCGATGATCTTATGATGAACGGGGCCACCACGTATGCGGGGAGCCTCTCCCGCGCGGCCCGGCAGGCCCTGCTTGCGGGGAACGATATCATCATGCTTTCCAAAACCCCGAACCTTTTGGACCCGATCTGGACATCCCTGGTAAGCGCCATGAAGGATGACCCGATATTCCGCGCCCGTGTCCGGGACGCCTGCCGACGGATTTTGGCGGTAAAGTTTGAATACCTCCGGGGTGAAAAGAGCATCCCCTACATCCCGGATCTTGCAAGGATTGAGACAGAGCTGCCCAATGCCGAAGGGGCCGCCTTTTTCCTGGACCTCGCGGCCCGCAGTGTTACGGTGGTCCGGGGCGGCGCAACCGGGACCGGCAGCGTACCTCCGGTGATTCCCCTTAAAGCGGAAGACGCCGGGCGTGTCCTGCTGGCCGGGCAATATGAAGATTTTTTCACCCTGGGAAGAGCGGCCTACCCCGGCGCCTCCGCCTATTGGTATTCTTCTCCACGGGGAACCGCCGAATTGACCGCCATGGCCCGGAACGCCGACACAGTAATCTTCTGCCTTTCCGATGCGGAGGGCCTGTCTTTTCTGCGGGTCCTGCAGCCCCTCAAAAAAAAGGTAATCGTTTTTTCCGTGTTAAGCCCGGTATATCTTGAAAGCGTCCCCTGGGCGGACGGGGCCATTGCGGTTTACAGCTATGCCCGTGAATCCTTTGCCGCGGGCTTTTCCGCCATCCTGGGCCGGATTCCCGCCGGGGGCCGGCTGCCGTGAGGCCCGCAAGATCGGCTTCCCAAAACAAGTCAAAGAGCAAGCCCCGACGCTGGCGAAGGGCGGGGAAGCGCGATACCGGCCCGGAGGCGTTTCTGCGGGAACGGGAGCCTTTCTGCGTAGGGGCCTGCGCCAGGTTTATGCACCGGTCGGCCTTCCACGATCAGGTATGGGTCCTGCGGAATGAAGAGGGCAAAATTGAGGCCCTGCTGCTTCACAACAAACGCTCCCTCTTTCCCGTATTCAATGGTTTAAATGATATCCCTGCCCCCCATTTCCTGAACCGGCTCATTCGCGGCATGCCCCTCCATGCGGTCCAGGGACTGCGGGAAGACGCCCTCATGTTGGAAAACATGGCAGCGCCCCTGGGCTTTCATCCTGCGGAAAGTATTGATTACGACCTCATGGCCCTGGACAAGGAGCCCTCGGCGGATTGCCTTGCTGCCGGGCCGCCGGGGCTCATTATCCGGCAGCCCGGCAGCAAGGATATGGCAAATCTGCTGCCCCTCCAGTCCGCCTATGAGCAGGAGGAGGTCCTGCCCCAGGGGGCGGAGTTCGACCCTTCTTCCAGCAGGGCAACCCTGGAAGACATCCTTGCCCATGGGCGCATCCTCTGCGCCGAACTCGGCGGCCGCATGATCGCCAAGGCAAATACCAGCGCCGAATCCTTTACCCGCAGCCAGATCGGCGGCGTATATGTCCACCCCGATTACCGGGGGCGCGGCATCGCAACGCAGCTCTGCGCTGAACTTATCCGCAGCCTCCGGACGCCGGGCACAGCAGCGCCCATCCCCAGAGGCCGGGGCATTTCCCTCTTTGTCAAAAAACGAAACCCCACCGCCTTTTCCGTGTACCGCCGCATCGGCTTTGAGGTTTTATCGGATTACCGGATCAGCTATTATTGACATAAAAAAGGGAAAGACTTATACTGCTAATTGTGTAATTACTAATTGGAGAGTTAGCAAATGTTTGTGGGCAGAAAGACGGACCTTGAGGCGCTTGAAAAGTATTATAAACAGGATGGGTTTCAATTTGCCGTTTTTTACGGAAGACGCCGTATCGGTAAAACGACCCTGATCAATCAGTTCCGGAAGGATAAAAAAGCGGTCTATTTTACAGCCATAGAGTCTACGGCAAAGGAAAATCTGGAACTCCTTTCAAATCAAATCCTTGCGATCCTTGCTCCTGATGCTCCCCAAAACCCCTTTAACTCATTCACCGAAGTCTTTGATTATTGTTTCCGGGCGGCGAAGAAAGAACGGATCATCCTCGTAATTGATGAATATCCCTATTTGGCGGAAAGCGACAAGGCGGTTTCCTCAATACTTCAGGCGGCTATTGATAAAAACAAGGACGACAGCAGGCTGTTTTTAATCCTCTGCGGTTCCTCCATGTCTTTTATGGAAAATCAGGTTTTGGGATATAAAAGTCCGCTCTACGGCAGAAGAACCTGTCAGTTCAAGGTTTTGCCCTTTACCTATTATGAATCCGCAGAAATGCTGCCTGAGTTTACCAATAAAGAAAAGATAACCCTGTACGGCATAAGCGGCGGAATTCCCGAATACCTCTCCCGGATAAATAATGACCTGTCCCTGGCAAAAAACATGGAAGAACTTTTTTTTAATCCTTCGGGGCGCCTGTTTGAGGAACCTTCCAATCTGCTGAAACAGGAACTTAAAATACCCCAGACCTACAACGGAATTATCACCGCCATTGCAACGGGAAGCAGCCGTCTGAATGAAATCGCAACCAAAGTCGGCATAGAGACGAGCCAGTGCAGCAATATGCTTGCCGCGTTAATCGGCCTTGGAATTGTTAAAAAGGAATGTCCCGTAACGGAACCCCGTTCCAAAAAAACCATTTATCTGCTTGCGGATATGATGTTCCGGTTCTGGTACCGGTTTGTCCAGCCCGATATCAGCCGGATTTCCATGGGGCTTGGCAAAATGGTCTGCAAGGAAGTTTTGTCCGGTAAGATTGAAGCCCATACGGGTTATGTGTTTGAGGAATTTAAC
>BOAU01000120.1 GCA_026002025.1 Spirochaetia bacterium | reverse complement strand
GCGGCCGCCCGCCCGGAGAGATGGAAGCACGGTCAACGAAACGACAACAGAAATGACCGCCGCCATGCAACTCTTTTTCATTCTTCCCCTTATTAGGATCAGTTTATCGGGTAAAATTTCATCCTGTATATAAAAAAAATTTTAGAAAATAACACAAATTACAACTTTTTGAACTTTTTGAGGGGTAAGCGCTGCTTTTCGTATGAGCTGCTATCATATTCTTCGCAGGTCATTTTGGCAATACGTATCTCCACAGACAGGCCGTCCCCTTCATTTGGCCGTACCATAATGCCGTACTGATCCCCGTAAAACAGCCAGAGCCGCTGGTGCAGATTCTTAAGGCCATAGCTCTCATGTTCCATCGATGCTTTCTCCCGAAGGCGGTCATTAAGAGCGGCCAATTGCCCTTCCGGCATACCCTGTCCGTTGTCTTCCACGCTTATAAGAATGGTTTTTTCACTTTCAATTTTGCCCCGGAAAATGATAAAATTGTCGCCCTTTGCGGTATCAAAACCGTGGATAAAATAATTTTCAATCAGAGAGGGGAAAACATTCCTGATGATACCGTATTGCAGTACCGGCGTATCAATGTCATAGAGAATACGTACCGATTCACCGTAGCGCGCCTGAAAAAGCGCCAAGTAGCGCTTGCTGAAAGCCAGTTCCTCCTGGATGGAAATGAAGGTTTTGGACCCGATGAAGCCCCTGAATATGCCCGCCAACTGGGTTATTAAGTCCGCGGTTTCCTTATCCCCGTTCTTTTGACACCGCGCACGAAAAATCTCAAGGGAATTATACAGGAAGTGGGGATTGAATTTTGTCTGAAGTTCCGACAGCTCGGCATCGCGCTGCTTTAATTCGTAGTAATACGCCCGGTCACCGTTTTTTTTAAGATTGACCGTGAGTATGCTGATAAAAATCAACGCAAAAAGAATAAAAGCCGATATCCTGAAACTGTTGGCGCTGTAGAAAAAGAAAAGTTCATTCGGGGAGACAACACAATAAATGTCAGACCTTGTGGAATTCTTCGGGGCAAAACGGCTGTATACATGTTCTGTTGTTTCCGCCGGATAATAGTTAAATATGTGGTGGCCGTCGGCTTCAATGGTAAATCCCAGTGTTTTTAACGGTATACCATGATCACCGCAAATTTGTTCAAACATGTCTGTTCCATAACCGGCAAGTATCCCGCCCCTGCCTATTTTGACGGGAATACCACCCGATATGGCAAGGCCCTTATACACCGCATCAAAACTGGCAACTTCCTTCACGCCGAATACTTCCATCTGCGATTCTTTGTGCGCGAGATCGTCAAGATAGGGAAAATCAGGCGGGATGGACTGCAAAACACTTTGTGCGGGAAAGAAAATATAATTAATCTCCCGCACATCGGAGATGACGGCTATCCATTGTATCCTGTCATTCCGTGCCGCCATTTGGTTTAAAATTTGTTTCAGTTCCATTTTCTCAAGCGCATTCAGATCAGGGCTTTCCTGTACCGAAAAATAATCCCCTAACGAATAATATGCATTTTGATTCTCAAAGACAGGCATATAAATCTGCCAAAACCCATTGGTTATATCATGATATTCATTCGCAAGCCGCGTCAAAGTCATATCAATTCTTGAAAGAATCTCTCCTTCTTTCTCCTGATACGCAAACCAGCAGGCTGTGCCGCCGATTGGAATAAGTATCAAAAGATAACAGGCAACCAACAGATAAACGGCATTACGGTGATATTCTGATTTTTTCACGCCATGAATTCCATTCTGTATTTCAGGGGGGAAACACCCTTTTGGTTCTTAAAACACTTTTCAAAATAACTGGAAGAAAAAAACCCAACCTGGGCGGCAATATCTTTTATCTTATTATCGGGATTATGGAGCAAATATACAGACCGGTTAATACGGAGACGGGTAAGATAATCATTAAAAAAGAAGCCCGTTTCCGTTTTGAACATCTGCCCCAGATACGCCGGATTCGTTCCGTTTTTTGTGCAAAGCAGTTTTATTGAAATGCCCTCCCCCATATTGGCACGCATATACTTTATGGCATACTGAATCTTTGGATTCAAAGTTCCAAATAATGCTTTAAAAACCTGTTCTGCGTGATCCAGCACTTTCACTGCCGCCGGAATGAATTGATCTTTGCCGGAAACCTCACCGGCCGTTTCATCGTACCTGGGCCAATCGGTAAAAAGCCTTCCCTGAACAAGGGTCTGTGCGGGAAACTCCGAAAGCAGTACCTTTGTACAGGTTTTCATAAGCAGAGACAGCTTTTCCCGCGCATTCTTTTCTTCTTCAGCTTTAAACAGTTTCGCCGCGAGCAATTTATGCACGTCCTGTTTCGCCTCTTTCTTGTCTTCGTAAAAGAGCTTCCGTACTTCCTCGGCAAGAACATCCACCTTGAAACCGCTTATGTTGATTTCCTTTTTCATCACAACCCCTGAGGAGGATGTATCCGCAAGCTCGATGATTTCGCAGGCCATCATGTAACTTACGGGGAGGGAATTTGCTTCCTGAACGGTAATTCCGACTGCCGCTGCCGCGGAGCGCATATCTGTCTCTAGCGCAGCTGTTTCCAGCGTTTTTTCCAATACATCCTGTTCGATTTCCTTTCCGCCCAGTATTAAAACATACCGGCCATTATCATCCCAGAGGTGATACACTTCGTATTGTTTGGAAAGTCTTTCTATACATGCGGAACAGAAAGGCGAAAGCGGCGCCTTCTCATCTTTTTTGACAATACATATTACACAATAACAGGGGAGATAGATGTTAATTCCCAGCAGCGCCGCCCGATCGCTGAGTTCTTCACTGTTAATGCTGCTTGAAAGCCAGCGCAGCAGGGTATTGTCAAGGAGCAGCCGTTCTGAATTTTCATGCCGTTTGTAGATATTATCCAGCGCCTTGGTTACGGTTTGCTCCACCTCTTCTTTGGGGACGGGCTTGAGCAGATAGTTTTCCACCCCAAGGGCAATAGCTTCTTTGGCATAGGAGAATTCGCTGTAGGCGGTGAGCAATATGCAGTGAACATCAGGATACAGGGACCGCACATTACGGATAAGTTCAAGACCGTCCATGCGGGGCATACGAATATCGGTAATCAACAACTCTACACGGCGGCTTTTTATGATCTCCAGGGCTTTTTCCCCGTCAGACGCGGTGAGCACCGTATCAACCCCCAGGGTATGCCAGGAAATACTGCTTATGAGTATATCTAAAACGCTTTTTTCATCATCCGCCAGTAAAACGGTATACATTATACCCCTATTGCATTATTCCGATATGCGGTTGCAGGTATCATAGTACTCCGTACACATTAACAGGAACGCTCCCATACCATGCAGATCGTTCTGTACGGTGGGCCGATCGATATAGAATTGATAATCCCCCAAACCCGTACCCACACAGATGTTGGAAACAATAAGATTGTCACCCTCAAATTGCAGGGACTTGATCACGCCCTGATACGCCTTATGGATATATTTCTCATAGGTCCTATGAACAAGTCCCTTCTTGACAGCCTTGGAAATCGCGTAGGTATACAGGGACGAACAGGATGTCTCCAGCCAATTTTCCGGCTTTTCTCCCTTATCCACCACCTGATACCAGAGACCGGTGTCCCCGTCCTGAAAGCGGACAAGGGCGTTGATAATATCACGCTCCGCATTTATGAACGCCTGCCTGCGGGGATGATCCTGGGGGATATAGTCAAGGATATCCATGATGGCAACCGCGTACCAGCCCATGGCCCGTCCCCAGAATTCGGGGGAGAGCCCGGTTTTTTTATCGGCCCAGTCTATAACTTTGGAATCGTCCCAGGCGTGATAGAGCAGTCCGGTTTTCGCGTCCGTCATGTTGCATCGCATCAGATTCATCTGCTGATAGACCGTTTCCCAAAAATAGGGCTTGTCAAAATAATGGGCGTACATAACGCTGTAGGGACCTATCATGTAGAGACCGTCCAGCCACATCTGATTGGGATGCTGATACTTATGCCAGAAGCCGCCGCGGGCATTGGTGGGCCACTGTTCAACGATCGGCGCAAATCGATCAAGGACCTTTTTATACCGTTCGTCTCCGGTGGTTTTATACAGATTAAACAACAGGATTGCAGGCTGCATATCGTCAAACTCGCGGACATCGCAGTAACGGATATCCCCGTTTTCATCAATATAATAGTCAACCCAGGCCTTGATATAGTCGTAATACTTTTTATCACCGGAGAGGAGAAAGACCCGTTCCACCCCGGACAGGAATACGCCTTGATGATAATGGAAGCGGTTTTTGGGCGACAATTCCTTCACCGTGAATTTACGCATCAGCGTATCCGCGCCCATTTTGGCATAGTCG
>BOAU01000119.1 GCA_026002025.1 Spirochaetia bacterium | reverse complement strand
TGAGGCCGATGGGCGAATGTTCACAACCTCAACTCCGCTGACGTTGTACCTCATACAACAGCACCCCGGCGGCCACGGAGACGTTAAGGGAATCGATGCGGCCATGGGAGGGGATGGCGATGAGGCCGTCACAGTTATCCCGGAGAAGCCGGGAAATGCCTTCCCCTTCGCTGCCCAGGATAAGGGCGATGCGGCCATGCAGGTCCATGTCGTAGGCGGCCTTGCCGGTCATGTCCGCGCCGTAGATCCAGAACCCGGCCTCTTTAAGGTCCTCGACGGCGCGGGGGAGGTTTGCTACTTCGGCGGTGGGGACCCAGTCAACCGCGCCGGCGGAAGTTTTTGAGATGACTTCCGCGTGCTTTGCGCTACGGCGGTTCCGGGTTACCACCAGATCCGCACCGAACTGGTCGCAGGAACGGAGGATGGCGCCGTAGTTGTGGGGATCGGTAATTTCGTCCAGGATCACCGCCAGGGCGTCTTTCCGATCCCCGAGGCCGACAATGAATTCGGCCAGGCTGATATCCACGCCGCCCCCGGAATCCGCCACCTCAAGGGCGATGCCCCGGTGGTCAGGGGCGTACCGGTCAAGGTCGTGGGTACCCACCCGGTTCACCGGGACTTTAAATTCGGCGGCAAGGGAAAGTATCTCCCGTGCGCGGGGCCCGGCCTTTGCCAGTAAAATCGGCCCGTGTTGTTTTCCTGATTTGATACGTTCTTCGATGGCGTGAAAGCCAGTTAAATAACCCACAGGTCCTCTTCAGGCGCAGAGCGCGTCGCTATTCATTAAAATCGTATGTTTTCCCGTACCGGACGATTTCCGCCTGGGGATAACCGTGGTCCGCAAGGTACTTCTTGAAAGCGGCCTGGGCCTTGGGTTCGCCATGGACCAGGAGTATCTTCTTTAAACGGGAGGTATCCAGGGCATCAAGCCATTGGGTGGCTTCAAAATAATCGGCGTGGGCGCTGAAGGCGTTGATCTCCTCTACCTGGGCGCGGCGTTTAAACCACTCACCATGGATCTTTAAATCGGTTTCCTTGTTGCGGATGCGGCGACCCAGGGTGTTCTGGGCCATGTAGCCCACGGTGAGGATCGTGGTGTTGGGGTCCCCGATGCTGTTGGCAAGGTGATGGGTGATCCGTCCCGCCTCGCACATGCCATCGGCGGAAATGATGATGAGCGGGCCGGGGTGATCGTTCAGGGCCTTGGACTCGTCAACACTGGTGGTAAAATGGAGGCTGTTAAAGCCGAAGGGGTTCTTGTGGTGCTCAATAAAGGCCTTTTTGATTTCCTCATCGTAACATTCGGGGTGGACCTGGAAAATCGTGGTGGCGTTGGTGGCCATGGGGGAATCCACAAAAATCGGGATTTCCGGGATGATCCCCTCGTCAACCAGGGTATGAAAATAGTAGACCAGTTCCTGGGTGCGCTCAATGGCAAAGGCCGGGATAAGGATTCTGCCCTTGTTTTTGACCGTCCGCTTTGCTATGGCTGCAAGCTTTTCCATGGCGTTGTCATTGCTGTCATGGCGGCGGTCCCCGTAGGTGCTTTCAAGGACAATATAATCCGGGGCGGGAATTTTTGTATCCGGGTTGCGGATGATGGGCCGATCACTGCGGCCCAAATCGCCGGAGCAGAGAATGCGGCATTCCCTGCCGTCTTTTTTAACGGTGAGAAGGGCCATGGCGGAACCGAGAATATGGCCGGCATCAAAAAATTCCAGGTTCACCCCATCGCCGATGAACACGGGCCGGTTATAGGAAATGCCTACCATCTGACTGGTGGCCTGGATGGCGTCTTTTTCAGTATAGAGGGGGGTCCAGGTGAATTTTTCGCCCTTTTTCTGGGCCTGTTTGCGCAGATAAATGGCGTCATGGGCCTGGATATTGGCGGAATCCATCATGATAAGGCTGGCAATGTCACGGCTGGCCGGGGTGGTGTAGATGTTCCCCGAATAGCCCCCTTTGGTCAGCAGGGGGAAAAGCCCGCAGTGATCAAGGTGGCCGTGGGTCAGTATGGCCGCCTCAATACGATCCGCTTCAATGCCGAAGTTCCGGTTTTTCCGGTCAGCCTCGGCCCGGGAACCCTGAAAAGCGCCGCAGTCTACCAGGTAGCTTTTACCGTCAATCTCAAGCACATGCCTGGAACCGGTAACTTCTTCGGCGGCGCCAAGGGAGTAAAAGGTGATGTCCATTAATTATCGAATCCTTTTCTAGTTTTCTTCCCGAATCAGGGCTTCCCTAAATCCAACCTGTCCGATTAAACGGGCCACAGCGGGCATATCAACGGTCTTTATGCCGGGAATAACCACACGGATATAATCTCCGTACCGTTCAAAAGCAGGTTTGAATCCCACCATGGTTAAGCGGTCAAAGGCTTCCTTGGCATGCCAGGTGTCGGTAAAGGACCCCACCTGCACCCGGTAAATTTTTCCACTGTTCGGATTGGGCATATAAGGAGTGATAAGAGCCGTACCCACATCCTGCACCGTCGGCTGCGGCGCAGGTTCAAGCCGCTGAGGAGGAGGAACAACGACAGGGGCCGTCACCGTGGCCGGTTGGGGTGCGGCCGGTTCAAGGGGCGGCATAACCGGCACGGTCTGTATGGTGGTCCTCACTTCCGGGGACGGCGGCTGGACCGTAATAATTGTTGAGGCCGTGGCAACCGCCGGTTCCCTGGGTGCGGGAGCAGGGGCCGGTACGGGTGCAGGAACAGGCGCCGGTGCAGGAACAGGAGTGGGCGGCGGCGGGGTAACCGTCTGCTTGGTGTTGGTGACATTACCCGTAGGGGCTACGGCGATAATTCCCGCTGGAATTCCAGATCCGTTGAAGTCAGCCGGAAGCTGGGAACCGCCGGTAGCATTAACCGGCGCTGAATCCGTGGCCATGGCATTGGGCGACATATTGATGTTGTAAATATTGATATTCGGTGACTGAGCCGGAGCTGTTGTTTGAGTCCGGGTATCATTGATGGTACTGGCATCGGTATTCGTATCAGTTTGGGATACCGATACGGGCTCAGGTGTCGGCGCAGGCGGTACAGGCTCAGGTGTCGGTTCAGGCTCGGGTGTTGGTGCAGGCGGTTCAGGCTCGGGCGGAGGAGACGCAACAGCCACAACGGGGGGCGTGCGATTATCAACAACTTCCAGGATTACCGGAGCAACGCCCTGGGCAGGCAAAGCCAAGT
Organism: Spirochaetia bacterium; assembly: GCA_026002025.1. The sequence goes on along the minus strand of BOAU01000119.1, from coordinate 1,364 downwards.
CCCTTGCCGCCGCCGTAGAAAGGTCTACAATGCGATCCACAGAGGCAGGAATACGCCCGATTATTTTGGCAATAACCTCTTTGCCGTTCTGAGTATTCGTCACCTTCACCTGCGTACCAATGGGCAGACTGGGGTGAGTAGCGGTCAACTCATTGGAAGAAATATCCTGAGTTGCTATACCTTCCTGATGAAAATTCCGGATGGTGGATTGGGCGACGCAAATTGCGACCGAGACAACAGCAAATAAGAGAACTGTAATCAGCCGTTTCATCCTAACCTTTCCTCACCCAAATCACCCAAAGGGGGACCCCAAACTTCTTTTTGGCCTATCAGCCGCACATTATCGGTATATACTATCACTAAAATTATAGAAAATAATAGGGGGAAAAGCAAAATTTTGCAACTTTTTTCAAAAAAATTTACTTTTTTCGATAGGTAAAAGCCTTTCATTCGGTACCCTTGCCGATTCCCCTGCCACAGACTAAACTGATAACAATGATGCAATTCCGGTCCACCCAGTCCCATGAGCCGCTGGTTTCCTTTAAGGATGCGGTCCTCCGCTGCCTTCCTCCCGAAGGAGGGCTCTATGTGCCCACCCAAACGGTGGATATGCGGCAGTTTTTTCTGTATATGGATTCCGGTACCACCTATCCTGAGCTGGTGGCCACGGTGGCGCCGGTGCTTTTGGAGGGGGAACTGAACCCTTTTTCCGCGTCCCGGGTGGCGGAAAGCGCCTTCAATTTTGAGCCCGAATTACAGCAGCTTGACGAGGGGCTTTCGGTCCTGAACCTGTACAACGGCCCCACGGGGGTCTTTAAGGACTTCGGCATTGCCTTTTTGGCGGCGGTTATGGAGGAACTCCTTAAAAATTCCAGCCCCGCCATGGTCATCTCCGCCGCACGGGGAGATACGGGGGTAAGCATCGCCAACGCCTTCAGCAGCCGGGAGGGCATTACTTCGGTTCTCCTCTACCCCGAGGGGGCCATCCGGGGGCTGGAAAACGCATCCTTCGTGCCCAATGGGGGTAATATCATCCCTATTCAGGTGAAGGGAACCTTTGACGATTGCCAGCGGCTTATTACGGAAGCCGTGAAGGATCGGCCCTTTGCGGAGCGTTACAGCATTACCAGCGCCAATGCGATTAATCCGGGGCGGCTTCTGCCCCAAACCTTCTATTACCTCTACGCCTTTATCAAAATAAAGAAGTACCTCCACGGGGACCTGGTGTTCAGTGTACCCTCGGGGAACTTCGGCAACCTTATCGCCGGGCTCTACGCCTGGAAGTTCGGCATGCCGGTGAACGGCTTTATCGCCGCCATGAACGCCAACAACGCCTTTGGGGACTTTATCCAGGGGAAAATGTT
>BOAU01000118.1 GCA_026002025.1 Spirochaetia bacterium | reverse complement strand
ATAATTATATCCTTCAATAGACATGGTTTGCGACCCAGGAGCAAAATCTTCAGAACGAAATTGTGATGATAAAAGAACAAATAAACCTTCGATTGCATTTACTAAATTTTCAAAATTAGCTTGATTAAAGTTATTTTGTCTGTCATGCTTACTTTCATTATATGCCTTATACCAAAGCAGAGAATCAACATTTTTATCTTTCCATTCAGCAAAAGGCTTAAATTCTCTTGCAGTTTCAGCCCATATCGGAATCTGGACAGTATAATCATCAAGATGATGAGTTATATTTATTTTTTTATAATGGCTAATGTTCCAGTGAGTTTCGTCTATCAATTCACCCTTTTTGTTTTTCGGAGAAAATGTATTTTCTTTAAGTATCGCTTTGAAATTTGCCTCTATCTCTATACAAGTTCTGAGCAAAAGTTCATGTATTCTATATGAATAAGTTTTAATATTTTTGTCAGATGGTTCTATATATTCAAACAGTTTTTGCATATCAGATTGTATTAGTAAAAATGCACGGATATAATGCTCTGGTGACAAAGCATAATCATGGTCAATGATATATCCCCAATCACTATAACCAGAATTAGGCCCATCTACGATTTTTCTGTAATTTCTATGAAAAGGTTTATCAAATGCCATTTTTACACTCTCTCCACCACAGCGATTTCCTCCATCGTTAACCCATACAGATTATACACCATCTTGTCAATCTGCGCTTCCAGCCCCCTCGTATCCGCCTGTGGGTCAGCGACTTTAGCGGCAAGGATTTTATCGACAAGAGCTATTATGGACTGTTGCTCTTTCCCTTGAACATTGGGTATGGGCAAATTGCGTAAATGCTCCGGGTAAATATGGTAATCACCTCCGCGAAGATTAGATAACAAAACCGAAGCATACTTTGAATTTAACACTCCCAACAAATAGCGTAAATCTATCTGTTTTGAATATTTCTCCATCTCTTTACGCGAATACCTTGAATAGCGCGTTACACTTGCCGATATGCTTTTGTTGTTTATGCCTGATAAATCTTTCCACAATACGGCACCAATTATGGAATCATTGTGAAGAAATCCTTGGTCCTTGTCTAAAAACACCTGTAAATCGCCCAAACGATTAGCCATCAATTTAGGATTTTCATAAAAAGCTCTAAAGGTTGGTCTCACCAGTTTATCTGGACTTCTCTCAGTGTTATATTCGAGATACCTCACTTTATTCGCTCGATACCGTTCTATGTCCTTTGCTTCAATATATTTGCGGCAATGCACATCATCACAGGTTTCACTTATTAAATCCGATTTGACAAATTCTCCTTTTGCAGTTTTTTCGTCAGAATTTGGACGCAATCCGTAACTGACATAGCAAAAATCACCCAAGACATTCATTTCAGAATGTCTATTTGAGCTTCTTTGTTCTTTTGTGAGATTCCATACTACGGTATTTTCATCTTGAACCAAATCGGAATAGAATTGCTTGAATACCCGTGTTATCTGCTTTTTCTCGTTGATATGGGATACAAAGCAACTATCACCCGGCTGTGATTTTGAAACAAAAGGAATACAGTTACTCACTGTGGCATTTTCAAATACTTTGGTGCCGTTCAAATCAACCAATTCAATAAGATTGTAATGGCTCACAATTAGTTCACGCAGTTTTTTACCGTATGTTTGATTCGTCAGGGGATAGGGCACAATCATGGTAAACACACCATTGGCGGAAAGCCGTTGTATGCCAAGCTCCATAAAGGGAATATACAAATCCCATTTTTGATATAACGTGGAATATTTTTTTGAATTGATAATAGCATCCCGTAGCTTTTGATTTGTGGCAACCATTGTCGGCGCACTCACATACGGCGGATTCCCAATCACCACATCAAACCCGCCATCAACGCCGAACATCCACTCGGCATCAAACCAGGGGCTGGAGGCGTTTTGATCATCAATTTCCCAGGCGGCGATTTGTTTTGCCGATGCATCGCTCCAGCGGTCATCCATCAGGATTTGGGCGATTTGCTGGCGTATTGCTTTATCTTCGGCACGGAATTTGTTTTTTGTTGCCGGTGTTTTTGCCGAAAAAAGCCGGTGCCGTACGTTTTTTAACGCCGCTTTACACACATCAAGCTCTTTATGCTCGTTAAACAGCGCGGTTGCTTCCGGCGGCTTTTCCAGGCCAATCAGCGTATTGGCGGCGACAAACTTTGTTTCAAGATTCGGCAGGGGGCGGACGCCGAAGTTGTCACGGCTGCTGTCGGTTTTTTGGTCAACGATAAGGGATATAAAAAAACGCAGCTTGCTGATCTGTATCGCAATACTTTGTATATCAACGCCGAAAATACAGTTTTCTACCAGATAGAGTTTGCGCCCGTAATCAAGTTCATTACGCGCAAATGCCGCTTCAATATCCGCAATGGTTTTATCCCGAATACCGGCGTCATCTATTTTTTCGGCTTTCTCCCGCTGTTTCTGCGCCCATAGCTTATTGTGCGGGTCGAGTTTGCCGAGAATGAACGTGAGTTTATGCAGAACCCCCATCGGGAACGCGCCGGAACCGCAGGCAGGGTCGAGAATTTTGCAGGTATCAATAGCGTCTATTAAAACCGCTATCTGTGCATCGTTAAAGACATGATCGCTTTCATAATAGCCGATGAGTAATTCCAATGCGGCATCGGCTTCCGCGCTGCTCATACCCGCTTTTTCTATCAATTTTTGTTGTAAATAGGCCTTGATTGAAATGTCGGTCATGTAATCGACAATCTCACGGGGCGTATAAAAACTGCCGGTCTGTTTGCGGGCGCTTGTTTTTGTTTCGGGATTGTAGCTTGCAAGGAGGTTTTCAAAAACACGGCCCAACAATTCAGGGTCGAGGGCGATGTCTTCCTCAATCGGCGTGTTTTCCGCAACGGTAAACTTGTATTTGTTGAGTATCGTTAAAAGGCCGTCAACTTTTACATCCTTCAACCTGGAGTCATCAAGTTCCGCAGAAATATCGGCGTGTTCATCCTTTGAGAAAAAGAGATAATCGGGTACACAAAGAATATTATCGGCGCGGTCGGAAAAACCGTCCTCATAATTGATAATGGCGCCGCCTTCCCTGCCTTTTTTTACTGGATCGGGTTTATCAAGACATTCAAAAAGCCCGCCGTTCATAAACGGTACGGTATCAAGCAGGGTCTTGAATTTGCGTACATCAGTAAAATAATCTTCGTAGCGGAAAAGAGTTGCCGCGTTCTGGTTCTGCCCCTTTTTGCGGAACGCCCGCTGTCCGCGCTCCTGATTCAAAGTCGCAAAGAACAGATTTTGTAAAACAGCGCGGTAGTATGCGCTGCCCTTCATTTGATTTTTTATACCCTGCTCGTTGCGCGGATCAAATGTTTTAAGCAAATCTGCAACAAAAGATCCGTCAAATAATTCAGGCGGCACAAGCCCCTTCTCTTTTACGAACCACACGAACAAAAGGCGTGTTAAAAGTCGAATCAGGCTTTTTGCGTTATGGTCATCTTCATTATGCGGATTGGGAAACACCACCTTTTGCATTGCCCAAAAGTACCAATGCGATAACTCGCGGTAAAAGCGTTTGTTCAGTTCTTTTGTATCAAGTATCTTTTGCCACGCATCGTGTAATTCAACAAAGTTCGTAACAGGATTATTTGCCGCTAGTTCATTGAAGGAAAAATCAAACAGTATTTCGATATGCGCCCTATGCGGATTATCAATGGAAATATCTTTGATAAGCGTAACGTGTTCCAGCACATCTTTATCGCTGCGCCGTTTGTTTATGCGCCGGTCGATTACCGAGAGGGTGATATATTCTCCGTACCGGAATAAAACCAGTACCGGCATGGGGAAAATCTTGTTTACCTCGCGGCAAATCCGCGCCAGTAGGGAACGAGAGTATTCATTTTCGGCAAGTTCAATAACAACAAATAGATACGATTCGATTAATTTGTTGTCAATCTGCCTGTTGTCCCATAGTTCGCTCTGACCGGCAATTTCGGTATTGGATAACTGAAACAGAATATCGAAGTATTTCCATTCGCTTGTGCCGGCTTTTTGGGCATTGAATGTTTCAGGCAGCGGAAAGGCCGATTTGAAATAGTCAAAATTTTTCTGCTGTAATGGATTGCTGCGGCCGGTGTTGTAACCCAGGGACTTGAAAAGATGTATCGCGTTTTCTGTTAAATTGCCTTGAGTAAAATTTTTAATGACTGTTTGTATCGTTTCTTTATCCATCATCTATTCCCGCTTGATCACCAGCCATGTTACCAGTTCAAAATCGTCCATTGCGGAAACTTGCACTGTTTGCGGAATAAGCAAGCCCCCTCTCCCGCTTAAAAGGTTCAGATTGCCTTTTTTACCCGCCGTCTGAATTGTGGCCTCCGCCGCTTTTTTTAACAGGGCGGAGTACTTTGTCATATCCTTGCCCTTATCTGTTTCGGCGTTAAACAGGGCGCAAAGGTTTTCATACGCGGCATTTTCACCCTGGCAGATTTGGCGGAACATTTCAAGTATCTGCTTTGAATGGGTGTAGGTATAGCGCACATCACCGTTATCGCGGATATACACCAGATAATAAGG
>BOAU01000117.1 GCA_026002025.1 Spirochaetia bacterium | reverse complement strand
GTCCTGGGTTTCGGCATACTACCCCTGTTTATCTATTTGCTTAAGCCCAAGGCAAACCCTTGGGCGATCCTCTACGGCTCCCTGGGCCCGGCAATCGCCGCCTTTTTTTCCGGGGACATCAACTTTTCCCTGCCGGTCCTCCTCCGCCACACAAAGGAAAACCTCGGCGCCCGCCGGCGTTCCAACGCGGTAAGCATCAGCCTCTTTGCCACATTCGGCAGGGCGGGCAGTGCCATGGTTGCGGCCATCGCCTTTATCGTGGTCATCAAATCCAAATCCAGCCTGGACATCCCCCTGGCGGATATTTTTTCCATCGGCCTCCGCGCCCTGGCCATCTCCTTCTTCCTCGCCCGCCACCCCGGTGACGGCGCCTATATCGCCCTCGCCATCCTCTGCTCAGGCTACGGCCGGGGCTTTGAAAGCGGCTACCTGATCCTCAAACCCCTGGCCTTCTACCTCATCGCCGTGGGGACCTTCCTCGACATAAGCATCGCTTCCTTTTCCGCCTACATCCTGGCCCGCATCAGCGGCTTTCAGGAAGAGAAAAGCGTGAGGCACTATATATAAGGCGCGGAAAATGCGCCGTCTGGACCTAACCCAATAAACCTGTTAGTATAATCTTAATTATGAATAACCGAATGAAAGAACTAATACGGATAGGCATTTTTTATGACGGGTACTACTTTTATAAAGTAAGTAATTATTACAAATACGAGCACGAAAAAAAGGCCCGTATCAGCATCAACGGGCTCCATAATTTTATACGCCATGAAATAGCAAAGGAAACCGAGTTAAACGATATACGGCTTTGCCAGATAATCGACGCCCATTACTTCAAGGGCCGCTCATCGGCCAAGGAGCTGGGGGATAAAGTACAGAGCGAACGGATATTTGAAGACATCCTTATGCATGAAAATATCGTTACCCATTACCTGCCCCTCAAGTACAACAGCGGGAACAACTCCATGCAGGAGAAGGGCATTGACGTATGGCTTGCCCTGGAAGCATACGAGCTTGCGATATACAAAAAATTCGACATCCTGGTCCTGGTGGCCGGGGACGGCGATTATGTCCCCCTGGTCCGCAAGCTCAATACCCTGGGGACACAGGTCATGCTCATCAGCTGGGATTTTTCCTACAACAATGAAAACGGCGTCTCCGCCGAAACCCGGACTTCCCGTCAGCTTTTGGAAGAAGTTTTATATCCCGTATCCATGCACGAGCGGATCGAAAAACAGCCGGACAGCGACATCGTTCGGGATCTCTTTGTCACGGAACGGCCATATATTGCCCAGCCGTCCCTGCTAATGGAGGACATTGGTTCCATGATTGGCGGCCCTGTCCCGCTCCTCATGGAGGGGGGCATCCTGGGAAGCGCCGTTGAATCCAAAACACCCGCCGCAGAAACTGCGGAACGGGAATCAATAATAATCAGCGTGAAGGATGGTTTTGGTTTTATAAAGGATGAAAATGTCAACAATGTTTTCTTCCACTACAGTATCCTGACCAACCGAGATTTTGACGAACTGGAACCCGGCATGAAGGTAAAATACCTCCGCGAAGAAGACGAAGAGCGCAGCAAGCGCGATGAAAGCCCCCGTTACCGCGCCACCAGAGTCACCGTAATGGATTAAGGGGCGTCAATTTTTTCACGGTCCTGTATGCCTAAAAGATAGTTTATCTGTTTTAAAATATAATTTTGAAAATTGCCGTTCAGTTTTTTGTAAAGATTAACCAGCAGGGCAAAATTTTTATCAGGGGCCTTGATAAACATCTCCCCTGTCCCGTCCTTGAGCCATCTTTCATTTACATTAAAAGCCGCGCCGATAAGCTTTACCAGGCGATCATTAACCCGCCGTTTTGCCACCTCTATCCCCGCCAGATACCCGCTTGAAAGGGATATGACCCGGGCAAACTCTACCTGGGACAATCTGAGGGCGTGGCGAATTTCCTTTATCCGGTGATTGATGGACGTTTCCTGCGGCATATTCATAAAAGATTTATAGGATAACCGAACAAAAGTCAAGATGATAATCAGGGCTCCTGCATTTACTTTTTCTCACTGCCAAATTTACTCAGAACCGCGATATTTCTGAAAAAAAAGAATAACCGCAAAGGCGACATCAGACCTTTGGTCTGCGGCGCAGAAGGAAGAAAAAAGATACGAAACGGGGTATTTCCTTAGTCGCCTTCGGCGCCTTTGCGGTTAAAATTCTTCAAATTCCGCTGATTTCCCGGAATCTGAAAGTAAATGCAATAGCCCTAGATGATAATCCTTACAATGAATTCAATTCGACAATAGACTCCATTGCCAGGGTAAAAAGTTTTTTCCGCGCGGGCAGTTTATTATACCAATCACGCTTATCATAATTTTCGGTGTCCGCAAGAATATCACCTGAGTACAGGAGCTGTCCAAAGAGAATGCCCCTGAACCGGGAAACCGCGGCGATGGCGGCGCATTCCATCTCCACAACGGAGCAGCCTTCTTCCTTCCGATACTTAATCATCTCCGGGGTTTCACGGTAAAAGCCGTCGGTGGTCCAGGTTTTACATTCAATGTAGGGGGTGCTGAATTGAGTCAGCGTTTGTTTTACGGCCCGTACCGGTACTTCGTCCAGAATGATTTCCCTTGCGGGCGGCAGGTAATGATAGGACGCCCCTTCATCGCGCAGGGCGGATATCGGGATTATCACGTCCCCAACGGGGATGTCTTTTAACACACCGCAGCCGCCGCATACGATTAAGCGTTTAACCCCATGGCCGATTAAGAAATCCGCCATCATCGCTGCTCCGGCGGAACCGACAAAGGCCTGTATCAAACATATATCGGTATCTTTATAGCATGTTTTATATACGGGAAACTGTCCCTTTTCTGATCTATATACGATGATCTGTTCCGCGTTTGAGTCCATTACATATTCGTCAAGGGCTTCCTTAAAAAAAACCATAACGCAGTTTGGCGGCAAAACATCCTTTCCATGTATTCCGGGCATAATAAGCCCGTTTGCTTCGGTATCATATTCAAGGATGGGGAATTCGTTTTTTATAAGGGACATTGTTCATTCCTCTCTTTAACAGTATATCACATTTTGATATACTGCTAGCCTATGGAATTAAATCAGGAATTTATCGACGCCCTTGCGGTGAACGAAGTGAGCCTTATGAAGGGTATTGCCGAAACCCTCACGGTGAACATGAGCCAGGTTTCGGCGGTGATCAGCCTCCTTGCGGAGGGGAGCACGGTCCCCTTTATCGCCCGCTACCGGAAGGAAAAGACCGGCAGCCTTGACGAGGTGCAGGTGCGGGATGTGGAGCATCTTTTTAACAGCGGGAAAAACCTTGAAACCCGGCGGATTGAAATTATCCGGGGTATCTTTGAACAGGGAAAACTGACAGAGCCGCTCTACGAAAATATTAGCAAGGCCGCCACTTTAACGGAACTTGAAGACATCTACGCCCCCTATAAACGCAAGAAAAAGACACGGGGGATGATAGCCGAGGAGAAGGGCCTTTTGCCCCTGGCGGAGGCCATGCGGGAACTGGAGGCCGCTGCCCTTCTGGCAAAGGCGGCGGAGTTTATCGTTCCCGAGGGGGACGAGCGTATCGCCGAACACCCGGAACTTGCGGTGGCCACTGCGGAGGACGCACTCCAGGGGGCCATGGACATTATCGCCGATCAAACTGCCCAGGATCCGGAAAACCGGGCGGCGGTAAAAAGCTTCTATCAAAAGGATGGCAGGATCATTGTCAAGGCTTCCGAAAAAGCGGGGCTTGGGGACGATGAGGCCAAAAAAACTTCGACCTATCAGATGTACTGGGATTACACCGAGCCACTTTCCCAGATCAAGTCCCACCGCATTTTGGCGGTGAACCGGGGCGAACGTGAGGGTGTGCTGGAAATCACCATCGATGTGGATGACAACGCTGCCACAGAAATGCTGCAGAACAAGTACGTTCTCCACAACGATTACCACAAGACCGCCGTCGAGGACGGCCTTAAGCGGCTGCTTTCACCGGCGGTGATCCGGGAAATCAGGGGGGACCAGAGCGACGCCGCAGACGATCACGGTATTTCCGTTTTCAGCCAGAACCTCAAAAATCTTTTGATGCAGCAGCCCATCAAGGGGACCCGTGTGCTGGGGATTGACCCCGGCATCCGCACCGGGACCAAATGCGCCTTTCTGGACGACACCGGCAAGTACCTGGGGAACTTCGTCATCTACAACCACAAGGTTGAGGAGGCCAAGCGGGCCATCCTTGAGGGGGTGAAAAAATACGACATCCAGCTTATCGCCGTGGGGAACGGCACGGGCTCAAAGGATGTACAGGAACTGGTGACCGCGGTGATCGCCGACAACAACCTTGAGGTGCTTTACACCGTGGTTGACGAGGACGGCGCTTCGGTGTATTCCGCCAGCGATATTGCCCGTGAGGAATTCCCCGAACTGGACCTGACGATCCGGGGGGCCATTTCCATCGGCCGCCGTTTACAGGACCCGCTGGCGGAACTGGTCAAAATCGATCCCAAGTCTATCGGGGTGGGGCTCTACCAGCACGATGTGAATCAGAAAAAACTTTCCGAAACTTTGGACG
>BOAU01000116.1 GCA_026002025.1 Spirochaetia bacterium | reverse complement strand
ACGAATCCTCATCGTTTAAGGGCCTGGACGGCTATTATGAAAGCAGCGCCGCCTACCAGTCCTATCTCAGAAACCGCCGGAATCCCTACCGTTCAGCGGACGGAAAAAAACTGGGCCGCCGGGAGATGACAAATTCCTCGATGTATCGATAAGTTTGCTTAGATTTTCTCAAAAATCGTTTCGCAATACTGCAGAAGTTTAGTCCGCATAGTTTTGTTATTAAATTTTTTAGGGATACTAACCGGTTTACACTTGCTGTAAAATTTTCCCGTCACATTTTTTACTTCATCGGAAGCCGCCAAATAAATACAGGTTTTTGCGCCCTCCGGGGGATCAACGTACAATGGCGCCATCAGGATATTGATAATAAAATCGTACAACCATATATGGGTAATCATTATGGTGGTACGTACCGTTCCCGGATTCACCGCATTGATGGTGATGCCCTTTTTTTTCAATTCATCGGCCAGTTCAAGGGTTAGCAGCAGTTGTGCGTATTTTGATACCGAATAGGCTTTTACATAGCGAAAGTTATGTAATTTATCTATGGAGAATTTTCCAAACCGGTAAATCCAGGAGCTTAAGTTAATGATTCGGTTATCTTCGCCTAATGGGAAATGGGGTATCAATAATTTGGTAAGCAGATATGGACCGATGGTATTTACCGCCATGATGTTTCCAAAACCGTCTTCGGTAATTGCATGGTCCATGGTGATGATTCCGGCATTGTTGATGAGTATATTTACATGATCAAAATCCTGCAAAAATGATTGCACAAATTGTTTAATCGCTGCGATGGACGCGAGGTCAATTTTATACACAAATACGTTTTTATTGCCTGTGATTGATTTAATTTCATCACAGGTGATATTTGCATTTGGTATATCGATGCACGCCATAATCACCGTATACTGATGATGAGCCAATGCAAGGGCCGTCTCTCTTCCCATGCCCCGGTCCGATCCGGTAACGATTGCGATTCTGTCCATTTTCACAACTTTTTCGCCGCGTCTGCCGCGGCTTTTCCCGGCCCTTCGTGAGCCTCAGGGGGAAGCCATACCTGGTAGGCCGGCGCGGTCAGATTGATCTTTGCGGCTGTAAAGCCGTTTTGCAGATTTTCGTAGAGTTCCGAATAGATCTTCGGCACTTTGTCTACATTTTTGGTATAGGCGTTGATCTGGTATTTGGCATAAAAGTCGTTCAGGCTGGTTTGAAGAACAAAGGGTTTGGGGGTCTTTTGGATGCCCGTTGTTTTCAGCGCCGCTTCAATGAGAATTTCGTGGACACGAGTCCAGGGCACGGCGTAGCCCATGGTTACGTCCGCATAGAGGATCAGCCCTTCCTCATCCTCGTCGGAAGAAGTGTTGTAGTTCACGATACTGGAATTGAGGACCATCATATTGGGGTAGGTGACGTATTCGTTCTTGTGGGTCTTGATGCGGACAACCATGAGGGATTTTTCCACTACAAAGCCGGTGGTATCCTTAAACTGAATCCGGTCGCCGATTTTAAAGGGCCGCATGTAGGTAATCACGAGGCCGGCGATCAGGTTCCCGATGGCGGTGGAGGAGCCCAGGGAGAAGATAATACCCACAAAGACCGAAACCCCCTGGAACACCGCGGAGCCTGAACCGGGCAGGTAGGGGTATATCACCACCACCGTAAAGGCATAGACAAGTACCCGCAGAATATTGAAGGTCGGCTGGGCCCAATCGGCATAGAAACCCGGCAGGACCAGCCGTTCCTTTTCAATCTGGGTGGCGAAGAATTTCAAAAGCCGAATCAGATATTTCGTGACCCAGAGGATGATAACGATGGTAATCAGATTGGGAATAAAGTGGACAGTTCCGGTGACAATGTTTTTCAGGGGGTTAAGGACATAGCCGAAGAGTGTGGACGCCAGATGTTGTGTCACCGGAAAGAGGCTGAAAATGATGGGCAGGGTGAGGAACAGTTGAAATACGGTGACCACGTATTTCAGTATTCTGAGTACAAATTCAACGGAAGCGAGAATTTGTTTAGTCGATAAGAGATGTAATTTTTTGATGTTAAGGGGCTTGATGTTTTTTTGCCCCCAGTCATGGACTTTCTGATTGAGCCATTTGAAGAAAATCTGCCAGACAAGCCAAATCAGCAGACCCTGGACGCCGATTATCCCCAGGGCGATGCCGATTCTTTGGATATAATCGACAAAGCCCCATTTTTCGGCGTCCTCCTCCAGTTCCAGGAGGCTAGGTGCAGTATCAGGCAGAGGGGGAGCGGTTTCGGCGCTGACGGCTCCGGTGACGCCGTGACCGGAAGCGGTCCCCGGCTGGGCCGGGCCGAAGGATACGGCATCCGCCGGAGCGGTAATGGTGATGGTTACGGAACCATCGGCGGCGCTTGCGGGGGTGGCGGCGTTCGCCGGTGTATTTGCCGAGGCTGAGGTGTTCGCCGCCGCTGCAGGCCGCGGGGCTGTACCTCCCGCCGCGGAAGCGGAAGTTGTGTCCGGGGCAGGGGGCGCAGCCTCAGGGGCCGGAACCGCCTGCGCCGCAGCGTCTCCGGCGGCAGCGCTGAGGTCAGGATCACTCTGCGCCGGGATGGCGCCGGGAAAGGAGAAGGCCAGGGCGGTAAAAATCAGGATAAAAACAGACCCACGGAAATGTTTCATAAAGCGCCCCACCTATTGCCGATAGCTTAATTGGTTGTTTTGGCTTTTGCAAGATAAAGCGCAAGTGAGGATGGATTGCAGCACAGGGCGCCTTTGTATTTCAGTTGACAATAGGCACACAATGTAATATCTTTTGATCATGCAATATATCTGGGATGAAAAAAAGAATGACATACTTAAAAAACCCGGAATATTTCGTTTGAACAGGTGATCCTGGCCATTGAGGAAAAAAATATTGTAGATGTCATTGACCATCCCAATCAGGAAAAATATAAAGGACAGGTCTTCATCCTTGTTGAAATTGACGAATATGTATATGTGGTGCCTGCGCATATTTCATCGTCAGAGGAAACCTGTCATTTGATCACAATCTACCCAAGCCGTAAATATACGAGCCGGTATTTGCAGACTAAAGTCCGAAGGGAGACAAAATGAGTGAAGAAAAATTTTTGGATATGGAAGAAAAAGCCTTAATGGAATCTCTTGAAAAAGACGGCGGCTGGAAACCGGTCGCCAATCTTGAAGAATGGAAAACCAGACTGTCAAAGGCCGCAACCAATACCCTGACAAAGGATCAGCGGATGAATATCCGTATTACCCAAAAAGATCTTCAGGGTATAAAACTACGGGCAATTGAAGAGGGCATTCCCTACCAGACTTTGGTGGCAAGTATTATACACAAATATCTAAGCGGTGCTCTGGTTGAACGGAAAATTTCCTAAACTCCCGGCTGCCCCCAGGGCTATTGCATTTACTTTCAGGTTTTGAAAAATCACCAGAAATTGAAAAAATTTTACCGCAAAGGCGCAGAAGGCGAATAAGGGAATATTCTGTTTCGTGTCGTTTTCCTTCCTTATTTGATTTCAGTTCCTCGTTCTCAGAATATGACCTAATTCATGTACAAGACGGTTTTCCCTTCGACCCCCGGTTTCCGGGAGGAATGCTCGGTTTCGGATGCAAGCGTCAACCGGCCCTTCGGCGGCGGGGATTGACCCCAATCTGCCCCAGGGCCGGCCAGGTATGGCCCGAAAGATGTCAATACTTTTTCGGTGGTTGCATGTGGTGGCCTTTTACGGGGGTCTCCGGGATTTGGGGTGGGTTTTATTTTACCCTAAGCATTGATTGCGCTCAACCTAGGGCTTCTATGAGCCTTTTTATAATTACGCTTTTTTAAGTAAAATAATTCATATATATGAAATTTAGGGAAAACCTGAAGGCTGAATTGGCCTATAAAGCCATGCTGGTCAAGGAATTGGCTACGTTTTCGGGGGTGAATAAACGAACAATCGACAATTATCTGCGGGAAAACGGGTCTATCCCTACCGCCGATACGGCGGTAGCCATCGCCCGGGTTCTGGGGGTTTCAGTGGAATACCTCATAACCGGCAATGAAATCCGCCGGGATAATTCCCTCTCCGCCCTGCCCCCCGACATGCGCTTAATTATGAAACAACTTGAAGAACTGGACGATGGGGACCGCAAAGTAGTTTTGAACCTGATCACATCATTGAAAGAACGTGAGACAACCCATGATGGGCATAAACGGCCTGTCGAATAAGGCGTTTTCCCTACAAACAGCTCGCAATCGCCCCTTCCAGGGCGTCAAGCTGGGGATCGATAAAGGCGATGGGGTCAACCCGTTTTTGGAGCATGGTTAACCGGGGGGGGATTTCGATATTTTGGCCGGTGGCCCCGGTTACCAGAGCGGCGTCCTTGGCGGGATGGGATGTGGCAAGGACCACCGTGTGGACATGGCCGTTAAAGTCATGGGATGCGCGGAGCTGTTCCGCCGCCGCAAAGGCCACGGCGCTGTGGGGGTTCAGCAGGATGCCGTATTTTTTCCAGGCCTCTTCCATGGTTTTAAGGGTAGTTGCATCATCAATCGCGGCGGGGTACACCATATTCCGCATCACCGCCGGGGCTTCCCCGTAAAAAGACTGGAGCCGTTCGTAATTTGAGGGGATGCTCACGTCCAGGGAGGGGGAATTGGTAATGATTGGGGGAT
>BOAU01000115.1 GCA_026002025.1 Spirochaetia bacterium | reverse complement strand
CGCTGCCATCATATCACCTTCCCAATGTTTTTTCTATTTTTTGCAAAGTGAAAATTTCCCCTAAGCCCGGGGGGCCTTTGATGGGTCCATGGGGGCATTGTTCCGGTATACCATGAAGAAAAGCTGGGGTTTTCCTGACACCGCGTCGATTCCCAGCTTTCCAAGCTCTGTCCCCGGCCCTACCCGGTCCCCTTCCTTGACGGTCAAACTTTCACAGCCGCCGTATACGTACAGATAACCTCCTGCCACCTGAACTATTGCCACCCTTCCGAAACCGCGGTAGGGCCCTGCGGACACCACCGTCCCCTGGGTAAGGCTCTTGACCGATTCGGACCTTTCACCGGTCACCATCACCCCGGACAATTTCCCCGTCATGGAGACAACTTCCTTTGCTGTAACGGGCCAGCGCAGGGAAGAATCCACCGCCTTTGCCGCAGTAGACCGGGGCTCGGGCGC
This sequence comes from Spirochaetia bacterium, assembly GCA_026002025.1. Next base: position 4,308 of record BOAU01000115.1, on the reverse strand, counting down.
CGACTTGACGGGCGCTGCCGTAGGCTGTACAGGCGCCGCCGCCGGCTTGGCGGAATTCCCGGCCGCCCCAGTGGTCTGGGGCGTGGTCCCCCTGCAGCAACGGAGCTGCTTGGGGCCATCCCATTGACCGGTATACGGATACGATCCCCTTCCTTGAGCACATAGTCCTGGGAAAAGTTGTTGGCGCTCCGCAGGACCGCAAGGGTGATGCCGTTGTTCCGGGCGATGCTGTAAAGGGTCTCGCCCCTGACCACCCGGTGCTCAATATAGGTCACCACCGGGGCGGAGACGTTTACCGTTGAAGTCCCGGAGGATGTTCCCGGAATCCGCAGCTTTTTGCCCACCTGAAGCTTTGAAGCATCGGCGATATCGTTAATTATCATCAGTTCCTCGGGACTTACCTTGAAGGACCGGGCTATGCCATAGATCGTTTCGTCCTTCTCCACCACATGAACCGCCTCCTGTGCAAAGGCGCCGGGGGTATAGGCGGCACAGAGAACGCAGAGGAACAAAAAGAAGAAGATACCGTTTCGATGGTTCATATTGATTCATTATCGGCAGATTCATCCTTTTTTATAATCATTCTAAAAAAATATATACCTAGATCTGTTGCAATGCACAATACTTTTTTATATACCAGCCGAAGATAATCATAATATACTGCTATTATACAGGATAAAGTACTAAAAAAGGAAGAAATATGGCCTTTGAAATTGAAGTGAAAGCCCATGCGGATGATCCCCTCAGGCTGAAAGAGCGGCTTGACGCCCTGGGTGAATACACCTGCGCCTTTGAAAAGGACGATACCTACTGGCTTTTGTCCAAACCAAGGACCCTCTCAAGCCCCAATGCCGGGGGGATTCCCGATTCCGCGGGGAGCTTTGCCGGAAGTTCCGGCATCCGGGTGCGGTGGGAACAGAATACCGGCGCCGGCGGCCGCGAAACCGGGCGGGTTCTGGTCACCTACAAGATCAAGGAAGTCCGGGATGGGATCGAAGTAAACGACGAGCGGGAATTCATCGTGTCCAACGGCAACACCTTCGGGGAACTGCTGAAACGGCTGGGCCTGGAAAAAGGGGTGCGGAAACACAAGCGGGGATGGGCCTGGACCTGCGGCAGCATCTACGCGGAACTCTGCGAGGTTTCCGGCCTCAGCCGCAGCCTGGGCTGGTTTATTGAACTGGAAATATTGGCGGATGACGCGGAGAGCGAAACCGTGGCGGACGCGCAAAAGGAACTGCTGGGATTGTTGGGAAGGCTGGATGTAGCGGAAGAGCGTATTGAGGAAAGGTATTATTCGGAGATGCTTGCGGAGGCTTAATTTCTTATGATATGCTTCTAATGTATTTTCGTAGAGTAAGGAGATAGCAATGCCGCAAGGTAAGCTGATGACTTTAGATGAAAAACTTGATATTGGAATAAAGGCGATAGAACTCAAAAAACAGGGCAAATTTAAAGAAGCTGAACACCTAAACAAGACCATGCCCTTGCCTCCCTATTTGGCAAAATTTCTCAAAGACCATATCGGCCTTGATGCCCTGTTAAGTATGGGGTGGAACATGGCCGAAGTGGAGGCCGAATATGGACCTGAATTCCTTACTCAATAGACTTACCCTTAGTGTTACCAATTTAGGCGCCGGCCGTAAGGGACTGGGAACTACCGGCAGAGAAGCCGAAGGGCATCAACTTTTTGACGATGGCATATCAACGGCCATGGCTGCCTTTCAAGAGGCCAAAGATACCGCCGAACCGCAGATACTTATCCTTGTTGAATTGGAATTTTTGCAGCAGGAGCTTCAATTTTGTGACGAAAATGCCAAGGCTACCCGCAGCAGCCTAAACCAGGCTGTTCAGGATTTTGAAGATGCCCTGCGCTGCCTTAAAACGGTAGAAAACAAAGTACTATATCAGGCCGCAGAAACCACCCACCTTACCCGCCCAGAAAAAAGGCTGCATGGTTTCCCAAAAGACGCTTTCCATCAGGCTTGTCAGGCCCACCGCACCCGCATACAGAATCATCTCCGTGTTCCCGGCATGAATCCCCTTGAAGCGGCCCTCTACGAGCTGCGGTTTGGCAATATGGCTGCCGCAAGCAATAATTATATAGAGAAACAAAAAGCGGTGCTGGCGGAGTAAATATTTTAACGTGTACAGCAAAATTTATGGCAATTTTTCCACGGAAATACAACATTTATTGAAAATAATCAGCAGGACAGACACATAACAGCATCCGCCCGGATCAACGCCGCCTATGACCGGATCGAAAAGTGGCGGGGGACGGGAAAAATTAATTAACCGAGCGAGCCTGTCAAGAACACCCTAATTTTTATTCAACCATATTCACTGAGACAATCACCTCGTTGATAATATTGCACACGTTCCAAGCAATACCACGCCTATTTTCCGGAATAACAAATTTCTTATTTAATTCGTTATTGATGTAGATGCGGACAGTCGCATGGGACGCAGAAAGCTTCGTACTGGTTGCGTTGTTTTTATTTGTGTAGTCGTGTATGTACAAATTATAAGAAGCATTATTATCCAGTATGCTGATTGTAATAGTTTCAGGCCCATAACCATCGGTGTCGTCACGATCAAGCCATGCGCTGCCATCCTCCGCCTTTTTCATATCGTGGTAGGAAATATGATACGCGCCGTTTTTCACCAAATGTAAATCTAAATCGGCAGGACTCGCGCTCCAGTCAAGAACAATTTTTATCTGTTTAACAGGCGGCGCGGAGGGCACTGAAAATTTATTAAACAATATTGAACCAAAAACAACCTCAAAGGTGTCTGTCAGTTTTACATATCCGTTCTTTTGAAACACAAAATTATGATCACCATCCCCCGGTATGGAGAATACTGCTAAACCATCAATATCGGTGACAATTGTGCCACCACCGTCAATAGCCACATGGGCATCGGCAAGAGGCCGACCCGTATCGGCATCGGTAAACCAGAGTGCCGCAGTACCATCAAGTTGCAACAACGCTATTTTTGTCGTAACCTCCGACTGATACATTGTATCGGTATTTTGCGCGTTCGCCGTTATCGCTCCGCATATAAGCGTCAAAAGGTACATAAGATTTTTTTTCATTTTTTGCTCCTTTCAGTATTAGTTTACCGTACAATTTTCGGCTATTGCCAATGTCCAAACCGACATATCTTTCGGGTCTGTCCAGGTTTCAAGTACATAAAAGCCTTCCACGCTGCCTTTTGCTGTGTGTACGCTGATATCCTGCTGTTGTACAGAGTGTGCAGCGAAACTATCCACATACTCTTCCATAGCCCGTATGTGCATTGCAACGGTACTAATCAGCGAAAAAATCGCATTTTCGTAGGAGGCAATGAGTGTATTCCGATGATTCACACGGGCATTTGCCATACCAATGCCGACTTGGTAGCCCAAAATAGTTTTTGGTGGGTTATCAATCCAATCAGGTCTGCCCGCTTTTATCGTATTGAGGTAATTAATACGCGGATATGACGGAAACGAATAGCGTACGCGAACATAGACCCCGTTTCGAAATTCAAGCACGTCTTTTACGGGGTCGTAGAGCATATCCTCAATATAGTCTTGTTGGCTTTCAGGATACATAAGAGATGGTTGTGTGTCTTGTCTGTAATCACGAAAACTGGTACCGGAAGCCAGTATTTGTGTTATAGAACCGGTTATACCTTGACTATATACACTAAGCCATCGGGCGGCATCATTCACCGCAGCTTCTATTGCTTCCGATTTTTTCGTATGTGCAACAGAGCTCCCGATAACAACAATAAAATCGTTTGAAGGGCGTGTGTCCCAAAAATTTCGCTCATAAAAAGACTGTTCTGTTTCATGATGCAATTCAGCAGGAATTTCCGATCCGGATGTGGCACAAGAGAAAAATAATAATCCAATTATACTGATAAACAACTGCTTTAACATTGCCACACTCGTAATTTCGGCTGTCCGTAAACAGGACAGCCGAATAACATTTAAAAATCCGAGGTAACTTTTTCGACCCTTGCTTCGGCTTCTGCAAATGCTTTGTCCATGTTTGCCAGTGATATATTGGCCTGGACCTGCGCATAAGCAGCATTTTTTCGTGCTGTTGCATTTGCTTGCTGTTCAACAAGTTTTGCTGCATCCGCCTTCCCAACAATCCCAGCAGTTCCTTTTGCGCGTCCGCCACGGTTTCGCTCTCCGCTGCCATCATATCACCTTCCCAATGTTTTTTCTATTTTTTGCAAAGTGAAAATTTCCCCTAAGCCCGGGGGGCCTTTGATGGGTCCATGGGGGCATTGTTCCGGTATACCATGAAGAAA
>BOAU01000114.1 GCA_026002025.1 Spirochaetia bacterium | reverse complement strand
TTTTGCACTCCCCCTAAAGTCCCCAGCTCTTCTTTAATTTCCGCAGCCGGTGAACCCCTTCCTTCGCGGTTCCGTCTTCTTTCACAAGCCCTGCGGCGGGGACGTAACTGTGATCGTCGCAGAGGCTCCACCAGGTAAGGGCTTCCACTTCCGGACGGGCGTAACTTAGGGTATAAAAATCCTCGACCCAGTCCGCCTGGATGCGTTCGCTCCAGTCCATCTCGTGCCAGAGTCCCTTGTACATGTAGCGCAGGCAGTAAATGTCCCCTTCGGTGGTAGACGGCGGGACATCCCGTTCACAGGAGGGAACCCCCAGTTCAGTTATGTGATAGGGTTTGCCGAAAACCGCGAACCGGTCGTAGAGTTTGTCGATGGCCAGCATGTCCCGCGATGGACAGTAAAGCTGCATGCCGATTGTTTCGTAGCGCCCGCCTGATTCCGCCAGTTTTTCAAGATACGAATAGGGGACCATGTTCCGCTCATTGACGGTTCCCCACTGGACCCGGCCGTCGGCGGCGTTTTCACCGAACATGAAACAGGTGTTCACTATTGCGTTACAGCGGCTGTCCGCATTATGCACCGCATCGGCGCAGGCAGCGGTCATGTCTACCAATTCCTGCTGGCCCATGTTCCAGCTGTTGCACCAGTCATGGGCTTCGTTGATCACATCGTAATAAAAGATCCGGTCCTTAAAGTGATGTACCCGGTCGCTAATGACCCGGTCAATTTCCCGCCGGATGCTCCCGTCCTTCCAGTCAAGGTTTTGTGTCCAGGGCGGCATTCCCGCGGTGTGTGCCCACCAGAGGGGATGGCCCTTGGTTTTAATTCCCTGTTTTTCAAAGTGATCCTGAAAAGCGTCCAGTGTCGGGTAATCGGGTTTGCCCTTTTCCTGCTCCACCCGTGCAAGGTAGAAGGGGAGGGTGGCGTAATTAAAAAGGCTGTCGAAGATTTCTTTTTTCCCTTCCTCATTTTGATAGGGATATTGAAAACCGCTGCAGCCGAATAAAAAGTTTTCCCTTTTGGGCCGCGCGGCGATGCGGGCACGGGAGCGTTCCACCACGGCCAGATCACCTGCCCAAAGGCCCGCCGCAAGGGCGGTGATGTTCAGCTCCGCTGCTTTTTGCGCGGCAAAAGTTTCCGCCAGTTTCAACAGGGTTTCCTCATCGGACAGGAAGGACCGGCACTTTGCCGAGGGGATAAATTCTTTACCTGCCAGAACCTGCCGCACTTCGTGTACCCGGCTTAGGGCGGCCTCCCGGATAAACTCAACATTGGCCCCGTCCCCATAGCCTTCCCCGCAGTTGTCGGCGCTTACCCACATGAAGCCGTAACCGGGGATGAGGAGTTTTGCCTGGAGGATCACCGGGCCGCCGGGCACGGTGAGGGTGATTGTCCCTTCCCGGCTGATTTCGTGTTTGCGGCGCCAGGGAACGTAGTTCATATCCGATGCAAAGAGGCTCCACAGTTCATCCCGTCCAACGCTTTCACCGCGGACATTCAATATTTTAACGGTGATATTCATGATTGCCTTCAATGATAGGTTGTATTGCCCGGCTTGTCAACGATTATATATTTTTTGTTTCTGTATATTTTTTGATCGTGCAATAAATAGTATTTTTAACAGAGTATACCCGATACGAAATTTATTATACTGTTTCGGGATTGCTAAAAATAAAGGAAAGATTTACAATCCCTCTCATAAAAGGATTGAGAAATATGGAAAAGAAAATTGTAGAACCTGAATCCCGCGTCCCTGTTTTGGCTGAGGCGGATGTGGCGGTTTTGGGCGGCGGCCCTGCGGGGATAGGCGCGGCCATTGCTGCGGCGGATGCGGGGGCCTCGGTGGTCATCATTGAGCGCTACGGATTCCTGGGGGGCATCCCGGCGATCTGCAACATGGAGCCATCCTCCTGGTGCCGGGAAGCGGAAACGCTTATGCCCGGCGGCGTACAGGCCATGCTGGAAAAGCGGATGCTTGAGCGGGATGCGGCCTTTCCCCCTTTTTATACCCCTTCGACTTCTCTGGTTTACGACACGGAAATGCTCAAGCAGGTGCTGGACGATCTTATTCTGGAACACGGGATACAGCCTATCTACCACACTTTGATCACCGCGCCCTATATTGAAAATGGAATTGTGAAGGGCGTCTTTATTGAAAGTAAATCCGGCAGGCAGGCGGTGCTGGCAAAGCGGCTGGTGGACTGCACCGGCGATGCCGACATTGCCGCCCGTGCGGGCTGCCCCTTTGAACAGTGCGATCTGGGGCCCGATGAAAAAACAAACCTCATGTTCGGTACCCTTATCTTCGGCGCCTCCGATGTGGACACCGAAGAATTCATGGACAATCTAAAAGTCCACCCGGAACTCCTGGACCGCCCGCGGCATGAGTTTATCAGCACCGGTTTTAAAAAGGCCAAAGCCGCAGGTTACCCGATTCCCCCCGACGGTTTTCAGGACAAGGTGATTTTGAATCACCTTACCCAGGGGGATGCCACGGCGATTAACCGGGTCCGTGTTCCCGTGAACGGGACCAATGTGCAGAGCCTTACCCAGGCGGAAATTAAGTCCCGCAAATGTGTGCTTGATACCCTGGAACTGTTGAAAAAATTCGAGCCCGGTTTCGAAGGCGCACGGCTCCGCAGCTTTGCCACCGCCATGGGTGTCCGTGAAACCCGGCGCATCAAGGGCGCCTACCAGCTGACCCAGGAAGATATCGACGGCCAGCGTCATTTTGAAGACACCGTTGCGGTCTACCCGGTCTGCGCCGACGGCCCCGGCAGGGTTGCCGTCGCCACCGACGCCTGGTTCCAGATTCCCTTCGGGATCATGGTCCCCTCGGGTGCGGAGAATCTTTTAGTCGCGGGCCGCTGTGTTTCCGCCACCAAGGACGCCACCCACACCAGCCGAGGCGTTGACTTCGCCTTTGCCACAGGACAGGCCGCCGGGGCCGCCAGCGCCCTTTCCATCAAACAGGGAAAGAACAGCCGCGCGGTGGACATCAAAGCTTTACAGGCGGAACTGGTGCGGCAGGGGGTGAGGATCGGGTGACATAATTATGGACAAGGTAAAAATCGGTGTGCTTGTCGGCAGCCTGATATACTTAATATAGGGAGTTATGTGCCATTAATTTCTGAAAATCTTAACGATAAATGTAGTGTCGCCACCCATGGCGACAGTTGCATAAAATGATTTGTTATGATACCCTAGAAAAAGGATGTTAGATATGGCTGAACCTATTACCGCATTGTCTGTAGATTTAGATGCAATTGGGCATACCCTCATTGCAAAACTTTCTAATGGTAAAACTATGTTTTACAATATGACTGAATTAATCAACAATGTTCCAGAGTTCAAAATACTCGAAGATGAAAATATTTTTGCATCAGGCATTTTTGATGATCAGAGGGTAATTTGGAATAACGGGAAACTAGCCTTTGGCGTGGATAACATTATCTACGGTGGAAACGAAATCTGTATTGATTAGGTGATATAATGGGATTATCCGAAGATATTGAAGATATAAAAACAAAAATTACAAATGGCTATTATCGTCAAGAAACAGATATTGTCGATGCAATTGTCAAACGTTTGTTGCAAACTTTAGGATGGCCTTTATTTGATACCCATATCATTGCACGAGAATATAATAATTCTGGCGATGGCCGACCTGACCTTGCGCTTTTTCACCCAACAGGAAGGCCAATTATTGTTATTGAAGCAAAATACATAAGTCGAATAACAGATGACTCAAAAGAGCAACTCTTTAGATATGTCCTTAAAGAGGGTTTCCCGATTGCGATTCTTACAGACGGTAATGATTGGCATTTTTATTTACCGAGTGGTCAAGGCAAATATGAGGAACGAAATTTTTGCTCAATAAACCTCGTTGAAGATGATACTGAATATTGTTCAAATGTTTTTAAGAAATATATGGATTATAATGACTGTGTCTCCGGAAAATCTATTGATGTTGCTCAAAGTGATTATAAAACAGTCCAAAATAAAAGAAGAATTCAAGAAACATTACCAGCGGCTTTGTTATGCCTTATTAGTGAAAAATCACCCGCACAAGAACTCCTTTTGGAATATTTATCAGAAAAGGTCAAAGAAATTGTAGGTGTAATACCTGACAATGAAACAGTTCTTGATTTTTTGAATGCAATAATACCTGATGATACTCAAGGTGAAATTATCCCATCACCTCAAAATCCATCATCCAGCATTAGTAAAACTATTAAGACCCAAAGCATAAAAGAATATAGTTTACTGGATGAGAGACATGCTAAAACTGAGATAGTTTCTTTCATTTTTGAAAACAATCAATACGATATAATCAGAAAAAAAGGTTGGAAAGAATTTTATGTTAAAATGTGCAAATTGTTATTGCAAAAAGACAGATCAAAATTTATTTCGTCAAAACTACACCCTGATACAATTTTTGTAAATGAAAATGGAAGGAAACGGGATCGTACAATTGTTGCAGGCAATGGAGATAATCTCACCAGAGGAGAGCAACTCTTAGATTCCTTGTGGATTGAAACAAATTTCAATCCAGATGATATTTGTGAATTACTAAAATGTTGGTTAAAATATTATGGATTATCAAAGAATAGTGTAAAAATAATATTAAGATAATTTAATTAAAATAACTATAAAACCCGCCCGCGTCCGTGTGGGCGGGTTTTATAGCAGAAATTAACGGCACATAACGAGACTGTAGGAAAAGTCATTTTGCAGAAAAAATACGCCTCTAAATGAGGGTAAAATTTTAAATGAAAGGGTTTTCCGACAGTCTCAACATACGTTAGGCGAAATAACACTTGAACTATTTTGTAAAATAATATAGAATGGAGAAATTATGAAAGGGTTATTAAGCAAGATTTGGCATGATCCAGTATTCTCTAAAATAATTGCAACATTCTTAACATCTCTGATAATATCAATAGTGCTTTTCTGTATTAATATTTTAGGTTTAAATACTGATAATATTTCAATAACAAATTTTGCAAATATTTTAATTCCATTAGTTATTAACCACATTAGGGATATAATAATTG
>BOAU01000113.1 GCA_026002025.1 Spirochaetia bacterium | reverse complement strand
GTTCTCTATGAAGAACTTTTTCAAACTTTTCGGGGTTATCGCCATGGTGGCGATAATCGGTATTGGGCTGGCAGGGGACGCCGCGCCCGGTTAGAGCCAAAGCCCCAGCCGGGACGAAGGGATGCATCAATCGGAAAGCGCTGTCTGCCATACCATTCCCCCTATGCCAAAACTATAGGGGGAAAATTTCGGTTTGTATTCAGTGTTTTGGCTCAAAAAGCTGTGCAAAACTCACAAAGGAGAATTATATAAGCCGCATCTACGACAAAACCGGAGTCAAGACCCATATGTGTTTACTTAAAGGAAAACCGAAGAATAATGAACCACGAAGAATAATGAACCACGAAGCTATGATAAATAGTATGCGGCTTATCTGGTATGCTGTAGGAGTTCGGAAGGACAACTACCGGTTGCTGTGGACCTGGGGCAGAACACTGACCCCGTAACCACGAATAACAACCGGTAGCCGCATTTGCTTCTTGGGGATTGGTTTTTAAGCGGATCAATACCCCGAATAGACGTCAGACCTTTGGTCTGCTGGTCAAGTATACCGGAGTTCCGCCGAACAATCAAGTTTTGTGGAGGGAATATGCAGTTTATCGGGATCGACTTACACACGAACAAGTTCACGTGTTGTTATCGGGATGAAAGGTCCGCGGACAAACGTACCGAGACCTTTGATCTGAACGAAGCGGGGCTGGCAGCATTCTACGGAACGCTGACGGCGGACACCCATGTGCTGGTGGAGGCGACAATAACGACGTTTTCATTTGTCCGGTTGTTCAAAGACCGGGTGAAATCGGACTTTCAGTCCGCGTGATCATCGCCAACACCTACGAGCTGAAGCAAATCAGCCTGGCCCGGACCAATACGGACAAGGCGGACCAAAGGTCCGATGGATGCGGACAAGCTGTGCCGGCTCATCAAGATGCAGGTACTGTCCGGGGAACAGACGGCTTGTCCGGTGACCCTGCCGCCTCCTGAGATACAGGAATTACGGAGTCTTTTTTCGACCTACCGGTTGTACAAGAAGCAAAACGCCCAGCTGAAGAACCGGATACATCGGACTTTCAGTCCGCCATTATTGAAGGAACATCTGTACGGGTTTACCCAGGAGGAGATATTCGACAAACGCAGCCGGGCCAAGATACGGGGTCTCTCGCCTGAGACGGCTCTGAACTTTCAGGTGAACCAGCTTTTGGACCGGCTTGAGCGGGATGAAGCGGATGTGGAAGCACTCAAGGAGAGGGTATTGGTTCAGGGAGAGCCTTTTATACGGGAGATCGGGATATTGACCAGCATGAAGGGGATAAGCGTCTTCACCGCCATAGCGATCATCGCGGATATTATAGACGTGAGCCGGTTCAAGAACTCCAAACATTTTACCAGCTATTTGCGGTCTGCTCCCAAAGTGTCAAACTCCAATACCTCGACCAGCATTAAGGGGACGAACAAGCAGGGGAGGAAGCTTGCGGCGACCCTGCTGACCCAGTCACTCAATCATGTCCTGGATAGCAGCCTGAAACTGCGGCGGTGGTATGAAAGGCTTTGTGAATATAAAAAGGCGGGATTGGTACGGACCGGACTGCGGAGGCGGGTACTTGCGGAAATCTATCAAATGTTGAAGAAGGGGGAATATCACTATGCGCGGGACGCGACGAAGCATGAGGCAAAGATGGCTGCCTATACAAAACTGTTGAAAAGTCAAACATTTTTGCAAAAAAGTGCTTGACTTTTATCATAGACGGACCACACGGACAGCACGGACTTTTGCTTTGATTTCTTGCCTTTTTGTCCGTGTTGTTAGTGTGGTCCGTGGTTTTTTTAAAATGAGAATTGCTGGGAACTTCAGGATTTGTAATGTAATTTTCCTCCGGAGAAAATTTATATCAAGTTCACCGATATAATCCAAACATTGCCCGGACCTACTGTGTCCGCCGTAAGCGGCAATCGTTCCTTCGCAAGACAGATAACTGCACCGGCGCCGATTTTCTTGTTCGGAATACGCTCAAGACAGCGGAACGCGCTCACCATTGATTTCGTCGGGTCGCTTGATGTCTTAATTTCAATCGGGCAGAGCATGTCGCCATTTTCTATCAGCAAGTCGATTTCGTTTTTATCCTTGTCCCGATAGTAGAACAGCGGAGGTTTTACCATGCCGTCGTTGTAACAGCTTTTCAGCACCTCCGCCAAAACAAAGCTCTCAAAAATGTGTCCCCATGCAGTGCCGTTTACCAGTTGTTCCGGCGTGTTCCAACCCAACAGCCAGCAGGCAAGCCCGGTGTCAAGGAAGTATACTTTCGGGGTTTTCATGAGCCGCTTATTGAAGTTGTTATAGTAGGGCTCCAGTAAATAAACCAGGCCGCCCGCAGACCTGCGGTCCGATGGCAGCCCCCGTGTACTGGGCAGTGTAATTCAGCTAAAACTTCACAGAATAGGACAGAGCCAGACCCAGGTTTTTGCCGTCACTGGTGGGTACGGGCAGCACATTAATATGATTGAGCGGATTGGCCGAGGCGGTATCAGCGTTCAGTTTTTTGTACAGACTGATTCCGCGGAAATATCCGACTAAGGTACCGGCAACAAGCACCCCTGCGCCGCCAAATGTAACGCCCATAAAAAGGCCCACGCCCCCTGCCTCAGCTAATTGGCTGCTCAGGGCGAGTCCGAGGATACTACCGGCAAGACCGACGCCTTCAAGACCCGCGGTTAAAGCGCCGCCGAGTACATCGCCGTTTTGCCACGAATATAAGCCTCCCAACATATTCGTGTAACCGGCCTTTGATGCGGCCGCTTTCGCCATGGTTGCTTCCATGTCATAACCCGGATACCCGCCCTGCGCCTGCAGCGGACTGGGATTAAATCCCGGAGCAAGGGTGAAATCGCCCGAAACGCTTTGCGCGCAGAGCGAACCGGCCGAGACTGATAACACGATCAGCCCCAAAAGTACCATTTTGGCTTTTTTCATAAAAAAGCCTCCTTTGTGTATATGACAGGACCATAGGGCCCCACCCTTCCCGCCGTCGAAACAGCGCGGAATGATATGGAGCTTAACACGGTAAATTTTTTCTGTAGTGAGTGAATCGCATCAAAAAGTTGTGCAAAACTCATAAAACGAGGAATATGCAGCCAGGCACAATATGAAGACCGGTGAAGCCTTTCGCCTTTTCAGGCAATATGAAATTAGCAGCCTGATACGGCGTCATTACGGGGTGTTACACACCCAGGCGCTTGAAGAAAACGGCTATTTTGCCGAGGATATATTAAAAAGGAAAATGAAATGAGGGTATTTCACGGTTCAAACCGGCAGTTTGATGCGGCGCTGAAACAATTACGGTATAAAAAAGCTACTAACCAAATTCTATTCACACCTCAACTGCGTTAAAAAAATTACAACTTATAAAGGAAACCAATTATGGAAAAGAAATACATAGCATAGAACAAAAATCGCCATCCTACAAGCTCCATTAGTAACCCCGGGCGGTTTATTTAGACGGCGGTACTGACGATCTCCAAATCCTGTAAGGCATTTGGTTTGTTTTTGAGAATTTGCAGTAAGCGCAAGGATGAGCCGGAGGGTGTATTGGTTCCCTTTTCCCAACTTTCGATAGTTTTTTGGCTTACCCCCATACAGGAGGCAAAAGTTTTTATGGTCAGATTATTATTGAGCCGGATTTGTTTTATTTGTTCCTTACTGTAACTATGAAGCGGGGAAATTTTTATATCCGGCGCTTCAATTACCCGTGTACGAGCTTTGGTAGTGTCACCTTTTGCGTATTCGAGCAATTCGTTTAATCCTTCCATAATGCTGTCGTATTGTTTGTTCATTTTCCCAATTCCTCCGTAATTAGTTTTACCGTTTTTTTAATCTCATTCCTTTCGGCTTGAGACAAATTTTCCTTTTCGTTTTTGGGGAATAAATCCACCATACAGATTAATTGAGTATGCGGTAAATCAATATACAAAACCCGAATACCTCCGCTTTTTCCTTTCCCCAATAAATTCCATCGTATTTTACGTAAGCCTCCGGTTCCCCGTATCATATCTCCGATATCCGGATTTTCCATAAGAAGCACTTCTATTTACCGCTGGTCTTCATCGGTTAAATTTTGGGCAGCCCATTCTCTATCGAACTTTCTGGTATAGATGAATTCCCGTTTCATTATTGGTACTATAACCCTATTTAATAGGGAATGTCAAGGGGTTTTATACTCATTATCTGCTTATTTTGGGAGAGTTCCGGTTTCTATTCTCAGCGTTTCCTTGGTTATATATACGCAAAAATTCTCCGGGCGATTTTCATATTTGCGACAAGGCAGGCGGCATGGAAAGCCGATTTATCCGGCTGCGGCGGTGGTGTTTTGAGCCGTGTTGATAGGGGGAAAATTTTGGTTTGTATTCAGTGTTTTGGCTCAAAAAGCTGTGCAAAACTCACAAAAATTGGGGATTTTAGGGAACATAACCGGAATTTTCCCTCTTGACGGCATCCGGCCTTTTAATAAACCATGACTCTATGGAACCACGCCGGATAGTATTAGTAGAAGACCAGGAACTCCTGCGCCGGGGGCTTATGGCCGCCCTGGACAAGCCGGGAGATAAATCTCCTGGAGATAAATCTCCTTGGACGATTGCGGGAGAAGCGGCATCCCTGGAAGAGGCGCGTCATCTTTTGGAAAACCTCCGGCCGCCGCCGGATCTTATCATCCTTGATATCAGTCTGCGGGATAAGGAATGGGGGCTTGAGCTTGTGCCCTGGCTGGCCGCGCAGTACGGCGCGCAGAAAAGAGCCCCGCCGGTGCTGGTCTATTCGGTGTACGCCGATTATGCCCATATCAAAACCGCCTTTCACATGGGGGTCCAGGGCTATATCTCCAAGGCCGAGGGGCTTGCGGAACTGGAAGCCGCCATGGAGACCGTGGTCCAGGGAAATGTCTATGTTGATAAAAAGATGATGGCCAAATTAAGCTTCGTGCCGGAACTGATAGACGGCCTGACCAAACGGGAACGAGAGATTTTTATGCTGGTCCAGCAGGGGCTGGATAACCGGCGGATTGCGGAGCAGCTCAGCCTTAACCTGCGGAGTGTGGAGAATTATATAAGCCGCATTTACGACAAGACCGGGGTCAAGACCCGCCGGGAACTTCAGGATTTGTAGAAACCGTCTCCCCATGGGGGGGGGGG
>BOAU01000112.1 GCA_026002025.1 Spirochaetia bacterium | reverse complement strand
CTACAGGCATGTGTAAATAACTATTCAGCAGATAATTGGGAAAGGTTATTTATTAAAAAGAGTTACATAATAGATTATTGTATAAAACAGAAAATAAGTTTAGATTATGGTTCTAAATCTGTTTCACTTGCACGGAGCGCTGCGAATTTATGGCAAAGGCGAGCTGAATTATATTCATATGAATATTACAAACGTAATGCCAATAAAGCGTATTCACCATTTCAAGGAACAATAGACTATTTTGTTAGCGCCTACGAAACTCCTTGCGCTTATTTAGATAATTGGTATTACAAAAAAGAATATCGCCTAGCTTTTGATATTACGTTTTATGATGGTTTTTCTTTAAAACTCTTTGATAGATGTAACAGAGCTGAATTCCCGAAAGAAATTCACAAAGAATTATTGAAGTTAGGGTTCAATGAAAATCACATGCTAACATTGAAGAATATTAGTCCTGAGAAAAATCTTGAAGAATTGGATAATGTATTAGGAGAAATATGCAAAACGCTAAATGAGCATTTTTTTGAAGTCAAATAGGTAAACGCAAAGATGCCAGGTACCGGGACGTTGCTGCCACTATTTTCGGCGGAAAAAACTTTTTTGGACGGATGGGATACAATCTTGACGAACATAAAAGTGCCTACTGTTCTAGTCGGGGGTTTTAAGGGGCGATAGCCCCCAGGCGAAGGGGGTAGCCCGCAACGCAGTGCGGACGAGGGGGAAGGCTTCCCCCCTCCTTAAATCTTCATTTACCTAACCCCAATTTCATGCTATACTTAGGCCTGAAGTCCTTTCACAAAATCTTCACCGGAGGCAGCTATGGGCGCAGATCGGGAAAAAATCGGGTATGACATGATGAAATTCGCGATATGGCTTACGGCCTTTGAAGGTGAGGGTACGGCGTTGCCGGGGGCACGGGAAGCGGTTCGGCGGCCTGTGGCCAAGCGGTCTGCGGTCACCCGCAAAGCGGCTTCCCGGCGGGCAACCATGGAATTCCACATCCGCCGGGAAGTCCGGGAGGAATATACCCTGGACAAGGGCCTTTTCTCCCTGACGGGCAACGTGGTCCTGGCGGATCTCCGGCAGGTGCGGGAGCTGGCGGCGAAATTTAACGCCAAAATCGACCCCCGCCACCCCGATCGCTTCGTTAAAGCGGGGCAGCTCTACGCCATGGGGCTTATCGACGAGATTCTCCACTACATGGTGGCCCTGTACCGGCAGCAGGTACAGCCCGATGTGTTCGACACCGCCCTTGGCCGGCTGGAAGAAAAGCTGAGTTCCGGGAAAACCGGCGATCTTTTGCACACCTTCGGCGCTTTGTTCCCCCCCCAGCCGGTGTACGCCGGGCAGTCCACGGTGGAGGATTACCTCAAGGGCAGCGATGATGGGGAAAGCTGCCGATCCCTCAGCCTGGAAGAAATTCTGCTCCTGGCTTTGGCGAATCTGAACCCCGCCTTTAGCCCCTTCAACTTCCTTTTTGATGACAACGATCTGGAGCAAAGGACCGTCTACCCTGCGGCTATTGCGGAGCTAAAGGCCTATCTGGCGCTGTTGCCCCCCTTTGGCCCGGACGGGCAGAACCTCTGGGACCTGTTGCGGGCCCCGGCGCTTGCCTGCCCGGATTCACTTTCCGGGCAGCTTGAGTGGATGCGGACCCATTGGGGGCTGCTCCTGGGCAAGTTTATGTCACGGATGCTTGTTGGCCTGGATGTGATGAAGGAAGAGGACAAGCCCTACTTCGGCGGCCCCGGACCTACCGAGGCCCTGACCTTCGGCAACATGATGGACGAGTACGAAAAGTTCAGCCCCGATCAGGAGTGGATGCCCCGGACGGTGCTGATGGCAAAGAGCACCCTGGTGTGGCTCTTTCAGCTTACCAAAAAATACGGCAGGCCCATTGAAAAGCTGGACCAGATCCCCGATGAGGAACTGGACGAACTGGCCCGCCGGGGCTTTACCGGGCTCTGGCTCATCGGCCTCTGGGAGCGGAGCAACGCATCCAAGACCATCAAGCAGTGGACCGGCAACCCCGAGGCGGCGGCCAGCGCCTACAGCCTCTACGATTACGACATCGCCGCAGAGCTGGGCGGCTGGGGCGCCCTGACTAATTTACGCGAACGGTGTTTCCGCCGGGGAATCCGGCTGGGCTCCGACATGGTCCCCAACCACACGGGCATCGACAGCCGCTGGGTCGTGGAGCACCCGGATCGTTTCCTTCAGCTGGGCTATCCCCCCTTCCCCACCTATAACTACAACTGCGGCAATCTTTCGGGCCGGGACGATATTACGGTCCAGATTGAGGAGCACTACTTCACCCGTAGCGATGCGGCGGTGGTGTTCAAGCGGATCGACAACCGTACCGGGCAGGCCCGCTACATCTACCACGGCAATGACGGCACTTCCATGCCCTGGAACGATACCGCCCAGATCGATTTCCTCAACCCCGAAGCCCGTGAGGCGGTGATCCGCACGATCATCGGGGTGTGCCAGCAGTTCCCCATCGTCCGTTTCGACGCCGCCATGACTTTGGCGAAGAAGCACATCCAGCGGCTTTGGTACCCTGAACCGGGCCGGGGCGGGGATATCGCCAGCCGGGCGGAACACGCCCTTTCCAATGATGAATTCAACCGCCGCATCCCCAACGAGTTCTGGCGGGAAGTGGTGGACCGCTGCGCCGCGGAAGCCCCCCACACCCTGCTCCTCGCGGAAGCTTTCTGGATGATGGAAGGCTACTTTGTCCGCACCCTGGGGATGCACCGGGTCTACAATTCGGCCTTTATGAACATGCTCAAAAACGAGGAAAATTCGAAATACCGGGCTACCATCAAAAATACCCTGGAATTCGAGCCTGAAATCCTCAAGCGCTTCGTCAACTTCATGAACAACCCGGACGAGGAAACCGCTGTGGCCCAGTTCGGCAAGGGCGACAAGTACTTCGGTATCGCCACCCTCTTGGTGACCATGCCGGGGCTCCCCATGTTCGGCCATGGCCAGATCGAGGGCTTCGAGGAAAAGTACGGCATGGAATACCGCCGCTCCTACAAGGACGAAGTCCCGGACGGCTACTTTGTGGACCGCCACGAGCGGGAAATCTTCCCCCTGATGAAGAAGCGGCATGTCTTTTCCGGCAGCGAGGCCTTCCGGCTCTACGACCTCTACACCTCTGAAGGGCACGTCAACGAAAACGTCTTTGCCTATTCCAACCGCAGTTGGGACGAGCGGGCG
Organism: Spirochaetia bacterium; assembly: GCA_026002025.1. Next base: position 1,967 of record BOAU01000112.1, on the reverse strand, counting down.
CTTGTCTTCTACAACAATTCCTATTACGAAGTGTCCGGCTGGATACACCGCAGCACCCCGGCGATCCTCCAGGATGACGGCAGTTACCGTCAGGACACCCTGAGCGAGGCCCTGTCCATCCACGGGGATAACCGGTTCTTCACCCTGTTCCGGGAACAGCGGGCCGGGCTCTGGTTTATCCGCTCCTCAAAGGAAATCAGCGAGAAGGGGCTTTTTGTGAGCCTCAAAGGCTACGAGGCCCAGGTGTTTCTCGACATCCGCGAGGTTGAGGACGCCGTCCCCGGTACCGCCGAATATCTCTGGGCCGCCCGCTGGTCCAAGCTCCACGCGGAGCTCAACGGCCGGGGCGTCGTCGATCCTGACGCGGCGGTACAGGACATTTTCTTTGGCGAACTTTACGCGCCGCTGTTTGAGATTTTCAATATTGAGGTCATCGAAAAATTGTATGGGCTTTTTGATACTGATAGCGGCGTATCCGTCAAAAAGGCCGCCGGGAAGAAAGCTATTGCGGGGAACATCAGCTTTATCGATGCAATTCGGGAGCCTATGCAGAAATTCACCGTTGCTGCGGAGAAGTACCTGGACGGCGCGGGGGGCCGCTGTGAGCCTTTCAATACGCCATATCTGCATCCCCGGCTGGACGTGGCGGCCTATGAGAATGAATTGGCCGCCAGTCTGGACCGGCTGCAACTCCTCGCACAGTTTGCCGATGCGGAACCCCCGGCTAAACTTGCCGCCAAGGGACCGGCAAAGGCTTATCTGGAGAAGTTGAACAAAGAAATTGTGGCAAAGCCGGAGATCGCCGCCTTTGCCGCCGGGTACGGTATTTTGAGTCTGCTCCGTACCGTTATCGGCGGGGGGGCCACTGGTGCGGATGCGGCGGCCCTGGCTGCTCACTGGGGCCTGGACCGCAAGCTGCGGCAATGCTTTGAGGGGCTCGGTGTGCCGGGTGACGAAGCCTGGGGGCTTATCGAAACCATGAAGACCGTGCTGGCACGGACCAGTCCTGAGGATACCGGCCCCTATCTGGCTGCGATCACCGCCGCCGGTAAACCCACTGTGGGCAACACTCTGGGTGTGGCCATCTTTGGGGAAAATTACACCGCCGATGATTTCCGTAAACTCCTGGGGATAAACCGTTTTGAAGATGTGACCTGGTTCAACAAGGAAGCCTTTGAAAAAGCCCTCCTTTACGTCCCCCTGCTCCTCCTGCTGGAAAGTGGCGCCGCCTTCCAGGAAATTGTCCGGCCTCCCCTCAAGGATGAGGAGAAGAACACCGCCGATGGCAAAGTCGCCAAGACAAAGGGAAAGAAGGCCGCCGTGCAGACAGAAGCTGCTTTTCCGGCCGATGAGGCGGGTTTTGCAGCGGAATTCTATCAGCGGGTGGAAGCCCTGGCCCTGGTTACCGAAGCCCTTGGCAAAGCCGAGGCGGCCTCCGGGTATCGGCTGGATGATTTTATCGGAGCATTGTCAGGGGCGGGTGGGGAAAAGACGGCGTCCTCCAAGGGTACGGAGAAAACGAAAAAAGCGTAAGTTGGGGAACATCCCATGAAACCCTGTCTTGTCAAACGGTCCTTTTGTTCTCTTTTTCTCGCAGCTTTTGTCGTCATAAGTGCCCCTGTATCAGCACAGGATCAAGGGGCGCCCAACGCCTCTGGGTTTATAGATTATTCAAATAAAATAAACAGTCTGCTGATAAACATTAAAAATATTCTGATGGAAAAAGAAATAACCGGAAATGTAATAGATACTTATAATGTGGTAGAAAATGCCTTAAGTAATAATCTTGTTACTTTTAAAATCGATACTGATTTGGATAAAATAATAAACGGTATGGAATTCAGATATTATGATACCGGAGAAATAAGCCTTGTTTTTGGAAAATATTTTTTGGATACATTCACCGGGGATAGTACCATACATTACTCAATATTGATGCATGAATATAAACATTTGTATGACTATAT
>BOAU01000111.1 GCA_026002025.1 Spirochaetia bacterium | reverse complement strand
GATTATAAAGTGGTTCCCGCATGGACACATTAGCCATTACCTTTAAGATGGACAGACGGGTTGACAGGGTCGTTACTCCATTATCAGTCCAGCAAGCGGAAGATTATTGCCGTACTCAAAATTTTGAATATATAAAGTTTGATGTCAGAGCAATGTGGGATACCGGTTCTACGGGTTGTTGTATAAGCCAAAATCTGGCGGATAGCCTTGGCCTAACCAGTATAGCTTCCCTTGATTTAGTGAGCGCCCACGGCAGCAAGCCTTCTGATGTATATATCCTTGACATTCTTATGCCCGATGGCGTGTTAGTAAAAAATGTCCTTGCTGCTGAAATAGTTCCCAGTGGTGAGTTCGACATGATTATCGGCATGAATATTATCTCCCTTGGGGACTTTGCAATTTCCAATGACAATGGGAAAACGGTAATGTCCTTCAGGCTGCCGACTTCAGATATTCCGATTGATTTTTCAAAGCTGGATATTCTTTTATGAAGCGAACATTCGATCCCCATCTCATCAAAGCCCTTGCCATCGATCTTGACGGCACCGCCCTTGCGCCCGGCGCAATCTTAACGGAACGTACCGCTCAGGCGATCAACGCCTGCCGGGAAAGGGGTCTGCAGATCATCATTGCTACCGGGCGGGCCATTGAGGCGGCGGAACGGTTCCGCATTCCCCTGGGGGCGGAAGGGCCGATGGTGTATTTTAACGGCGCGGTTGTGGCGGACATGCCGGGGGCTAAACTCATCAATACCACTTTGCTGGATTTGGAAACGGTGAATTTCTGCATCGACCTTTCCCGCAACGCCGGGGTCTATTACCAGGTCTTTCTGCCGGGAACAACGGCAAATCCCCGGCAGCGGCTCCTGGCGGAACAACAGTGCGCTGAAACCGAAATGTACTTTAAGCACACGGGGATTCAGGCGGAGATCAAGGATCTGAAAGAGGCCATTGCCGCCCCGGACATTACCGGCTGTATCAAGAGCATGTTCATTGCGGAACCTGAAGTACAGGATGCGGTGCGGACAAAGATTGAAGAACGTTTCGGCAAAAATCTTTACATAGCCCAAACCCTGCGGAACTTTCTGGAAATCATGAACCCCCATGTCTCCAAGGGTGAGGGGCTGCGGATAGTCCTGGAACACCGGGGCTTGCGGCCTTCCCAGCTTATCGCCTTTGGGGATGAGGAAAACGATCTCCCCATGTTCGGCGCGGTGGACTTTGCAATTGCCACCGCCAACGCCAAAGAGTCGGTGCGGAATGCGGCAGACCTCATCATCGGCCCCAATACGGAAGACGGGGTTGCGGCATTTCTGGAAAAAACTTTTCTTTAACAGTAATACTGTTTTTTGCTATACTCCTGCTGCGGCCTTTTGCTTTCTCGTGCCGGTAAATTGCAGGATGAACACAACCGCTATCAGGCCGATTCCCACAAGGTCGGTGTAAAACCCGGGATCGATAAGACCCAAACCTCCCGCAAGCGCCATGATCCGCTCAATGGGGGGCATGTGTTTAAACATATAACCCTCAATGCCGCTTGCAACGCCCCACATGCCGATAAGCGAAGTGATTATGATCTGTACCACTTTGAGCGCGTTGGCGGGGTCCCCCGGATTGGGAAAAATGAAAAGCATGGCAGGACTCAGGACAAAAATGTAGGGGATGATGAATGCCGTAATTGCCAGCCGCGTAGCGGTGATGCCGGTTTTTATCGGATTCGACTTTGCAATGGCGGCTCCCGCATAGGCCGCAAGGGCCACCGGCGGGGTTATGTCCGCCACAATGCCGAAGTAGAATACGAACATGTGCGCCGCAAGGACCGGCACTTTTATCCCCGGTGATATTTCCATGGCCATTACGATGGGCGCGGTGATGGTTGCCATGATCACATAGTTTGCGGTGGTGGGAATACCCATGCCCAGAATGATGCAGGAGATCATCGTAAAAAATAAAGCTAAAAGCAAATTGTTCCGGGACAGACCGACCAGTACTGAAACCAGAATTTGCCCCAGGCCGGTAAGGGATACTATCCCCACCACAATGCCCGCCAGGGCGCAGGCCATTGCCACACCGATGGTGTTCCGTGATCCCGCGGCAAGGGCGTCCGCAAAAGTTGCCGGTGTAAAACGGGTTTCCTTTTTAAATACCGACACAATAAGGATCGACAAAATGGCAAAACAGGCGGACTTTGCGGGGGTAAACCAGTTCATAAAACCTACCAGCACCAGCACCGGCAAAAACAAATACCCCTTTGCAAGAAGCAGGGGAAAGAATTTCGGGATGGATTCTTTGGGCAGCCCCTTAAGGCCGAGTTTTTTCGCTTCAAAATGGATCATCAGGAAGATGCCGGTAAAGTAGAGGAGTGCAGGTAATATTGCCGCTACCGCGATGCGGGCATAGGGTAAGTTGGTATATTCGCTCATCAAAAATGCCGCCGCGCCCATGATGGGCGGCATTATCTGTCCCCCGGTGGACGCCGCCGCTTCAACCGCCGCGGCAAACTCAGGTTTGTAGCCGGTTTTCTTCATCACCGGAATGGTAACGCTGCCTGAGCCCACGGTGTTTGCCACGGAGCTTCCCGAATACATTCCCTCAAGGGCGCTTGCAATAACCGCCACCTTCGCCGGCCCCCCTGAGGCAAAGCCTGCCACGGAGTTTGCAAGGTCGATAAAGAAGGAGGCTACACCGGATTTTTCCAGAAATGCCGCCAAAAAAATAAACAGTACGATGAATGTGGAACAGACCCCGATGGGGGTGCCGATAATGCCCTCGGTGGTGTAGAAAAGCTGGTGGACGATACGTTTCAATGAATAATGATCGGGGCAGACAAAGGCATAAATGATAAATCCGGCTGCCACCACCAGAATCGGAATACCCACCACCCTGCGGCACAACTCCGCAAGGATGATAATACCGATAGCGCCGATGGCTATATCCTGGGGTTTCAAAGCGATGGCGCGGTTCACGATCACCTGAAAATTAAACACATAATAGAGGAAACAGGATGCGCCCAGTATGCCCAACACAAGGTCGTACCACGCAAGATGGTTTTTCCGTTTGGTGTGTGCCCCGTGAATGGGATATAAAATATATCCAATTAAAACGAGGAGAGCCAGGAATGAGCAGCGCCGCACCTGTTCCGGCAGGGACACAAAAAGGGTAACCCAAAACACATAGGCCCCAAAAAGCAGCAAAAGCGCCTTGACGATAATGCCCGGAACGCCGATAAACTGGCGCACATTTGATTCCTTGTCAAATTGCTTGGTAAGCTCCTCGATTTCTTTATCTGTCAATTCTTTCTCATGAACCATGGTATCCTCTCAACACGAAACGTAAGGTGGGCATTCCTGCCGCATAGATCCCGTAAACTTATTTTTTCTTCCCCGAAGAAAAATATATGATCAGAAACAGTACCGACAATAAAATTCAATTCTTTAAAGGTTTGGGTAAAGCCGCTTATGACCAATGCGTCACCCCGGCGGGTCAGCTGCTGCCCCTCTGACAGATCGGTCTGCATACCTGCGCCGAAATTATAAAACAAGGTAGAAACCGGCGTAATGTTTCGGCCTTCGATACGGAAGGTGTCCCGTACCGGTGTTTGATTCACGCTATGTATAAATTCTACGGCGAATTCATCGCCCCTATGAATTTTTCTTTGCCAAAAAATACGCCCCGACTCTGTTTCAACAATTACCAGCCGGGGCGGAAGAAACACACACACCGTGATAGTAAGCGCCGCAATAACCGCGGCGCCCGCTATCACAAAAAATCTGGGGCGCCGCAATCAATTCCCCCCGCGCCGCAATCCATACCCCTCGCTATTTCAGGGCGCCGATTTCCTTAAAGTATTTTTCCGCGCCGGGGTGGAAGGGTACCGAAATACCGGAGACCGCATATCCTGCCTCAAGTTCCGCGCCTTTTACGTGGGCCGCGGTAATTTCAGCCTTGTTGTCGAACAGGGTTTTCGTAAGGGTGTAAATCGTATCCGCATCTACTTTGGGGCTGGCAATCAGGGTAGCCTTAATTACAAGGGTCTGCACGTCATTGGGATTGCCCCGGTAACTGTTTCCGGGTATGGCCAGCTTCGTGTAGAAGGGATACTGCGCAATGATGGCATCCGCGTGGGCATTGTCAATTTCCAGGAGCGTCACCGTCTTGTTGATGGCAAGGTCCATGACCGCCGTTGTCGGAGCTCCGGCCACGCAGAAAAAGGCGTCGATTTTGCCGTCCCGGAGCGCGTCCGCGGATGCGCCGAAGCTCAGATTCTGCCGGTTAAAATCATTGGGCCCGATGCCGTAACCCGCAAGGATCTGGTTGGCGTTGAATTCCACACCGCTCCCCGCATCCCCCACGGAAACATTTTTTCCCTTAAGGTCGGCAATCGTTGTGATGCCCTTGCTCGGGTCCGCGACAACCTGACAGGCTTCCGCATAAAGGGCCGCCACGGTTTGGAAATCGGTGATTTTTTCGCCGTTAAAGAGGTCAACTCCCCGGTACGCATAGTCCATCACATCGTTCTGCACCAGGGCAATCTCCACTTCACCGGCCTGGATAAGCTGGATGTTCGCCTTTGAGGCCCCGGTTGACTGGATAATGACCGGTATGCCGGTCTTATTCTGCACAATCTGCCCAAAAGCGGAACCGTAGGCGTAGTAGGTCCCGGTGTTTCCGCCGGTCGCAAGCCTGAGCCGCTCGGCTTTTTTTGCGCCCTCTCCGGCCTTCCCGCCGCCGGCGAAGCCCATTACCAGCGGCACAAGCAAAAGCGCCGCTATCATAGCAGTTTTCTTCATCATCTTCCTCCTGAATTATGGTAACATTAGTTACATCATTTCGTATATTTATACAGAATAGTGAAATTTTATGCAAGTGAGGGGGTAATGGAGGATAGTCTCTTTTAGCCGAACACTTCTTCTGCAAATGGAATGGACGCCATGGCACCCTTCCGGGAAACGGCGATGGAAGATGCTTTGCAGGCGATGGCCAGCGCTTCCCGCACCGGTAAATCCCGGGCGCGGGCGGCGATAAAGTAGCCGGTAAAGGTGTCCCCGGCGGCGGTGGTGTCCGCAACCGGCAGGTCGATGATGTCACCCTTTTCCCGTATTGCGTTGAAGCCGTAAAAGGCGCCGTCCTTTCCGGCGGTTAGAATAATTTCAGCATGGGGAAATTTTTTGACCAGACTTTCCAGAATGATGAGAAAAGGCGTTCCCTGGGGCAGGGCCGCCAGGGCGGCCCCTTCAATTTCGTTGACAAAGAGTACATCCGCCAAATCCAGGGGCAG
>BOAU01000110.1 GCA_026002025.1 Spirochaetia bacterium | reverse complement strand
AGTCATGAGTAAACGGTACCGTTTTATCATCATCCTTGTGACGGTGGTGATATGTTTTGTTTTCCTGTTTCCCAGCATCCGCTGGTATTTTCTGGTGCCCAAGGAGCAGCAAGCCCTGGCCCTGGAATCGCGGGAACAGATTAAGACCTATGCCTCCCAGACCGCACGGGTGGATTTAGAGGAGCTGCTTGCCCTGTATTCCACCGAGGGTCCGGTGCCGGAGCGCCTGTCCTTTTTGACTGCTTCGGCAAAAAAGGTATATAAGGATGCAAAACAGAAGGCCCCCGATGCTTGGAATGCCAAAACGGTGCTGAATGCCTTTGCGTCCCGGCGTGAAGTCCTGGACGCGATTGAAACCAGGTACCGGGAAGAGATATTCGCCCTTAAGGACCTTCAGAAAAACGCGATCCAGCTTGGCCTGGACCTTTCCGGGGGCTTGAGTATCGTGCTGCAGGCCGATATGGACGCCCTTCAGGAGCGGACCCGGCAGTTGTATAACCGGGATTTGACCGAGGCCGACCGTGAAGACGCGGTAACCCGGGCCCTTGAGGCGCTCAACAGCCGCATCGACCGTTTCGGCCTGACAGAACCGGTGATAAGAAAGCAGGGCGCCGACCAAATTTACGTTGAAATCCCCGGCACCGCAGACCCTGAGCGGATCAATTCCATCATTATGGGCAAGGGAAGCCTGGCTTTCCACATTGTGGATCAGGAAGCCTCCGCCTCTTTTAACAGTTATTATAATTCCCATCCCACTACCACTTTTGACTCTGCGGGGAATCTCCTTGATCCTACCATTATCCCGTCCGACGTGATGATCCTGGGGGTTTATACCAAGGACCAATACGGGCTGGATGAGTTCACCGGTAACTATACGGCGGTAAAAAAGGAAATCGGTCTTGACGGCAACCACATCAGGAGCGCCGTGGTGGAACGGAACAACCTGGACGGCAAGCCCGAAGTTACCTTTATGCTGGATTCCGAAGGCGGCGAAATCTTCTATAAATTGACCTCCGCCAATATCCAGAAGCCCATGGCCATCGTGCTGGACGACCGGGTTAAATCCCAGGCTACCATCCAGACCGCCATCCGGGACGCGGTGCGGCTGACCGGTTTCGGCGCGGAGGAGGCGAACAATATCGCCCTCACCCTGCGGACCGCGGCCCTGCCGGTTGAGCTTGAAGTGGCCAACCAGCAGACTATCGGTGCAAGCCTTGGGGAGGACACGATCCGGCAGGGGCTTTATGCCCTTACCGGCGGCCTTGCGGCGGTTATGGTGTTCATGCTGGTGTTTTACAAGATTTCCGGCATCAATGCGGTTATTGCCCAGATCCTCAACTTCTATTTGATGTTCAGTGTGCTTTCCGCCTTCAACTTTACCCTGACCCTGCCCAGTATTGCCGGGTTTATCCTGACCATCGGTATGGCGGTTGACGCCAACGTGATCATCTTTGAGCGTATGAAAGAAGAAATGCGCCTGGGCAAGGGGCGCAAGGCGGTGGTTGATGCCGGGTTCGACAAGGCCTTCTGGGCCATCATGGACTCCAACATCACCACCTTTATCGCGGCCCTGTTCCTCTCCCAGCTGGGGTCAGGTCCCATCCAGGGCTTCGCGGTGAGTTTGGCCATCGGGGTATTCTCCTCGGTGTTTACCGCCCTCTTTGTGTCCCGGCTCATCTTCGACTTCGGCACCGATGTGCTGCATAGCAAGAATGTTTCCATCAGCTGGCGGAAACAGAAAGCCGCCGCTCCTGTTTTTGTGGCTGAAGCCGGGGGGGCTAAATAATGAAACGCATCATACCCTTTTCAAGATTTTTCCTTCCCGCCGTAATCCTTTCTACTGTTCTTGCGGTTACGGGAATTGTAGGCTACGTGGTCAAGGGCGGTTTTAACCTGGGGGTTGACTTCCAGGCCGGCCTTATCCAGGAAGTGCAGTTTGCGCCAACCGCCTTCAGTCTTACCTGGACGGGCAGGGGAAACGCTACGGTCTCTTTTGATCGGGGCAGCCTCTACATCGTTATTTCCGGGGCGGGGGTCGAGGGCATAACCCATCAGTTCTCCTTTGCCGAATACGAGACCGTGGGGGCCCTTACCGGAGCCCTTGGTTCCCGTGTGGAAGGAATCGCCGTTAAGACACAGGCCCCGGGAAATTCCCTTTCCCAGTGGCTGATCCACAGCGCTCAGGGGAATCCCCAGCTGGGAAATGTGCCCTATGTGGTGCATTACCTTGCGTCGGGAAGTGCCCCTATTCCCATCGGGGATGTCCGGGATTCCCTCATCAGCCTTGGCCGGACCGTTTCGGTTCAGCAGCTGGGGGCGGATACGGACCGGCACTTCATGATCCGCCTTGAGGACAGCGAACTGGAAACCGAGGGAGGGGTTCCCGCAGAAAAGATCATCAGTACCCTGGAATCCTCTTTCGGCATCGGGGGGGTTGCGGTGATCCGCTCCGACTATGTAGGTTCCCGTTTTTCACAGAATTTGACACAGCAGGCGGGGATTCTTTTGGGCCTTACCCTGCTCCTCATCCTGGCCTATTCCGCAATACGGTTTAAGCCCCAGTTCGCCTTTGGCGCGGTTCTGGCCATCCTCCACGACGCCCTTATCATGGTGGCCTTTGTGGTCTGGTCCCGGATGGAGTTCAATACCACCACCATCGCGGCGATCCTGACGATCCTGGGTTATTCGATAAACGACACCATCGTTATCTTTGACCGTATCCGGGAAACCCGCCGTATCTACCCTGACGATGCCTTTGTAAACATCCTGGACCGGGCCTTAACGGAAACCCTGAGCCGGACCATCATCACCACAGCCACAACCATGCTGGCGGTGCTGTCCCTGTTCATCTTTACTACGGGCTCCATGAAGGACTTTGCCCTGGCCCTGCTGGTCGGTATGATCTCCGGTGTGTACTCAACCATATTCATCGCCTCCGGCTTCGTGAACCTCTGGGACGTTCAGGCCAAGAAACGGGCAAAGAAGAAACTTGTCGGCGGGGCGGCTGTTCCGGCCAAGGTGTAATTAGGAGAAGATTAAACGCAAAGAACGCCAAGAAGGCGCAAAGCTCGCAAAGGAAGAAGAATTTAATATTCCCTTTGCGTACTTTGCCCTATACGCCGCGAAAGCGGCTTCGACTCTGTGTTCTTTGCGTTTAATCTTATAATTATTCCAATGAAAGTAATCCGCGCTAAAGTACTTGGTTTCTGTATGGGGGTCCGCCGGGCGGTGGATATGGCCGAAGGGGAACTCCATGTCGGCGGGGGCCGGGTCTGTACCATGGGTCCCCTGATTCACAATCCACAGGTACTGGAATCCCTGCAAAGGCAGGGCGCGGAGATCCTTTCCGAGGATAATCTGCCTGAAAATCTTGTCGGTGCCACGGTGATCATCCGGGCCCACGGAATCAGCCCTGTATTGGAAGATGAATTGAAAAAACGGGGCGCGGTCATCGCGGATGCCACCTGCCCCCGGGTCAAGGCAAGTCAGATGAAGGCCCAGGCCTTAAGCCGGGATGGGTATATTCTCTTTTTGGCGGGGGAAAAAAAGCACGGGGAAGTAATCGGTATACAGGGCTACGTCCCGGATTGTATCGTGGCTGCCAACCCCGATGAGGCGGCGCAGGCTGCCGAGGCATTGTTTCACTCAAATCCCGGGGCAAAAACTGCCTTGATCGGACAAACTACCATTTCCGCAGAGGAGTATTCACGCATAGGGGAGGGGATTAAGAAGTTTTTTCCCGGCCTGGAAATTATCAATACCATCTGCGGAGCTACCCGTGATCGGCAGGAAGCATTGAAGGAACTCTGCGGAAAAGTCGATGCGGTTATTGTCGCCGGGGGCCGGTCATCGGCCAATACCCGCCGTCTTTTGTCCATCGCCTGCGAACAGGGCAAGCCCGCATGGCTCGTGGAAAGCCCGGAGGAAATTCCCGCGGAAATCGCCGCTTATAAAACGACAGGGCTCTGCGCCGGGGCGTCCACCCCGGATGAGACCATCGGGACAATCGAAAAAGCCCTGCTTGCGCCCCGCCCTTCTGAATAATTGCACACTTTATGTTAATAAGTTATGCTTAGCCCATACATTGAGGAGACAAAATGAAGGCGATTGAGCTTGAAAAAGCCTTTGACCCCAAAACCTTTGAGGATCGGATCTATGCCCATTGGAAAAACTCGGGCGCATTCAAGCCTGCGGCGGGAAAAGCCGGTTCCACCGGCGGCAAAACGCCCTTTGTGGTGGTCATCCCTCCTCCCAATGTTACCGGCGTCCTCCATTTGGGGCATGGGCTTAACAACAGCCTTCAGGACATTGTGGTCCGCTTTCACCGTATGCGGGGAGAGCCTACCCTTTGGGTGCCGGGCACCGATCACGCGGGGATTGCAACCCAGAACGTGGTGGAACGGCGGCTCAAGGCCAAAGGCCAGACCCGGCATGACCTGGGACGGGAAAAATTTGTCGAAGAAACCTGGAAAATCAAAAACGAACACCATGAAATAATCTCCCGGCAGCTTGCCCGGATTGGGGCCAGCGTGGACTGGTCACGGGAGCGCTTTACCCTGGACGAGGGCCTTTCAAAGGCGGTCCGGGAGATCTTTGTCACCCTCTATGAACGGGATCTTCTATATAAAGGCAACTATCTGGTCAACTGGTGTCCCTCCTGCGGCACCGCCCTTTCTGATGATGAAGTTGAGCACGAAGACACCCCCGGCAAGATGTACCACATCCGTTACCCGATTGTTGCAAGCGATAGCTTGCTTAGCGACACCGCAGGTGTCGCATTCATTGAGATCGCCACCACCCGGCCTGAAACCCTGTTGGGGGATACCGCCGTGGCGGTTCACCCCGAAGATCCCCGGTACACGGCTTTGGTGGGCAAAAAAGTACAGCTTCCCCTGACCGGCCGGGACATCCCCGTGGTGGCCGACACCTATGTGGATCGGGAATTCGGTACCGGGGTGGTAAAGATAACCCCCGCCCACGATCCCAACGACTGGGAAGTGGCCAAGCGCCACGATCTCGCAGTGATTAATATCCTCACCCCTGACGGCAAACTCAACAACGAGGTCCCGGAAAAGTACCGGGGCCTGACCGTGAAGGCTGCCCGCGCGGCGGTTTTGGAAGACCTTACAGCGGCGGGACTTTTCATCCGGGACGAGGATATCACCCATGCGGTGGGCCACTGTTACCGCTGCCATACGGTGATAGAGCCCTTCCTTTCGGAACAGTGGTTTGTTCGCATGAAGCCCCTGGCGGAAAAGGCCCTCTCCGCATGGCGGAAAGGGGAGATCGTTTTTTATCCCAAAAAATGGGAAAACACCTACCAGCATTGGATGGAAAATATCCGGGACTGGTGCGTCAGCCGCCAGCTCTGGTGGGGCCACCGCATTCCCGCATGGTACTGTAA
>BOAU01000109.1 GCA_026002025.1 Spirochaetia bacterium | reverse complement strand
CGCGAAATACGAGCACAGCTCAAGGTTTTGGAAGCGCTTTACGCTGATAGGGATACCGGTGACGGCGGTGATTAGCGCGGGAGTAACGGCGGCGCTGGTGCTGGCTGCGAAGTAGGACAGGGATTTAAGGTCCGCGTATGCGGGCTTTTAAGCAGGAGCCGTAACGGGCTTAAAACGTAAAGGAGATTTCTTATGAACAGGAAATCAGTTTTTTCGAAAACAGCTTTAGCTGCCACGCTGGTTGGTATGCTGGGGTTGTGTTTGGTGTTCACCGCTTGCCCGCCCGGGGACGGTGACATCACCGCCCCGGTGTTAAGCTTAGGCAGTGTGAGCGATCTGTCCACCGCAGCGGGAACCACCGCCACCCTCAAGTTTAGCTCCGATGAAGCGGGGACCTACTATTATGTGGTATTGGCGGCAAGTGATGCCGTGCCTGATGAGGCGACAGTAAAAGCACAAGGTACTGCGGCAGCAAAGGGAACGGCCGCGGCAACTGCAGCGGTAAATACCATTGCGGTAACCGGCCTTACCCCAAGCTCTACCTACACGGCTTACATTGTTGTGGAAGATGCGGCGGGTAATCTTTCAACCGTGCTGACGATAAGCGGCGTAAACCCGGTAGTGACGGGAACCCCGGATATCACCGCGCCGGTATTCGTATCTGCGGCGATTAACGGCACGACCCTTGTTATCACGCTTTCCGAAACAGCAACCGGTACGCCGGATACGGGTGACTTTACCGTGAACGGCATATCCGGAAATCCTGCCGTATCGAATGCGGTAGTAAGCGAAAATTCTATCACGCTTACGCTGGCTTCAGCGGCTGCCAATGGCGAAGCAGTAACCGTGTCATATGTTCAAAGCGCTAATGCTTCGGAGCAAATTAAAGACACGGCGGGAAACCTTTTAGCTGCATTCACCGATGAAACAGTCACCAATAACACCGGCATACCGAAGACCGTGACCGCTATCGGCGTACAAAGCGGCTCGCTCACCTACGGAACAACGGGCAGCTCAACATTCGCGGTTACGACCGGCGGCATTACCGGCTCGGTTCCGGCGAGTTTATCATGGTTTAGCAACGCCCTCGGAACAACGACGACTACCGCGCCAGGCGGCGTTACGGTAAGCACCCCGGTAAACGTCAGCGGAAGCTCCACGAATATCACGGTCAATACAACGAATGCGACCCCGGCCGGTACGTATTATTTCAGGGCGCTTATTGACGGTGAAACATCGACCGGTGTCGGTACGGTAACGGTGGCGAAAAAACCGCTTACGAATAGCGATCTTGAGGTAACCGGTTCCGTAAACGCAAAAAGCTACGATGGTACTACAACGGCAACCGGGCTTACTATCGGGATTAAAGCCGCATCGAAGGTGGGCAGTGATGACGGCACTATTACCGGCATAAACTATGCATTTGCAAGTGCGAATGCCGGTACGTCTGTGGCGATTACCTTTAGCGGAACGCCCGCCCTTTCCGTCGCGGCATCGGCGAACTATACGCTGAGCGGCATAAACTTGGGCACGGCGCCTTTTGCGGGTAAAACCGGTACGATAAACAAAGCAACAGGCGCGGCGGTTAGCGGCGGTCCTATCGTAAGCGGTACCCCGACCACAAGCAGCATCACGGTGAACGCCGTTACAGTGCCCAGCAACCCAGGTAGTCAAACTGTCGAATATGCCATTAGCACCGTAGCCACCGGCATAACAATAGAAACATGGCAGGGCGGTACGACCTTTAACAGCGGACTCAGTGCCGGTACTCCCTACTACGTCTATGCCCGCACCAAGGCGGATACTAACTACGATGCCGGTACGGCGCAGCGCAGTGCGGCGATTAGCACGGCCGAACCTACCGGCACAAGAACGGTGACGGTAACCCTCTGGACGGACGACGCCACCATCTTTGCCTCCACCACCGATTCGGTGACCCTTTCCCGATCCGCGGCCCAAACGGCGCTTATCACCGGCCTGAGCACATCTGAGTATTCAAACCACCGGTGGTCTGTTAACGGCGCGCCGGAAGCAACCGGAACGACTTTCACTTTTGACAGCACCGGAAGAGATAACGGGCAGTACAATATCGGGCTCCAAGTGCAGAAAAACGGCAGCGCCTGGTATTCAACAACTATTACCATCACGGTAGAAATCTAGGAGGAATGCATGAAAAAGTTTATGAACCGGACCACCGGTTTGAAAGCCCTCTGCGGCTTGATTGTTGGAGCGGCAGTTCTGTTTGCCGCTTGTAGTAACCCCCTTTCCCCGTCACTCAAAGAGGGGATTTCAACGGCTCCGGGAACCGGGCAGGTGCGGGTATCCATCGCGGGTGAGGGTTTTGCCCCGGCTGCCTCGGTGCGGACTATCTTCCCCACCCAGCCAGCCGAGGTGGATCTTCACTATGTGTATACCTTTACCAAGGACGGCGAAGCAGGGCAGGAAAAAACCCCTGAAGCCGGTGAGTTCACCCTGGTAACGGGCAACTGGAACCTTAGGGTGGATGCCTACCTTGAAGCAGGGCATACTAATCTGGTGGCATCGGGCAGCACCGCCGCCGCCTTTACGGTTAGCGAGGGCGGCTCCACCTCCGTCACCGTCACTCTGGAACCGGTGACAAGCGGGGGAACAGGAACACTCACCTACACCGTCACCTATCCGGTTACGGCAACGCTTGATTCCCTCACCTGGGAAAAGCTGGGCGGTGCAGCGCTTCCTGATTTTGATGTTACCTCTTTTACTGACGATGGCGTTACCACCACCCTTTCGGGGCCAGAGACGCCGGTAGACGCCGGGTACTATGTGCTTACGGCTGCCCTGTCGGATGGCTATAAAACCGCAGGGAAAATGGAAGTGGTGCATATCTATCAGAATTTGACCACCACGGTAACCGGGTTTGATTTTACGGCGGCCGATTTTACCTTGCCCGACATCACCCCCCCGGCGGAGGTAACCGGCTTAGGGGCAACCGCCGAAAACACACAGGTAGTCCTTACCTGGACTGCCCCTACGGACAGCGACTTCGCAAAAGTGCTCATCACCTTTAGTCCGGCGGCGGGCAGCGTAACCCAGCCCATCACCGTACTCGCGGGAACCGCCACCGCCACCATTAGCAGCCTCGCCTATGCCACGGCGTACACCTTTACCGTAAAGACCGTGGATACCATCGGTAACACCAGCGTAGGGACTGACGCAACGGCAACCACCGCCGACACCACCTACACCGCTACGGTGGACGGCGCCGCGTATACCGCCACAACGACCAAAATCGACTTTGTGTTTGACGGCCCCGTTAGCGGACTCGCGGACACCGACATCACCATAGGCGGAGCGCCCGGTACGGCGACCAAGGGGACCCTTACCGAGACCGACAGCACACACTGGAGCCTGGCCCTTACCGTTACCACACTGGGAGCCGCCAACGTGTCCATCACCAAGGACGGTATCGCAAGCGGGACGAAACCCATAACCCTGCATAAGGCCCTCGCCAACCCCTCGGCCCAAAGCATCGCCGACAAATTCGGCATTGACGTAACAACGAACAACGCGGCGAAAGTAACGGAAGTCTTTACCGAGCTCCAGGCCTACCTTGCGGCAGGCCCGTCGGCTTCAGGGTCGGGCACAGCGCGTAAGCTGGGAGCCATAGCCCTGGGCGACTACATCGACCTGGCCGATTTGACGGTTGTGCGGTTTCACACCGGAACAGAAGCGGCTGATGGCTCCGATGCCGATAGCGATACGGACAGTGAAAACGGCGCAATCAACGCAACCAATGCTGAATTAACCGGCCACGGCTGGCTCTTGAGGCTTATCGTGGTGGGCATCAACGCCTACAGCGGTAAAAACGGCAACGGAACCGCCCCCCACCTGGTGTTCCAGTTCCAGAACATGCCGGGAACCCACCGGATAAACGAGACCGCTACCAACGTGGGCGGCTACAAGGATAGCGAAATTCGGAAGTACCTTGCCCCGGTTAGCGGGGTGGGCGGCAACTTCCTTGCGGGGCTTACCGCCGCGGGCGTGCCGGAGAGCGTCCTCTGGGCGCCGAAACGCATTGTGTGGAACGGATTCAATGCGGGAGAGAGCGGATCATCATCAACAAATATGGTGGTGGATACGATAGAGGACAAGCTCTTCCTGCCCACGGCAAGGGAGATGTTCGGCAGCCAGTCAAATTCGGATTCGACCGAAACGACTGCCAATCAGGGGCGGCTTGAGTACTACGAAACAGGAGCTAGTGGAAATACGAGCCGCATAAAATACAACAGCAGCAATACTGCCGTACCGTATCGGGAGGCATCGCCCTATTCTACGCAGGAACAGTATTTCTGTGCTGTCGGCAACACTGGTACTACCGTCGGCGCCGTTGCGAGTAATGTGGGTGGCGTTGCCCCCGCTTTCTGTGTCAAATAGCGCTCCCTAAGAGCAGGCCGCTTCCGGGAAACCGGGGGCGGCTTTTTATTGCGGAGAGGAGGAAGGCTTGGGGGCGAAAGACTCCAAGCCTTTTTTTAAGGGGTAGCTATGTTCTCCTGTGCTTCTAAAATTCAGACGGTTTCAATTTCCATTGCTATATTGTTTTTTAATTTCTTCAATCGACCTGCCACTATCCAACAAGGCTAAAATTTCTTTTGTTGCTTCTGTTCGTCCTTCTGTTCGTCCTTCTGTTCGTCCCCGCATTTCGCCTCGCCTTTCTGCCTGCACCATTTTACTTTGGTGATCCGTCTCGAATTTGTACTCGCTCATAAGACGGGCGCGTTCCGCCTTGTCCTTGCTGATTGTCCGTAATACCTGACCTGCCATAGCATCGGCATTCATGCCGCGTCCTCCTGTGCTTCTAAAATTTGGTTGATCTTTTGCCTTTTTGTGGGATCCTTAATATACCGAAAAAATACCGCCCAACATTCCTGCGCCGTCATCTGCGCAACAGGTTTCTCGATAATTTTGTCCAGTTTTTTCAATTCTACAGTGATTATTCGGCTCCGCCCGTCAAGTGATATTCGCCGTTCGGGATCATAGTATTCAAAACTGTGAACTATATCATCATCGTTGAAAAGAACCTTTTTTACCAATATCGATATTTGGTATGTCAGTTTCAAATCGTTGAATGTTTTCCCCTTGCCGCGAATATCCTGTCCCGTAAAAAGTTTCCCGACATGAAATTCAAGCCGCACAGGCTCAAAGTCGTTGTCATCCGTTTCTTCAAATGTGACCCTACCCACACACTACCTCTTATAAATAAGTATATTACATAATCTGAATAAAGGCAAGTGTTGCGGGAGTATTACCACGACAAACGCATGAAAGAAAAGTGATATACTTTTTCATAAGACCTTGGGAGGGGTTGAAGGTGTGGAAGAGGTATTATCATTTCTTGAGGAATTAGAAGACGACCGGCAGCAGTGGAAAATAGTG
>BOAU01000108.1 GCA_026002025.1 Spirochaetia bacterium | reverse complement strand
GTGAAGAATACTTACTAAAATCAAGTGAGCGGGACGCGCCTTCGGGCACGTTCCATGTCCATTACATCCTCCGCGATATCTTCCGGACGGCCCGGAAAATCCATGACGAACTCGGGCCGGATTACCGGCGCAAACGCTATGTGGGCGCATTGGCCGCGCAGTACAAGGGCGGCCGCCGGGGCTGCGAACAGGATGTGAGCCTGCCGTGTATTGCGGGAATGTTCTATGACGGCCCGCAAGACGATCCTGCGGACCCTCCGCAAGACAATTCTCAAGAATTCATCAAAGCTGATTTTACCTTCCTCAACCGCAAAGTGCTGGTCCGGGTTGTCCTCTACCAATGGGAAATAACGCCGGGCGTCTGCCGGGATCTCTGGCGGCGCATGAATGCTACCGGGATTCCCCTGGGCCTCATCCTGAACTTCGGCAAGCCGGAATTTGAATACCGGCGGGTGGTGCATCACAAATACCTGCAGCAGTGGCGGGCGGAGCGGCAGACTTCGCAGGCGGAACATCAGCAGACAGAGCATCCACGGACGGAAGGTCTGCAGACGTCCCGTTTGCCGTTTCCTGCTGCCCTGGCATCCCTATCCCTTTTCTTCTGTGCTTTTGGCTGGACGTTGGTTCGGCTTGAATATTTTCTAAGGAGTTCATTATGAACAGAAAGATGGGAATGGCGGCAATCCTTGTCGTCATGCTGATTTTGGCGGCGTTCCCGCTGGCGGCGCAGGTCAATCCTGGATCCAGTACCGCCCGCGCAACCCAGTGGCTGTTTGGAACCGATGTGGATGATTATCTGAATTATCACCGCTTTGGTCAGGTGGCGTTTGACAAATGGTTTGGCTATGCGGGCGCTTCCACCAACCAATTTAACCTGGGCTATGCCACGAAATTCGGGGGCACCTACCTCGGTTTGGCTTATCAGGGGAATATCTCAACTGGTCATACCGACAATGACCAAAGAATTGAGGCTACCCGTGATGCCGACAGAGCCGCCAAGATTACCCAGACGGTAACCAGGGACGACTACTTGCGCGATGAGGCTCAATTTGCCAATGGCATCAACGCCTTGCTGGGCTTCGGTACTATCGGTATCAAGGTTGGCTTTTGGGAAGACTTAAGCGTATATAACCAGCCTTCCGACGGCGTCAGCAACGTTAATCAGGTAACCGAGAGCGCCGGTGGTACTGTCAAAGCCTATGGAAACCCTCAGAATGAAGATTATTCCAGGGTTGTCGGTTCCTTGAAACCGTCTGTTGGTTTTGGCATGGCTCTGAATCTGGGCGCCCTTGAGCTGAAGCCCTATGCTGATGTTGCGCTAGATATCTACCAGAATCATGAAAAGCAACAGACCAATAACGGCTACACTGAAGTAAACGGGGTGCTTGCGAGCGGAAAAACCACTACCTATCGTGATATAAGCGCAGACGCTATCAAGATCGGGGCCAACCTGGGTGCCGAGATTGTATTGGCCAAGAATGGAACATCGGAAATTAACCTGGGCCTGGGGTATAGGCTTAATACGAACATCTACTCCAACAAGTACGATCTCCTTGGCAACTCCGGTTCAGTTGCCGGTACGTATAGTATTACTGGTGCTACCAGTGCGGTTACGCCGAGTGCAAATCAACGGGTCGATACGACGAATGTCAGCCTTACCGAAAAGTTTGATATCGACAATACCATTACGCCTTCCTTTATATGGTACAACCAGGTGAGTGATGACTTGAACATTGCTTTAGCCGCCAGCATTGGCGTGGGCTTTGGTTCACATCCCTCGACCTCCTGGACCGAGGGCTTAACGGTAACTGCCGTCACCTATGAGTTTGCTCCCGAAAAAAACGCCACAACCACCGAAAAAACGGTGTCAGGTAAGACCAAGCAAGAGAACTCGACCTTTAGCCTCAACCCCAGTGTGTCGGCCGGCGTAACCTACGCGCTGCTTCCCGGCAAGTTGGCGGTTAATGCCGGTTTTGGTTTTGGTTTTAGCTATGAATCCGAGACAACCCGCATCTATGCCCCCGGATACGGCACTACGACAACTACCACCAAGACCGCGGATAAAGAAGGCGAAGTGACAAAGGTTGATTACAGCGGCGGGTCCACCTTTACGGATAGGCTGGAAGAAAGCTCCGATTGGGGTTCCACCATTACGCCGTCCCTCGGCTTTACCCTGTTGTTTAGCCCCAAAGCGTCCCTGGATGCGGTATATACGATACCGGTCAACGGTTTTACCGTCAATGCTACCCAATTCAGCCTGGTCTTTAGCCTCAAGAACTAATAAAGGAGAACGAACATTATGAAGATGAAACCAATCTGGGCAAGCCTTATAGCTTTGGCGACTGTCGCCATTATGAGCTGCTCACAGACCCTTGATCCCACGGACCCCGATCTTGCTCCCGTCACCGACGCCTATGGCGTGGACGGGGTAAGGACACTTAGCGGAACTGGAAACTACCCGAATTTTGACGGTAATCCGAGTACCGCTACGGGCGGTTCGAAGATCGTCACCGTCTACAATTTCCCCAATGACATTGGACTTGATATCCTTAACGACGGCAGTGATCTGGCGGCGCTTACCACCAGTCTCAAGGCGTTCTTGAGCTTCCATAACATCTCAAATACCGCCCCTGCAGCCAATACGGCCCATGCCCTGATCGGCAATATTGACTACACCGTTATTCGCCGTGAGGGTACTACCCTGACGCTTGAACTCACCCTTGCCGCAAGTAATGTGGGCGCCGTGGCAGCCAAGATTGACGGTACCAAGTACAGCCATCACAACGGCATCCTCCTGGACCGGAATAACGACGGCAAACTCGGTGAAGCGTTCTATGACGATTTTTACGACTATACATCCATCAGTATTGGGGGTACGCCCTATGCCGGGAATATTCCGGCCGGTAGTGGTGGCTCTGTGTCGCAAATAGGTAGCGACAATACTGTCTATTCCACCTCTGCGAGCCTTGGTGCTTATGTATGGACGCCGCCCGCTACCGCTACTACCGGAACGGCAGTCGCATCGCTCTGGATTTCTGATTCTGTCACCAATTATGCTGCCACGATTCCTACCTATGTTACGCTTCAAAAGTATAATGGCAGCGGATGGGACAATGTCGCGGTTACCTGGACGGTCGATACTGTGATTGGCAACTATGTCACCAACCCCATAACGGTGGCCGACAACGATCTGTACCGGTTTAAGTATTCAAGCGCTCCCTTGGTTACCACAACCGACTTCTTCGGTGGTAAGCGAAAGATATATTTCGTTAGCAACCCGGATGTTGATTACGAATATAGTAATGTTTATTTCGCGAACAATTTCAGCAGAACCGTGGATAATACAGACAATTCGACTGGTTGGTTTACCCAAGTATATATTACCAAGGCTGACAATGCGCGTCTCGGTATCAGGTTGAATGTGACTGGTAGTGCTGGAAACCAGGGCCTGAAAACCAACATTGATGGCGCCAAGTTAAAAGTCGGGTATTTTCCGAGCGGCCTCGGCAGTAGTGCGGATTGGAGTGATGCGGTTCTGTTCGATGTTACCGCAACCCTGCGCTATGCGGATGGTGAGGCAACGAGCAGTAGTTTAATCTATGCTCCTTCCGGTACTACCGTTTACACCAAGGATCAGCTCTACCTTGAGTTTGCTGACGCGAAAATTGAAGCAAACAATGGTGTCATTAATTTTAACGGCCATACCTGGTATCTGTTCCTTTCACCGGATTATGGCTATCTGGGGAATTATAACGCCAGTACTGATAATAGCCGAAAATTTGGTGACTGGGAGAACTATTCCAAACGAATCGACGGCAAGGCCTTCTTTGCGGCGTACCAACTGGGTACTCTTGGCTGGTAGGTTTTTCAGAAAACAACCGTCCCCGCTGTGGGGACGGTACGGAAGCCCCCTTCATTCAGGAGGGGGCTTTTTTTGGGTGCGCCCCGGATTGGGGCAGTGGCACTTGGCAATAATCGTAAACGTCAAAAGCGACCCACCTTTTTGAGAATGGCAATGCCTTTGAAGTTGAAATTGTTGATTATCATTAAGGAGTAGGAGTATAAGCATGAATAGGATAAACCCAATATTACCCGGGGAAATACTGGAAGAAGATTTTCTTAAGCCGCTTGGAATCACTGCCTACAGGCTTTCAAAAGAAATTAATATTTCCGCGACAAGAATATCTGAAATTCTGAAGGGCAAAAGAAAAATAACCATAGATACCGCATTACGGTTATCAAAATATTTTGGTAACAGTGTTGAATTCTGGGTTGGTATTCAAAATGAATACGAAATAAGAATTGAAAAAGACTTGCTGAAAATGCAATTAAACAAAATACATACCCTGGAACGGGTGACCGCATAACAAGCCGGGCCGGCTCCGGGAACGGCATGCGGAAACACAAAGCGGCCTGTCCAATTTTGCCCCTCATATTTAGCGAAAACCGAAGAAAATAAACCACTGACCACACGGACTTTTGCTTTGATTTCTTGCCTTTTTGTCCGTGTGGTTAGTGGTTAAATTCTTCTTAAGTATGCGCCTATGAGCCCTCAGACTATTTCCCCGCAGTTTTTGTTTCCGCCGTTCTGGCGGCCAGTTTTTCCTTTATCTGTTCTACAGAGTATCCCTGCGTCATAAGTTCCAGAGCTCTGTTTAGAGCATCCCGGCCTTCTTCCCGGCCTTCTTCCCGGCCTTCCTCCCGGCCTTCCTCCCGAGCCTCCTCCCCCCTCACCCTCAGGGCGGTGTCCCAGTTCCATTCGGTTAATAACATGTTTATTACCTCCGTTGAATGTTGTTTCAGGAATTCTTTCAGAATGTCGTGTTCTATACAGTATTTTATCGCCCTTTTCATGGCGGTTTCTCTGTCGGGGGCGGTTTCTTCGTATTCACGGACCTTGGCGATAAAGGCGCTGTACCAGTTCAGGGTTCTGCATCTTTGGAGAAGCGGCTCGTTGCGGCCATGGTTGATGTTGTATACCCTCACCGTTAGCTCCAGTTCGGAGGCTGTGCCTGATCCGAGCCCTAAGGCAGCGGCGTCTTTAAAGGAATCCGATAACTTGAGGATTTTTTCATCATTGTAGGGTTCGGTTCCGTTATAGAGTACGATGAATTCCGGCCGGGGCAGGGGGATTTTCTGCTTTCGGTAGATGTCTTCTTCACCGGTCAACTTCTTGTAGATTTCCGCGATATAAAAAAGCAGTCTGATGGGCATGTTTTCGTTGATGGTGCTCTGGTGCTCAATGAGGACTACCAGGGTATCGGCGATGACAAAGGAAATGTCGTTCATCTGCCCATTGAACAGGACCCCTTCCAGGGTGTTTATTCTGATGGGTACGCCGGGGTCCAGGGTAACCCCTTCAAGCGCGCCGTAGAGCTCCCGCAGGACAACGGGATCACTGAAAAGCCAGGAGAATACGCTATCTTTGTAGGTTCTGTTCGC
>BOAU01000107.1 GCA_026002025.1 Spirochaetia bacterium | reverse complement strand
TGCTTGCATTCAACGCATTAAAAAAATCGCCTTTGGGTTTCGGAACAAAGAACGGTTTAAGCGTTCTATCCTTTTTCACCTGGGCGGTTTGGACATGAGTCCTTCCACCTCATAGCCGGAAGAGCCCAAAAATTTAACCTTTTGTTGACAACCAGTTTACATCTATAAGATTAACTTCAAAATATCAAAAGTGAATAAAATATTTACTTTTGGTCTCGTGCGTATGATATGGACGCGAAGGGACGGAGCGGTTGGAGCAGACGGAGTAACAGCGGGAGAATATGAACGGGAACGTAATGGAGAAGCTTCAAAATCTGGCGGAGTTGCTGAAAAGCGGCGCCTATCGGGGAGCCCGCGGGTATATACCCCGAAAGCCGCCGAACCAAAGGTCCGCAGCAGATTGTCCTACTCCTCGAAACCCTGTATACTTTTACTTTATGAAAAAGCCCTCGTTGGTTTTTGCGGTGATTTTTTTCGTTTTTGCCCTGCCGTCCCTCTTTGGCCGGGATGTTGAAATATACGTTGAAGACCGGGACCTCGAAATCCCCCTTGAGGGGGCCCTGATCCGTTCCTGGGACGGAACGGAATATGAATGCGATGAAGACGGAAAGGTTTTCATCTCCGTTCCCGATGATCGGCAAGTGGTTGTTCAGGGAGCCTATCCGGGCTACGAAAACAACAGGCTTGTTATCAGCCTGGGAACGGATCATTTTACCCTGGCCCTGCGCCTCAGCGGGATCATGGAAAACAGGGAACTGGTGATCGAAGCCAGCAGGCCGGGGGTAAGCGAGTCAAGGAGCGGCCGCAGCGTTGCCATCTCCGGACCGGAACTGGCCCGGACTGCGGAAATCGGCATCGTCGAAGATGTGATGACCTCCATCAAACTCCTGCCGGGGGTGGGCTATTCGGGGATGTTCAACGCCATGCCCTCGATCCGCGGGGGCGATCCCGGGGACCTGATGGCGTCCCTGGACGGATTTTACCTGGCCCGGCCCTATCACTGGGGCGGGGGCGTTTCGATTTTCGATCCAAAAATGATATCCAGCGCCCAGCTCTCCCACGGGGTCTTTTCCACCCGCTATGGGCATACGATCTCGGGGCTTTTGGAAATCACTTCCAAAAAAGCGGACCCCACAGAAATGGAACTGGATGTCGGGCTCTCTACCAGTGCGGCAAGCATCAACCTCTCCTACCCCCTCTTCGGCAAGGGCGGAATCATGTTCATGGGGAAGGTAACCTATTGGGATCTCCTGGTATGGACCGCTCAGGGAATAAGCAAGGCTGCGCCGGGAAATGAAACCCTGGACCTCATCAATGCGGTCTCCACCGCCCCCTATATCAGAAGCGCTGCCCTGTCGGGGAACTACCGCTTTAACACAGATTTGGAATTGACCTTAAACGGATTTTTCGGCAGCGACGGTATCGGCGCCGAATACATCACCGACTATGATGAGGATGGGCTCCTGGGGGGAGAAGTAGCGGGGAATGACGGGATATCGGGCCGTATGTCTATGAACTTTGATTACCATAACTACCAGGGCTTCGGTATCGCAGGCCTTACCTTCAACCCCATGCCTACGATGGCACTCAAGGCAACCGCCGGCCTTGGGTATACGGAACTTATCGCCGAAGGGCTTGTCAATAATGATGTGGAAGTTCGGTATAATAATAATTTTCTGAATAATCCTCTTTATGCAATGTTTAAAAATCCGCCCTTTAACCTTACTACGGCTAATTCTTACCACGCGCCGGATCTCAACATGGGGATTGATTCGGACAATCTGGTTTTCAACGCCCAGGCCCGCTTTGATATGGACTGGGACCTGGGTAATGGCTTCCTCGCTGCCGCAGGGGTGCAGGAACTCTACACCAATTGGCGGCAGTACGAAAACGTGGGTCTCTTTATGGAAAGGTACATGATTCCTGGGGTTGATTACTCCTCTCTGTATGACATAGCCATAGCCAATCAGCCCTATTACAGGGCCGTAATCTGGCCCTTTCATAAAATTGTGGATGTGAACAACCACG
Organism: Spirochaetia bacterium; assembly: GCA_026002025.1. Next base: position 3,641 of record BOAU01000107.1, on the reverse strand, counting down.
GACTTTTTAGTTCCGCCTATACCCTCATGGAATACACGACCCCCAATCAGTTCTTCGGCGTGGAAGCGGGGATCAGGATGGATCAACTTTACTTTGCGGGTAAGGGCTTTACGGCCTCCGCTGTCCCCGCATGGAGCCCCCGGATCAACCTGGACTTCAACATCCTCAAAAACAAGGAACTCTTTGGAATCCCGAATTTTCTCGAATCCCTTTCCGCCACCATCGGCACGGGGCTCTTCTCTTCGATGAACGAAAACATTTCTTTTATCGAAGAGGGAAACGATGGCCTTGAAAACCTGAAACTGAACCGCTCCTGGACAACGGTAATCGGGACCAAACTTGATTTTGCCGGAGGTTTCAGTTTTAATATCGAAGGGTATTACAAACAGGTTTTTAACCGCGCCTATATCATGGCGGACATCACAGGTAACAGCGCCGACAGCGTTAATGTCAAATGGGGGTTTGATGGGGAAGGCCGAATTTGGGGCTTTGATTTACAACTGCAAAAAATGCAGTCCCGGTATATAGACGGGTGGATTTCCTACACCTTTACCCACGCAAAGTATTATGAACCTTCAAGCGGCGAATTCGGGTTCGGCGGGATTGGGGGGGAAGAAGAAGAAGAGGAAAATGACTGGTACTATCCCTCCTTCCACCGGTTTCACAACTTCAATCTGGTGCTGAACATAAAACCGGTCAGGCGCTTCAATATCGCCCTCCGTTTCGGTTTTGCCTCGGGCCAGCCCAGAACCCAATTGACCTATGGACCTGTTTATTCCTACCCGGTACAGGAGGTCGAATGGAATGAAACGACAGGAAAATATGACCCCGTGCTGGACAAAGACGGCAACCAGGTGATCATTCAGAAATTCCGCCGGGATGTTATAGGCCAGGAAGAAACCCGGGGCGTATGGTCCCTTCCGCTGGACCTCAAGTTCTCCTTCTTTATTTTTGACAAGAAAGGCAAAGTACAGACGGAAATATACCTGGGGGCGGAAAACCTCCTGTCCCTGGTGTATAACCCTCAAGAGACCCGCACCACCTTTAATGAGTACACCGGTAAGGAAGATACGGGAAGCAATTCCGTTTCCTACGATCTGCCCATCCCCATGGTGTCATTCGGATTTAAGTGGAGCTATTAAATGAAAATTATACTGCTGTTTCTTATAACGGTTCTGTCAGGATGCAGTACCCTGGTCGAAAAGAGCGCCCGTGTACTGGACGGCTCGGCCTTTAAGGAAAAAAACCTATGGACCTATCAGGAAAAACCGAAAGAGGGAATTCGCTTTTCCCGCATACGGGAAAAGAACGGGGAAGAATTTATCGCTGTCAGCGGCACTGCCATGCCGAATCTGCGCTTCCGCGGCGGGCTGCCGGATGAATCGGGAAAATTTCAGCTTAAGTCCCTGTACTTTCTCAGCCCCAACCTGACCGGGTGGAACGAGTTTACCCTGGAACTTTCCGGGAGCGGTGTCTTTACGATAAGCGGCAGCGGCGCAACGCTCCGTTTTGATACACCTGTAGAAAAGGTGTCAATCACCGAAGGAAAGATACGCCGGGACAACAACCGGATCACCGGCGCGGATGCGGTAAGCGCCCTGAGCAACCGGCAGGAACGGATATCCGCGCTCACCGAATGGATGCACAGCCAGAACATTACGGAGAATTTTAAAGATCAGAATGCCTTTGAGAAATACTGGAAACCCATACTCCTGCCGGAACTGGTTTCCGCCAAGAAGCGTCCCGCGGACTGGTCAAAGGAAAACGCCCTATGGGTGACTTCCGATGATATCAGATGGAACACGGCCTATACCCAGGCCCGTTTCCCCGAAGAGCTGCACAGGATCCGGGATTCGGGGACCCTGCTCCGGGATTGGGAAGAAGCCCTGCCCTGGATATACTTTGACTATGAATGGGACGCCCTCATCGCCTCCCTTAATAAAGATATTACCCTGATCAAGGTTAAGTGAGGTTTATTTTATGGAAGGAAGCTCCAGTTTTTCATTACTTGAACTGTTTACCATGGGGGGCGTCTTCATGTGGCCCCTCCTCTTTTTCTCAATCGCCGTAATCGCCATCGCCCTGGAACGGGCGATCTATCTGGGCTACCATAATCTCAAGCTCGATGATCTTAGCGCAAAAGTAGACGAAGGGATCAGAACGAATAATCTTTCTGAAACAAAAGAATACCTTTCCACACTGACAAAGCGGCGCATGGGGGCGCGGGTGCTCCTTGCATTGGTGGACCGGTCCGGCCTGACAGAGGGCCGCAGTTTTTCTGAACACCGGGTAGAAAAGGCCGTTGAGACCGAAGCCCTCTCCTGCATCAATTCACTGGAAAACGGCTTCAACTTTCTTACCGCCCTGGGTTCCCTCTCGCCCCTCACCGGGTTCCTGGGCACCGTCTCGGGGATGATCGGCGCATTCAAGTCAATCGCGGAAGCCACCGAGGTAAACGCCCAGATTGTGGCAAACGGCATCTACGAGGCCCTTATCACCACCGTATTCGGCCTTATCATCGCCATCATCGCCATGATCGCCCATTCGATCTTTTCCCACATCGTGGACAGGTTTTCCGCAGACGTGGAGCAATGCTGTTCAACCCTGATAACCGAAATCGCCATTCACTGTGAAAATGCGCCGACGGAGAGAAATGAAGCTTAAGCGCCGGAAACGGAAACCCTTTGATGATTCAAGCGCCTCAAGCGACATCGCGTTTCTGCTGATCATTTATTTTATTGTGATCGCGGGGTTCAACATCAACAAGGGCTTCCTTATGACCCTGCCCGCAAAGGATTCGACCCGGCTCATTCTCAAAGAAGATCTGCTCCGCTTTGATCTTGACGCCGCGGGGGATCTGATCTATCAAAATGAAATACGGGACATCCCCTTTGCCCGGCAGGAGATCCGATCCCTTATTGCGTCCCGCCCGAACATGGCGGTAATCCTCACGGTTGATCCCCAAACGCCCTGGCAAAAGGTGGTTTCCTTTGTCGAGCTTGCCCAAAACCTGAAAGTAGAATCCTTCTCCTTTACTATGAAAAATACGGAAGGCGCATCCCCATGAATATAAAGCGCCGGGAAAGGAAAAACTTTTCAATACCCCTTAACTCCATGTCGGATGTAGCATTTCTGCTGCTCATATTCATCATGCTGGTGTCCCTTATCAATTACCGCAGGGAAGTAAAGATTGAATACCCCGAAGCGGAAATGGCCCAAAGGACCAGCGCGGAAAAAAATCTGGAAATATGGATAGACCGGGCCGGAGGGGTCTACCTTGATGGAATTCCCGCGGACACCCGGACCGTGGAAAACACCCTGGCCGATACCTACCGGGAGGCCCCCGACACCCGGCTCCATATCATTGCCGACCGGGACACCCCCTTTGAAAAAATTCAGGGTGTCCTGTCTATTCTCCAGCTCCTGCAATATCGGGTTGTCAGTTTTGTGGTGAAAAATGAGTAAAGAAAACCGGCTGCGGCTGCTCCTTTTTATCGCTGTCGCCGCCCTTCACGGGGCACTTATCTTTTTTCTCGCCTTTAATGTGCAGGCGTTGCCAATGACGGTCGAAGAGCCGGCGCGGGTTATGAAACTGACGGACATTATTGAGGACATCCCGCTGCCGCCCCCACCTCCCCCGC
>BOAU01000106.1 GCA_026002025.1 Spirochaetia bacterium | reverse complement strand
GTTTAAGGACAAGCGCAAATATTTAGGGGCCATTGCCGGTGTTGTTATGAATGAAAATATAAAGCAGTATATTCTCAAACAAGGCTTTTATGCGGTTATGCCTTCCGGCGAAACTTTTAGCATTATTAGTCCGGATCATAGCAAACTGCGGGAATGGTAAAATTTTCATGTTGTTTGCACCGGAACCCCGGAGCAAGTGGCTGCTTGCACCGGGAGTTATACGGGGCAGTTCCTCGCACGCAGGCATTAGGGTGCTGTGATGGTGAAGACAATCCAACTCCCCGTTGGCGGCCAGGAGGTAGTAACAGGTACCCCGTTCATGTATACCTGTGATCCGGCGGTAATAGTAGTCCCTGGAGAATTATATATCGTGAACGTACCGCCCGATTTCACATCCGTCCTGGGACTATTGAATGTTCCGCCGTTCATGGTAAACACGCCGGACACATCTACGTTGCCCTCTACGCTTCCTGCATTTACCGTGAGCGTGCCGCCCTTCTGCACATCCGTCAGCGTATCTATAAGTGTTCCATCGCCCTGGGTATGTTTGGCGCCCAGTGTTCCGTTGTTCATGGTAAACACGCCGCCCTGCTGCACCCTCGTCAGAATATTGGTGAATGTTCCGCCGTCCATGGTAAGCAAGCCCCCTTTTTCCACAAATATGTTGCCGCCGTTTACCTGCCCTGCCTTTATCGTGATCCTGCCGGCGATAACGCAAACGATGAATTGGGGTTTGGGGATTTTGGATTTGAAGAGGCAATCGAAGAAGGGCAAAACAGTGAACAAATGAATGATAGCCGGCTTGCCGCTCCCGCGTTTTCCGGCACACCGGTCACCTTTGCCATGATTAACGCCGCCGCCGGAAAGAACGCGAATATGAACGCCCGGAGCCTGGTGCGGGAACTTGAGCGTATGACGAATTACGAGGGGCGTGCGTATTATGGAATACCGGCGGTGCCGGCGCGTTACGGAAAAGAAACGCCGGAGGAACTGCAGCAGCTTATTTCAAATTATCTCATACTGCTTGCGGGAAATGCGGAGAACAGCTTTTCCAATGATCCCCTTGAGCCTACCGCCATAGAAACAATAGTACTGGTGAACAGCCAGTGGCAGGCGGACGCGCAGAACGTTACCCGGGCAATCAAGGATTATGCGGCCGCACATTTTCCTGAAAACGTGCGCGTACTTGTCGGAGGCGGCGCTGCCCAGGAAGGGGCGCTTGTCCGTCTGGTCGTGCAGTCCCAAACGGTCTCAATTTTTGTCTCCGTGCTTATGGTGCTGTTAATCGTCGCGTTTTCCTACAAGTCTTTTGCTGCAGGTGTTATCGCCGCCTTACCCCTGGCCATCGCGATTATGTGCAATTTCGGCATCATGGGCTTCTTCGGTATCACCCTCAATGTATCAACCGCAATGATTGCCAGTCTTGCCGTGGGCATTGGAATTGACTACACAATTCACATCATCGAAGCGATTAAAAGGGAATACGATGCGGGCGGTGATTATATGCGCAGGGCTTTTGGAGATTCCGGCAAGGCGATACTCATCAACGCGGTTTCCGTAGGATGCAGCTTTGGGGTGCTCTTTTTTTCCCGGTTCCGTATCATCGCACAGTTTGGCGCTCTTATCTCGCTGAGTATGCTGCTAAGCGCCGTGGTAAGCCTGACGGTAGTTCCCGTTTTAATAACTACGGTGAAACCGAAGTTTATTTATGGACCAAGGAGTGTTAAATGAAAAGAACTGCGATTTTTGTAACATTGGTTTTCGGCGCTGTCTTTGCGTACGCGCAGGATGCGGCGCAAAATGCGGTTTCCATTGTAAGGGCGGCGAATAGCCGTATTCAGGCGGACACCACGTCAAGCCGTTCACGCATGGTTATCACCGCGAAGGATGGTTCCACCACAGAGCGGGTTATCGATCAGTACGCAAAAGACGATGCAAAGGGTATGGCCCGGACGGTGATTGTCTTTCAGAGTCCGGCGACGGTGAAGGGGACACGTTTTCTTACCATAGACAACGCCCAGGGCAAAAGTGACCAATGGATTTTTTTACCCTCCCTCGGCAAGGTGCGGCGTATCGCCTCGTCCGAAAGCGGCGGTAACTTTATGGGAACCGATTTTTCTTATGATGATATGTCGAGCATGGACCGGGACGCCGGTCTCGACACGCACTCACTGCTGCGGGAGGAAACCTTCAACGGCACTTCCTGTTATGTTATCCAATCCCTGCCCAAGGGAAACGATTACCAGTACTCTAAAACGCTCACGTGGATAGACAAGACGAATTACCGGATTTACAAACGGGAGCTTTACGACAAGCGTGGCGCCCTTGGCAAGGTGATGGAAATAGCTGTCTACAAAGATCTTCAGGGGCGGGACACCCCAACGCAGATAAAAATTTCCACCGTGACGGCAGGCACCTCGACAACGATCTACATGGACATCACAAAATATGACGATCCGATTCCAGAAGGGGTGTTTACTACGGCGTACCTTGAGACCGGGAGGGCAAGATGAAAGTCGCCGCCAATATTACCGGCGACCTTAAGGGCAGGGATGACGCGGTATACAACCCGTCCCACGACAACGGCTTCGTGAAGGTAGCGATCACCTACACATTTTGAAAGCGGCGTATGCACTAAGGGGACGACCCAACGGCCTACTTTAACATTCGCAAGGCCTGTGTTATACTAGACGAATGGACAAATCGTCTATCCGCGACAATCATAACCACGGCTCTGTAGGCGAATTCCTGCAAGAATCCATAGCCGAAAACGCCGATATGTCCGTGGTTTCCGCATACTTCACCATCCACGCATGGGATAGGCTTAAAACGGCCTTTCAAAAACTGGGGAAATTCCGCTTTCTGTTCGGCGAACCGACCTTTGTAAAATCGGTGTCCCTAAATGATGAAAACCTGAATACCAGAACCTATAAATTTGAGGATGATTCACTGCACATCACAGCAGAGAAGCAATTAGCTCAGAAAGACATTGCCCGCTCCTGCGCGGAATGGCTGCGGGAAAAAGCGGAAATCCGTTCCATGGTAAAGCCCAATTTTCTCCACGGCAAAATGTACCACATCACGGAAACAGGGGGCAGGCAGAAAGCCATTGTGGGCAGTTCCAATTTTACCGTACACGGTCTAGGTATGGGACACGGCGCGGATAAAAATATTGAACTCAACATGATAATTGACCGCGACCGCGACCGGGAAGCCCTGCTTGATTGGTTTAATGAGATATGGGACAGCCCGAGCGAATTGGTAGAAGACGTAAAAGAAAAAGTCCTTGGCTACCTTGAACAATTGTATGCCGAAAATTCCCCTGAATTCATTTATTACAAAACCCTGTATCATATTTTTTCCGCATGGCTTGACGAACAGAAAGAGGGCAAATATTTTAACGAAAAAACATCCCTCTATGAATCTGAAATTTGGAATTGCCTCTATGATTTTCAAAAAGACGGCGTAAAAGGCGCGATTCATAAAATATTGAAATATTCAGGCTGCATAATTGCCGACAGCGTGGGGCTTGGAAAAACCTATGAGGCGCTGGCTGTCATAAAATATTTTGAAGCGCAAAACGCCCGGGTTCTGGTTATTTGCCCAAAAAAACTTTCAAAGAACTGGACGGTGTATCAGTCAAGTCAAAACCATGAAATGAACCCCTTCAAAAAAGACCGCTTTAATTATTCCGTTTTGTACCATACCGATATGGGCAGGACTTCCGGAAAATCCGGCGCGAATAATATCGACCTTGCAGATTTTGACTGGAGCGCCTACGATCTTGTTGTCATCGACGAATCCCATAACTTCAGGGGGAACGCCGAAGTAAAAGAAAAAGAGGGCGTTACCGTGATGAACCGCGCTTCCTGGCTCATGGAAAAAATAATTAGAGGCGGCTATCAAACCAAGGTGTTGCTTCTTTCCGCAACGCCGGTAAACAATACCCTGCGGGATTTACGAAATCAAATTGCTTTTATCACCGGTGGGAAAGAAGACGCGCTGCTTGAAACCTGCGGCATTGCAAGCTACAGCGAAATCTTAAGAATCGCCCAGGCAAACTTTACCCGCTGGGCCGACCCTAAAAATAAAGACCGCAGGACAAAAGAACTGCTGCAGCGCCTTGACGCGGGGTTCTTCAAACTGCTTGACGAGTTGACCATAGCCCGCTCCCGAAAACATATCTCAGGCTTCTATGACATGGAAGCAATCGGCAGCTTTCCCCGCCGAGAAAAGCCCCTTGCCATTTACCCGGAAATTGACACGAAAAACTATTTCCCCTCTTACGATAGAATTAAAGACCAAATTGATACCTACCAGCTTTCAATTTTTAATCCTTCAAAATATATCAAAGATGATAAGAAGGCATCCTACGAATCGGCGGCGGCAATCGAAGGCCAGAAGCAGTTTACCCAGGCAGGCCGCGAGCATTTCCTTATCGGCATGATGCGGGTGAATTTCCTCAAGCGTCTTGAAAGCTCCATAGAATCCTTCAAAATAACGCTGGATCGTACCATCAAAAAAATTGATGTTGTACTGGGTAGAATAAAAGATTTTGACAAAACGAAAAACAAAAATGATACTATTGTTGAAGAAATAATGCCATCTACCGAAGAACTTGAAAGTGAATCATGGGACGCCGAAGACGCCGAAGCGTGGCTTGTCGGCAAAAAAATCAAGTTTCGTCTTGAAGACTTAAAACTCGATGAATGGGCTGCCGATCTATTGAAAGACCGGGACGCCCTGGTAAGCCTCTACAATAACGCATCGGCAGTAAACCCCGAACGGGACGCAAAACTTGGCGAACTCAAAAAAATCATTTTTGAAAAAATCAATAATCCATTCAACAAAAACAATAAGAAAGTTATTATTTTTACCGCATTTTATGATACTGCCGATTATCTTTACAATAATCTGGAACCGTGGATAACAAAGGAGTTGCATCTTGAAAGCGCCCTGGTCTATGGTTCAGGATCAAAAACAACATTCGGCAAAAATGATTACGACAGTATTTTGACGAATTTTTCTCCCCGTGCAAAAAAGCGGGCACAAAATTCGCAAAGTACACTTTGCGGCGAAAAAGAAATAGACATTCTGTTCGCCACCGATTGTATCAGCGAAGGCCAGAATTTGCAGGACTGCGATTTTATGGTAAATTACGACATCCACTGGAACCCCGTGCGGATAATACAACGTTTTGGCCGCATAGACCGTATCGGCAGCGTCAATGAAACGATTAAACTGGTAAATTTTTGGCCTACCAATGATCTTGAAAAATACATCAACCTTAAAAGCCGGGTGGAATCCCGCATGGCCCTTGTTGATATTTCCGCAACCGCCGATGACAATATCCTAAAATCCGATCAAATAGAAGAACTGGTAAGCGACGAGCTTAATTACCGTAATTCGCAGCTCTTGCGCCTTAAAGACGAAATCCTCGACCTTGAAGACATGGACGAAACCATCTCCCTTACCGATTTTACCCTTGACGATTTCCGCCTTGAACTTTCTGATTTTATAGCAAATAACAAAAAGCGCCTTGAAGATTCCCCCCTGGGGATGTACGCCATCGGTAAATGTAAAGCTGTCCCCAAGGACAGCATGGAAACTGAAATAATCACGCCGGGGGTAATTTTCTGTCTTGCCCAGAAAAAGAACGATGTGGAAAACAATAAGATAAAT
>BOAU01000105.1 GCA_026002025.1 Spirochaetia bacterium | reverse complement strand
TACCTCATGGGCGTGAATGAAAAGCCGGGCCGGATTGAGCAGCCGCCTCTGCCATGAGGGCGGAAGCGGCTGCCTCATCTGCCTCGGTATTCGGCTTTAGAGAGAGGCCTATATCCAGGGCAGTTTCCGCCAAAGTCCCTTGTTGAGCAGGGCTGAATCGGGAGAAGCTATCAGTCCGGCGCCCTATCCGGAAGGCCGCCAATTTTTCCCGGACCGGATTCTTCTGTACAATATCAATAATGAACTGATAAAAATCCCCCTTTAAGTTACCAAGAGCTTTTTCCACCGCCGCGATGATATCATCCGGGTAGTCTGCGATCAAAGCAGAAAACAATACCGGGAAGGATGAACTGTCTCCCAGGCTGCCCAGCGCGGAAACACAAGCCAGGAAGGTGTCCTGATTGATCTCCAAATCGGACAGGAACAGATTATTCTGATCTGCCAGAAACCGGTTCAAATCATTTATGACCTGGGCATTTCCCTTGCCCAAAACACCCAGGGCGCCCAAAACAGCGGTCCTGGATTGGGTATCCCGATAGACGTTAAACAGCTGCCGGAGGGTATTCACACTGGCCGTATACCCGGCGTCCGCAGCGCCCCTGGCCGAAATGGTCAGAATGGTGATGATATTCGGGTCCCGCTGAAGCAGTTCCGCATTCCGCAGGGCAAAATTCATGGCAAACTCGTAAAGCCCCCCGATAAACTCAGAAGAGCGGCTGTCGGCGGCGGCATCCTGCAAAATCCCGGCCTTGACGGAAAGCCCTGCCCGGGTAAAATTCCGCTGGTATGAATTCAGGATGGACTCCTGTGCAACCAGTCCCTGTCCCAGCATCGCGATAAAAAGAAAGGCCGCAATAAACCATGTATTTTTTTGATTCATATTACCTTTTTCCCCTCATCAAAATCATCAAGGGCGCCTTCTGAAAGCATGCCGAACACTTCCCCAAAGATCCTGTTACGGGTTCCGACAGGCAGGGTATCCGCCTCCACATGGAGGACAGATCGGCTTCCGTCTTCCGCAAAATCCACGGCCCGGACCCTGCCGCTCATACAGACCAAGGTATTATCCAGGACAAACTGAACTTTAATATGCAGCCCCGCCGCCGCCTTTCCCCCCACAATGACGGCGCAGCCTGAATCGGAAATATCCTCCAGCAGGCATCTCAGCCCCGGCGCCTGCTCAATCCGGCCCGGCTTTTCATTCACGCCCATGAGGTACAAATAGGCCGCCCTGTGGGTCTTGATCCGCAGGGATTTGCGTTTCTGGGTCCTGAAAAGGGAATCCGAATGGCTTATCCTGAGGGATGAAACTCCCATGGACACGGCCTCATCCTCCACTTCGGAATCGAACACATAGGCGGCGTCATTTTCCCGCCAGAAATAAACCACGATTTTAAGACCCTTCCAGGAAAACCCCGGCTCTACCCTGATATTCACCGGGCGGCTGATGGTCAAAGACCTGCTCGTGTTTTTGATTACCCCGGATTTGAATACCCCCATGCCTTTTACCAAAATCCGCAGGGCCTGTGCTTCGCCTATCCCCTGGGAACTCTTAATTCCCCCCTGATTACGGGACTTTTCAATTTCAAGCCTCTGCCTGAAATCATAGAGCTTTGAAAGAACTTGCCGGTATCCCGGAGGGGAATCTTGCATCCCCTGCAACAGGGAACGGATACAAGTATCAAGCTGATGGGCGGACCTGAAAAGGGCATTAGGATCGGAGAGCTTACATTTAAGGGCAAGCTGCTGTAAAAGCTCGGTTTCCTTAAAAGAAAAACCTGAATCCTTGCCCTTGGCAAAAAACTCAATCCAGGAGCCCTGTTGCTCCTTTTTGGATCGGAAAAGGAGGAATATGACCAATCCGACAGCAAACGCAATGGTTAATAAGGTCAAAAAAATCATTTCCCATTTCCTCAGAAAGCACTTATACTAGCATATACCAGCATTCTTGCAGTGTCAAAAGGAGCGTCATGGGCCGCTTAATCGAACCCCTCATCCTCTATGTTATCCTCTTTTTGCCCGGCGCCATGAAAGCAGGTCCGCCCCCGGACCTTGCGGCTTTTTCCGCAGTCGATGAACTCCGCCGCATCTTTCTTTTTAACATACCATCTCTGGCCCTGATATGGTATCTCCTTTTACAGCCCGCAAGCAGGTTCTCCCCTCCAAAAAAGCAACTGCCCCGCTTCCACTTGCAGGACCTCTATTCGGCCCTTTTTGCCCTTCCGGCCCTGCTGCTCATCGGGTTCAGCATCGCCCTGGTTTCCTCCCGTTTTGGCATTCCCGCAAGCATAAACATCGAAGCCCCTTCTGCCATTTCGGGCTGGATGGTGATGGCCCTCTCCTGCCTCAGCACCGGTTACCTTGAAGAAAGCTATTTCCGCTATTACCTTCTGGGAAAGCTGGAAGCCGCATGTCCCTCCCCTGTTATGGCCGTCCTCGCGGGGGTGCTGCTCTTCTCTGTCTGCCACATCTACGAAGGCCCCTGGGGGGTACTGAACGCATTCCTGGCGGGAACCATGCTGTCCCTGGTCTTTGTCCGCTTCAGATCCATCCACGGTATTGCCCTGGCGCATGGGCTGTACAACATCTTTGTTTACACGATGGGCGTTTGAAGCGCACACCTATATAGGGCGCTGAGTGACGGGTTTGGATCGAAATTTGGGGAAATATTTCTGAAAACCTTAGTCGTAAATCTTTCGGCCCCCGGCGTCCTTAATGCCGGTCCTCCGGTAGAAGTAGGTGTTGATGATGTCGCGCCACTCTTTGGAATGGGCAAGCTGGTTTTTAAACTTCTGCTGCACCCGCTTAAAAAAATCCTCAGGAACGAGGCCCTCCAGGGCGTCCCATTCCTTAAGGAAAACTTCCACGTCCTCAACTCCCTCGAAATGGGTATCGTAGATGTGCTGCAGTACATTTTTCCCGCTTTTGAGCACATAGTCGTAGCGCAGGCGGTAGAAAAATAGCAGGAGTTCCTGAGGGCAGGTATCAATATTATCGAAGGTTGAACGGTTCGGTTCGTTGTACTCCAGGGTATAGCCCGTACCGCCTCTTGTGCGATCTATGCCTATGGCTTCCCAGTTAGCACGGTGGTAGGTGCCCCAGCGATCGTACTCGTAGACATCCGGACCCGGCCCGTAATGCACGACATTGTTACAGAGCCAGCCGAGCCCCAGGGGGGCGTTGTACTTTTCGTAGGTGGTACGGCTGGTCAAAAGGATGTGGAGCAGATTTTTGACCACCTGGGGATGATCGCTTAAGGTTTGGACGATCCAGTCCCGGGCGATTTCTTCCGCCGTTAAAGATGCGTCAAAGAGCAACCGTCCGTAACCGTAAAGATTGGCGCAGTGAATATCGTGGCCGCACCAGGTGGAAGAACTGTTCGCGTTGGCAACGGCAACAACGCCGGATTTCTCATAATCCTTAAAGGTTTTGCCCCCCACCACATCGGCAACGGTATTGTCTTTGCCCAGCGCGTAGGTATTGAAATCAAGGACTTCCTTAAACTCGGGGATGAGCCAGCACACATGGGTGGCACCGCCGGTATATTCCTGCAAAAGCTGAAATTCGAGCATCTCATGGGTATGCTCCATGGCCCCGAAAAGGGGATGTACAGGTTCGCGGATCTGAAAGTCCTGGGGGCCGTTCTTGATCTGGAGGATCACGTTGTCATCAAACTTGCCGTCCAGGGGATGGAAATTATCAAAGCCCGACTTCGCCCGGTCGGTTTCGGTGTCGCGCCAGTCCTGGGTGCTGTTGTAGACAAAGCAGCGCCAGAAAACGAGGCCCCCGTGGGGCTTTATTGCCCGGGCAATGAGGTTTGCGCCGTCTGCCTGGGTGCGGCCGTAGTCGAATGGACCCTGGACCCCTTCGGAATCGGCCTTGACCACAAAGCCTGCGATGTTGGGAACATTGGCGTAGAGCCTGTCCATGGTTTCCTTCCACCATGCCTGGACCCGCTCGTTCCGGGGATCGGCGGTCTCAAGCCCCCCGATAAGCACCGGGGAGGCAAAATTCAGGCTGATAACCATACCGATACCGTAACTCTCGAACAGGGTTGACAGGGCCCTCATCTCCGCGTAAAAGCGGGGAAGCAGCATGTCCAGGGCATCGTTATAAACGTTGACATTATGCATCGCCAATCCGTTGATCCCCACCGATGCGAGCATACGGCAGTAATCACGGGTGCGATCGTTGCAGATGATCCCGCCGTTCTCAAAGAAGAGGGAACCCGCAAGGGCGCTGCTGTCCGAGTTATCCCGGATGGCCGGAGGGGCGAATGTGTCCCAGTGGTTCAAAAGCCGCCAGCGGAATGAGGGCTGCTTTTTAATATCAAGGCCGGCAAGACTTTTTTTCGTTGCCGCCAGACGAAGAACGTGGAAGGCGCCGTAGAGGACCCCGATTTCCCGCTTGCCGCTTATCAGGATACGGCGATCATCGGTCTTGATGGTGTAACCCTCTTCGGCGGTATCAAGATCCGCGTTGACGGCCAGTTCGATGTAACCGCCCTTTTCCGGTTTGGCCGCCGTCCATTGCGGCGACAAGAAGTACATGCCCCTGGCCCCGGTCTTGATCTCCTCGATCGCGTTTTTAAGAACCGGATTTTCCTGATTGCCGCAGAGGATGGTTCTGAAATATTCGGTGTTCTCCGATCTGCCCGCAGGCCCGTAGTTAAGCCATGCCCTGGTATACGCTTCCGCCATAAATGTCCTCCCTTATTGATCTTGCGCTTATCTATACTTATTTAAATATCACATCATATTTAAAATATTCTTCACCTGTATTTTGAATCAGCCGCCGGTTTTTGGCTGAAATATTTTCCAGAGACGTTACGAGAACAGGATTTCCCATTTTCCATTTGGCGCAGACCCGCCCGTCAAGCAGGACGGTGGGGAACGCGATGCCCTGGGGTGTGACAATTTCGCTCATATTTTTTTTATCGATCAAGTAAGTCCTATTGGTATTTTTATACCCCATTATCATCCGATCAAAACCGGCCAGAAATAAACATTTGGGAATTTCATCTTCCTCAGGAATGTCACCAATGTAAAAATATTCCTCACCTTCGCAGGTTACAGCATCCAGTCCCGTCGCCTTCATCAATTCCTGAGCGGCCTTGCGGGGGTTCAGGTAATATCCCATGAATATAAAACAGTCCTCCTGCTTTGCAGGCCCGATGTTCCTGAAATAGCGGCGGAGCAGTTCCATGCGGGCATCATCCCGGTCAATAAATTTCACATTTTTGCAGAGGATGAATTTTTTCTCCACTCCGGGATGATAAGCAATAAGTCCCCGCCTGAACATCTGCGAAAATATTCCGCCCCAGCCGTTAAAGGCATAAGCCATCTCCTGTTCGGAAAGGCCGAAATCCCGGCATTGCTCTTTCAGCTCGGCCCGTCCGCAAAGGCCGGCCCGGATACGCTCCACTAAAAAAGCAGCCACGGATTCAATGCGGCCTGCTTTCATGCCCCAATCGTCCACCCAGTCCCCGGGCACACCTTCATAGGCGGAATGGTAAAGCCCCAGCTCATCCGAGGGGATCACATGCAGGGTATGCCGGAATATCCACGTTTTAACCAGTCCGTCACTCCAGGTTCCCTCGTCAAAATCAGAGGCCCGGATCTGCAGCGCATACTTGGGGTTATTGGCGAATTGAGCCTGCAGGCCTAAAAGTTTTGAGACAACTTCCAACCGTTTCCCCCTGGAAACCAGAAACTGGTTTTTTAGGCGCCAGTATAAAAGATGTCTTTTGGTAATCTCCATCCAAATCGCCCCCTGATCATTCGTAAATCCTCTAATCCGTTAGTAATTTTTTATATTCTTCGTATCTCTTC
>BOAU01000104.1 GCA_026002025.1 Spirochaetia bacterium | reverse complement strand
TCATCGGGCCGTTAACTCCATGTTGGCCGCCCACCAAGCCAAGCTTCGTACCAAGGCTTAAAGGTACATTTTTGAAATGAGGCACCCATAGCTGAAAGGTACATTTCTAAATGAGGCACCACGGGGCGCGCAACGATTTTATTAACTTAACTCCCGATAGTATCAAAGTAAACCTTGAAGAATTTGGAAGTGTTCACCTCAAAAGCCACTTCATTGACGCCCTTGGGGTTAGGCTTAAAGGATGTAAGGCCCGCAAGTTTTGAACTCTCAAGTTCAACTTCTACATCCCCGCGTTTGTAACCGCATACATCACGGTGAAAAATGGAAACTGCGGCAAGGGGGTCGTGGAATATTACGAAGGGCGCCTTCCATTCGGTAAGGAAGTCCTTCACCGGGGCCAGGGCTTTGGCGGTCATCTTTTTACGGACATCCTCAATGGGCATCTTTACCTGCATGGTAACGTCCAGGCCAAAGGAACGGATGTTTTTTACCGGAGCGCGGTACATAATCGACGTCGCGTGCGGGTCACCGATGGCGTTCCATTCCAGAAGCTGTACTGTCTGACTGGGATCTGCAAAATTATTACCTTTGCCCAGGTTATACGAGAACACTCCGCACATCAATACCAACTCCTTAAGCAACTTGGGAACTTCGGGGTCTATTGCAAAGAGGAGTCCCACATTGGTCATGGGCCCAATGGCTAAAAGAGTGATCTCCCCAGGATTCTCATGGATGGTCTGCCGCAGGAATTCAATGGCTTCACTCTTTGGGAAGTTTTTCCGGTGTTCCCAATTCTTAAGCATAACCGCCTGCGGGGCCTTCTTCTGCTTCAGTGGAACCGAGATAGGGTTTTCTGTCCCCGGATAAATGGGTATCTCTTTTCTCCCCATTACCAGACACTGGGCGCTGGCCATTCGTGCCCTGAGCAGAGGCTGGCCGGTAACGGTGGTAATCCCCAGCAAATCGCACTTGGGCTCGCTCAACAGATACGCCAGGGCAAAGGCATCGTCAATATCACTGCCAATATCAGTATCAAGAATAACTTTTTCTTTTCCGCTCATGTTAATCAATCTCCTTATGCTGTTTCATTTTTTAGCGGAAGTTGTTCAATAACTTCAGTTATTGAACAACTCTATTAAAAACCTCATTGAAAATCCTGATATAGTCAAGCATTTGCCGATAAGAAACCTGCGGGGGAATACGATGATCAGGAATTGGAATGAAGCCTCCCTCGTCTACACAGGGTTTTAAACTTTGCAAATGAGTACGCAATTCATTTTCCGACCCATAAATATAATTCTTATTTATAGCACCGAATATACACATATCCCGGCCAAATTTTTGACGAAGATCATCAGGATTGGCCCCCCATTTCCCAACTTCTATAGGAAACATAATGTCAAAACCCGAACCCAGCCATGACGGCATTAATATTTCACTCCATCCGTCACTGTCAACAAGCGTTAAAGGCACACCGGCTTCTTTATAGAATCGTATCATACGACGGTAATGCTTGTCAAAGACCTCTTTATAGATTGAAGGAGAAAAAAGCGGCCCGGAAGAACCGCAACAATCTTCAAAGAAATAAACAAAATCGAATTTTGCGATTTTTAATACCGGCTCCATCAAGTACATAAAATGATCCGCTATATACTCCACCATTTCTTCAAATAATTCAGGATCGTCATACATAATGTACGAGATATTTTCGACTCCCATCCAGCCCCTGAGCCAGCCGTAAAGACTTCCGCCCATAAAGGTTGTTACCCTGTCCTGCCCATTCAATTTTTTTGCCTTTTCTTCCCATCCGGCAATCCGGCGGCGGGGATCCTGCGGATCAAGAAATTTTTTGAATCTCTCCCATGATTCACGGGTAGGTTCCAACGCATGAAGCCGGGTATGGGGTATGGAAGAACCATCCTTGCGTTCCACAATTTCTTCCCCTATGGAACTGCGTACTACCCGCCGCCTTTCATCTTCCTCCAGGATTTTTGGTTCAATATTGCCGATACACCCGGTTACTACCAGATTATGAACGTTCCACATACCCTGCTCCCAGTCGGGATCCATTCCCGGTATTTGCGGGCCGACATCTCCCATTATGATATCGCCTGAAAAACCTTCGCTTTTCCAGCGCTGTTTGGTTTCATTCCATGAGCCAAAAAAATAACAGGGTATCCTGTCAACACTTTGAAACGTAAAAACTCTGTTAAAACGCTCACGATGGGTCATATAATCCTCCTATAATTTATCTTATCCTTTAACACTTCCGCTTGTCATCACGGTGGGCATATAAAAATCCCCGCCCAAAGGCGGGGACGGCTTACCTTAAGACAAACTGATTACAGGTACTTTTCCCAGAGGGCGACCAGATCCCTGGAACCCATCCGTTCAAGTTCCTGCAGGTAGGTGTTCCAATGGGCATCGTTGTTGATGTCACGGGTACCCACGACAAATTCAACCCAGGCTTTCTGCTTGTAATCAACCAGCACGGCCTGAATGTCCGAAACCCGGTTTCCGTCTTCTTCGTTCATGGCAAAGCGCGGCAGGAAGTAGCTGTTCGGTATTGCCCAGGGCTTTGCACGGGTGATATCGAAGTAGATCCACTGGAGTTCGTTAAAGGCCTTGTTTTCCAGCATCTTGGGCAGCAGGGCCTGGTCCCCGGTTTCAAAGAATTTATAGACCGTATCCACATCGTCGGCCTGTTCGGAAAGACGGAACTCAAGGGTCCGGTTCATGGGGTTGTTCTGGTCCCAGGAGGTATTAACCGGCTGGGAACCAAAGGGGATAAGGAGCTTGTACTTGGGAGTGCCACCACCCAAAGACAAGGCCCCCGGATCAGGATCGGTCCAGAAGGTACCCTTGGCGCCGGAATAGCCTTCCAGGGTTTGTTCAAAGCCGAGCATGTGGTCGTAGAGTTGAAGCGCAAGCGCTGGATCCTTGCACTTATCGGTAATGACAAACCGGGCATTAAGAATATTATCGGGGTTGCCATTGGAACCCCAGCGCTCGCCGGTGGGCCCCTCAAGGGGATAGGCGTGCCACCAGAGGGGGAACTTGGGGTTCCCTCCCCGGACTATATTGCTGTGCCACTGAACCAGCAGTACACCCAGTATATCTTCCTTGCCTTCAACCAGGGCCTGAATCTGATCCCGGGTCACGGTAAAGGAATTTTCCGCGATAAGTCCTTCCTTATAGAGGCTCCTCATATATTTGAGGGCTTCACGGAAGGCCGGATCCCGGTACTGTTCCCAAATTTTCCCGTCCCTGACAGCCACACCATGGGTATTGCCGTACATGACCCAGGGCAGAAAGGGTTTTGCCAAATAGGCAAAGAAGTTCTGAATAGAATTGGTGATCAGAGGAATTTCATCGTTCTTGTTGCCGTTTCCGTTCACATCGTTGTCCCGGATAAACCGCAGCAGGTTGGTGAATTCGTCAATAGTTTCCGGCGCCTTTATATTATTATCCCGCAGCCAGGGCATATAATAATAGGCGCGGCCATAAGAAGTGGTACAATGGGCGCAGTCATTCACATCCGGCAGGGCGTAGAATTTGCCGTCACTGCTCTTGAGCTTGATGATGATATCGGCATGGTCATTCAGGACCTTGTTGATATTGGGATAGGACCGAAGGGTCTTTTCATCCAGTTCCTGGAAGATGTGCTGCTGCCGTCCGTAGAAGTCCAGATCGTTCCGGCTGAACGAATTGGGCTGGCCGATCATGATCACATCAGGATAATCCCCGGTGCTTACCATGATATTGAACTTATCGGGAAAGTCCGAGCTTGCCGATCCGGTAATATCAAGATCAATACCGGTTTCTTTTACCAGCCGCTGGGTAAAGGTGTTATCCTTGGTTTCAAAACTGGTTACCAGGGTATCAAGGCCCCCCATGAATATCGTCAGCTTTCCCTTTGAAGCCCCGCTGCCGACTTCAGCCTTTTTGGAACACCCAACCGCCGCAAGGGCAATCAGGACACACAAAGCGGCAATCAATACCTGCTTTCTTTTCATCATTCCGTATCCTCCTAAAAGATATATTTTTTGCCTGCCCGCGCCCGCTGCGCAGGTCCGGCTTAAAACACCAAACTAACTACTCCTTAAGGGAACCTATCATCATACCCCTGATAAAGTATTTCTGAATAAAGGGGTACAACAGCATCATGGGCAGGGCGCCTACCACTAAAACCGAATACCGCAGCTGCTGTAGGATGTTTCTGCCCTGTTCCTGGGCATTCGGGTCCATGGAGGCAAGCATCTCCGGCGGCATCTGGGCGATAAACAGGATCTGCCGCAGTACCTGCTGGAAGTTGAAAGTACTCGACTTGGTCAAATACAGCATGGCGTTAAAATACCCGTTCCAGATGCCTACGGCGTTAAACAGCACCATTACCGCAATAACCGGGGTGGCAAGGGGAAGGGCAAAACGGATGAAGAACTGGAAATCCCCGCAGCCGTCAATGTGGGCGGCGTCCAGCAGTCCCAGGGGTATACTGGTCTGAAAATATGACTTTACAATGATCATGTTGTAACAGGAAAACATAAACCCAAAAATCAGCGCCCACCGGCTGCCGATAAGACCCAAATTCCGCATCAGCATATAGTTGGGGATAATACCCCCGTTGATGAACATGGTGATCACGAAAAAGGTCTGGAACAGTTTCCGGTCCGGCAGATCCTTGCGGGAAAGGGGATAGGCCGCCAAAAGCAGGAGGATAACCGCCACAGTGGTGCCCCCTGCCACATAGATCAGGGAATTGCCAAAGCCCGAGCGCAGCAGACGGTGTTCAAACACCGCCTTGTAGGCCTTAAGTGAAGGTTCCACCGGCCAGAGGACCACCCTGCCTGATATAATCGAAGTGGTAGAGCTGAATGAACAGGCCACCGTATATATCAGGGGGTACAGGACAACCATGCCCGCAAGGCCGAGCCAAAAGGTACAGATTATATGGAATATCCTGTCCGATGTTGAAAGCCGTTTATAGGTTGATAAAGTTGCCATTTTCTGCCCCCTTAAAACAGGCTTTCGCCGGAAATTATGTGGGCTATCTTATTCACCGACAAGGTCAGGAAACATCCGACAACATTCTGGAATAAGCCGATGGCGGTTCCGAAGGAATAATCCGCCCGTACCCCTCCTCCGCTGCCCCCGATACCCACCTTATACACATAGGTGGCGATAATCTCCGAAGCGTCCAGGTTAAGGGAATTCTGCATAAGGTAGGCCTTTTCAAAACCGAGGCCCAGAATACTTCCCATGCTCAGGATAAGCATAATGATGATGATGGGCCTGATGGTTGCCAGGTCCACGTTCCATATCCGCTGCCAAATGGTAGCCCCGTCGATAATCGCCGCCTCGTGGAGGGTTGGGTCCACCGAAGAAAGGGAAGAAATATAGATGATGGCCGAATAACCCGCGGACTGCCAGATTCCGGACCAGACAAAGATATGGGGAAACCAGGAAACTGAGCCCATAAAATCAAATTGCCTGAGTCCCAGGCCGGAGAGCAGCAGGTTGACCCCGCCGGTACGCATAGCCAATACCTGGCTCACAAGCCCTACCAGAATTACCGCAGAGAAAAAATAGGGCGCAAAGGTGATGGACTGCACCGCTTTTTTGAACCTTGGCATCATGCTGTGATTTACAAAGATGGCTATCAGAATGGGGAAGGGAAACCCGATAACCAATTGATAAACGCTGAGTACCAGGGTATTCCTTAAAGTAATGAAGAAGTTGGGGGAACCAAAAAAGCGCTGAAAGTTATACAGCCCCACCCAGGGGCTTCCCCACACGCCCAGCCGGGGCTGGAAGCGCTTGAACGCCATCAGTACCCCGTACAGGGGGATATAATTGAAAATAAAAACATAAGCCACAGGAATGAGTAACATCAGATACAGGGCTTTTACATTCCACCGGGCGCGCCAAAATCCTATGCAA
>BOAU01000103.1 GCA_026002025.1 Spirochaetia bacterium | reverse complement strand
CGGGGGCATCAGTTTTATCAACCTGCGGGACCGCTACGGCGTTACCCAGGTTGTCTGCGATCCTGAAGGATCGCTTGACACTAACGCTGGCGGCGTAGGCCTTGACGCGGCCATATTAGCGGAACTGCGAAATGAGTTTTGCATCGCCGTGGAAGGTGTGGTGCGTGCACGCCCCGACAACATGGTGAACTCCGACATGCCTACCGGCGAGATTGAAGTTGTTGCCGCAAAGATCGTGATCCTCAGCAAGTCCGAGGTGCTGCCCTTTCAGATTGATGATGAATCGGACGCGAAAGAGGAGACCCGCCTCAAGTACCGCTACCTGGATCTCCGCTCCGCGGGGATGCAGAACCGCATCCGCCTGCGGAACGAAGTTTCCTTTGCGGTGCGGGAATGGATGATCGCCCGGGGCTTCTACGAGATTGAAACCCCCACCTTTATCAAATCCACCCCCGAAGGCGCCCGTGACTATCTGGTCCCTTCCCGGCTCTACCCCGGCAAATTTTACGCCCTGCCCCAGTCCCCCCAGCTTTACAAGCAAATACTGATGGTTTCCGGCTTCGACAAATATTTTCAGATCGCCCGCTGTTACCGCGATGAGGACGCCCGGGGTGACCGCCAGCCCGAATTCACCCAGATCGATATCGAGATGTCCTTTGTGGGCCGTGACGACATCCTTGCCATGACCGAGGGCCTCATGGGTCATGTGTTCAAAAAAACTCTGGGCGTGGACCTGCCCGCCCATTTTACCCGGCTTACATACGAAGAGGCTCAGGAAAAATACGGCAGCGACAAGCCGGACCTGCGCTTCAATATGCCCCTGCAGGACTTCGGCCCCTACGTTGCCGCCGGGAATTTCCAGGCCTTTAAGGATGCCCTGGCAAACGGTGAAGCGGAGAAACAAGCTGCCGCTGCCAAGGGCATTACCATCGCCGGAGGCGGGGTTAAAGCGCTGGTGGTAAAGGCCGCCGACATGAATGCCGCCAATAACGGCGCGGCCTATTCCCGCAAACAAATCGAAGAACTGGAAGCACAGGCGAAAATCTACAAGGCCAAGGGTATGGCCTGGATGAAGGTTACATCGGCATCTGCCCTTGAGGGCGGTGTCGCAAAGTTCTTCGCCGATAACGCCGTGAACATTATTGTCGGCCTCGGCGCGGAACCTGGGGATCTGATCCTCATCGTTGTAGATCCAAAACGCAGTATTGCTAATATCGCCCTTGGCGCGGTGCGATCGAAACTCGGTAAGGATTTGGGACTTTATACGAACACTGTCGGAAATGCCGCACAAAAAACGCCCGGTGTGTCCGCAGGCCCTGCGTCCGGCGGCCGTTTCGAATTCGCCTGGATCGTGGACTTCCCCCTCTTTGAATTCAACGAAGAAGAAGGCCGATGGGAAGCGGCCCACCACATGTTCAGTTATCCGCAGGAAAAGTACCACAACATTCTGGAAAGCGATCCCGGCGCGGTCAAGGGTGATCTCTACGACCTCGTCCTTAACGGTTACGAACTTGCCTCGGGCTCCATCAGAATCCACGATCCGGATTTGCAGAAACGGATATTCAAAATCGTGGGCTTTGATCCCGTGGACGCGGAAAAGAAATTCGGTTTCCTCACCGAAGCCTTCAAGTACGGCGCCCCCCCACACGGCGGCATCGCCCCCGGCCTTGACCGGCTGGTGATGCTCATGGCCGGGGAGACTTCGATCAAAGAAGTGATCGCCTTCCCGAAAAATTCCTTTGCCGTCAACCCCATGGACGACAGCCCCGGCGATGTTGACCAGAAGCAGCTTGATGAACTGCACCTGTCTGTGGTGCGGCCGAAAGAATGAATTTCGATCCGGTCTTTTCACCTTATACTTCCCGGCGTTATCCCATTTACGCGAAGGAAGGGATGGTTGCCGCGTCTTCGCCCCAGGCCGCTGCCGCAGGTCTTGAAGCCCTGCGCGCGGGGGGCAATGCCGCGGACGCCGCCGTGGCAACAGCCGCCGCCCTTACCGTGGTGGAACCCACATCCAACGGCATAGGGAGCGATGCCTTTGCCATCATCTGGTCAGGCGGAAAACTGCACGGCCTGAATGCATCCGGCGTGGCTCCGGGTAATATCTCCATAGAAAAACTGCGGGCCGCAAATCCGGGCCTGGAAAAAATGCCCCAGATCGGCTGGGCCCCGGTGATGGTTCCCGGCGCGCCCAAGGCCTGGGCCGCCCTGAACGAGAAATTCGGACGGCTGCCCCTGGGCAAGGTCATGGAGAGCGCCATAGCATATGCCCGCGAAGGTTACCCCATTGCGCCCAACCTCGTCGGCGCCATTGCCAATTCCGCCCTCCGCTTCAAGACCCAGGGCTCGCCGGTTTTTGAGGAATGGTGGAAAACCTTTCTGCCCAGGCGGGAAGATCCCCGCCCGGGGGATATACTGGTGCTCAAAAACCATGCGGATACCCTACAGGCTATCGCCGACACAAAGGCCGATGCCTTCTATAAGGGCGAACTGGCGGATCGCATGGTGGCGGACAGCCGCGAATTCAACGGCTATTTCAGCAAGGAAGATTTTGCCCACTATGACGTGGAATGGGTCCAGCCGGTTTCAGTGAATTACCGGGGTTACGATGTCTGGGAACTGCCGCCGAACGGGCAGGGCGTAACCGCCCTGATGGCCCTGAATATCCTCAAGGAATTTCAGTTCTGTCAAAGGGAAAGCGCGGACACCTTCCACAAACAGTGGGAGGCCATGAAGCTGGCCTTTAGCGATGCCCTGGCCC
This sequence comes from Spirochaetia bacterium, assembly GCA_026002025.1. The sequence goes on along the minus strand of BOAU01000103.1, from coordinate 3,182 downwards.
ATATCACCGACCCCCGCTTCATGCAGGAAGATTACCGCGAATGGCTGAGCCCGGAATACGGCGCACGGCGGGCAAAGGAAATCCTCGGCACGGCCTCGCTGCCATCCGCTGAACATCCGCCCAGGAGCGGCACGGTGTACCTCTGTACCGCCGACCGTGAGGGCAATATGGTCTCCTATATCCAGAGCAATTATATGGGCTTCGGCAGCGGCGTGGTGGTCCGGGGCACGGGCATAGCCCTGCAAAACCGGGGCCATGATTTTTCCCTGGACCCAAAGGCGGCAAACGCCCTTGGGCCGGGTAAAAAAAGTTATCACACCATCATTCCCGGCTTCCTGACCAAAGACAACAAGGCCCTGGGGCCCTTCGGCGTGATGGGCGGTTACATGCAGCCCCAGGGTCATGTGCAGGTGGTAACAAACCTGGTGGATTTCGGTCTGAACCCCCAGCAGGCGCTGGACGCCCCGCGCTGGCAGTGGCTCCAGGGCCGTGCTTTTGCCGTGGAAGACCGTTTCAGCGCCGAGATAGCCCGCGCATTGGCCGCCATGGGCCACGAGGTAAACATCTCGCTCCAAAACATTAGCTTTGGCCGGGGACAGATAATCCTCAGACAGGAAAACGGCGTACTCATAGGCGCCACCGAAGGCCGCACCGACAGTAATATTGCGTGCTGGTAGCAAAGAGGAAAACTATTTTGAAAGAATATTTCGATTTGCTTTTTACCTTTCTCAAACTCGGCCTTCTCACCTTCGGCGGCGGCTATGCCATGATCCCCGTGGTTGAACGGGAGCTCATCAAAAAAAAGAATTGGACCGACATGGACGAGGTGATGAATTATTACACCATCGCCCAGGTGACCCCCGGCATCATCGCAGTGAATCTTTCTACGTTTATCGGGTATAAGCGCAAAGGCCCGCTTGGCGGTTTCCTCGCCACCCTGGGCTTTGTGCTTCCCGGTGTTGTTTTTATTACGATTATCGCCATTTGCCTGAGCAACTTTGCGGATCTTCCCGCGGTGCAGCACGCCTTTACAGGCATCAGGGTTGCGGTGGGCGCGCTGATCCTGGACACGGTGATCAAGATGGTGAAGGGGGTCTTTAAAAACTGGAAGGCACTCATTATTTACGTTATTGCCTTTGCGCTTTCGGCGGTTAGTACCCTAACCGATGTGTGGAACGTGTCGCCGGTGCTGCTGGTTGCCGCTTCCGGGGTGCTTGGACTTTTGGTATTTCGGCCTGCCAAAAAGATTGAGCCCAAAGGGGAAAGCAAATGAAATTACTTTATCTTTTTGTGCAGTTTTTCAAGATCGGTCTTTTTTCAATCGGCGGGGGATATGCGACACTGCCCTTTCTCTACGAAATGGCGGACCAGGCGAAGGGTACGCCTGATGAATGGCTTACTGCGGAAAAAATTGGTGATATGCTGGCAGTGGCCCAGTCCCTGCCGGGGGCTATCGGGGTAAACCTGTCGGCCTATACGGGTTTTCAATATGCCGGACCTTCGGTCCAAGGTATACCCGGCGGCCTGATTGCGGCCCTGGGACTGGTGAGTCCTTCCATTATCATCATTATTATCATTGCCCGAATTCTCAACGCCTTTAAGGAAAGTAAAATTGTGGCTTCCCTTTTTGCCGGGTTCCGGCCCGCCGGGGCGGGACTCCTCTCCGCCGCCGCATTGGGGGCCCTTGCGGTCTCCCTGATAAACCGTAGCGCCGAAACATTCACAGCAATGCTGCGCTGGAAGGAATGCATCCTCTTTGCGGTTCTGTTTTTCCTTGTGTATAAATTCAAGAAGCACCCGGTGGTTTATATTGCACTGGCGGGCGCCGCGGGGGTGGTGTTGGGGCTTTGATCAGGGCGCCAGATGTTCCGCCAGTAATTTCTTTTTGTCTTCCGGTATCGGTGTGGATTGTTTGATATTAAAATCGTAGTGAACCACAACGGCGCTGCCCCTGGAACAGAGCTTTCCCTGCTGCCAGGCTTCGTGCATCAGCGTAAAGGATTTGGTCCCGATGCGGGTGATCACGGTGCGGATCTCAACTTCGTACTGGTAAAAAAGTTCACCCAAAAAATCATAATCCGTGTGGGCCATGATCAGGGGCCATGTTTTCAGGGAAAGGCTTAAGTCCGGGGCGAAAATTTTGAAAAGGGGATTCCGCGCCGTCTCAAACCAGAAGGCCAGTACCGTGTTGTTGATGTGCCCCAGGCCGTCCACATCGCCGAACCGGGGTTGTATGGTCATGATAAACATGTTGTACTCCTGCTTAAATGTTAATAGTGTTTGTCGGCATATTCAACCCAGCCCCCGGACTCCACCAGGGCCTTTTCAAAATCCCTGAGCACAAAGGGCACGGTCTTTTCGTTCTCCTTGCTTTTAAAAGTAAGTGTTCCTTTTTCGGTATCCACGGAGAGGGTAGTAGATTGTCCGGTAAATTCTTTGAAAAGTTCATCCAGTACTGCGGCGGGCAGTTCCGCGGCGATCATGCCGCAGTTGTACATGTTCTGCCTGAATATCCGGGCGAAGCTTTCGGCAATAACAATGTTGATGCCGTTTACTTCCAGCGCCCAGGGCGCGTGTTCCCGCGAAGAGCCGCAGCCGAAGTTGGCCCGCGACAGAACCGCCCCCTTGCCGGCGATGTCCTTTTGGGGATCAAAGGCGGGGAGTTTTAGATCTTCCAAAAGATTGGCTTTGAGGGCATCCTTGGAACTTTCGTTCAAATACTTTGCCGGGATAATCTCATCGGTGTTGATATCGTTCCGGTCTAAAAAGAGGACTGCGCCTCCAAATTGTTTCATATTAAATATCCTCCGGATTAATAATACTTCCCGCGATTGCCGTAGCCGCCGCCGAGGCGGGGCTCATCAGGTGGACCATGCCGCCCTTGCCCATGCGCCCAAAGAAGTTGCGGTTCGTGGTGGAGGCGCAGACCTCCCCTTCGGCGAGGACACCATTGGACATCCCCAAGCACGCCCCGCAGGTGGGGTTTGTGACGCAGAAACCGGCGTCCAGAAATTCCTGGATGAGCCCTTCCTGCAATGCCTGGTTGAACACCCCCGGCGTGGCCGGCGAAAGCACCCCGCGAACCGTGTCCGCAATTTTGCGCCCTTTAATGACCGCAGCAGCAGCCCGCAGATCCTCTATGCGGCCATTGGTGCAGGAACCGATGTAAACCTGGTCCACCT
>BOAU01000102.1 GCA_026002025.1 Spirochaetia bacterium | reverse complement strand
TCGCTCATTTTTAACCCCATTTTGGCCTCCGTAAGCTCGCACCTTACAGAATAGCCCGTTTATTTGAGGTACATTTTCTAAATGAGGCAAACCTTTGTTTGGGGTACATTTTTCATGAGGCACTGCGCTCAATAGACAAGATGCCCACAAATGGCGTATAGTTACCGTATGTCCAATACCGAACTGCTTATAAAAGAAATTCAGACCCTTACCGATGATTGTGCGGGCGAAGTGCTTGACTTTGTTGGCTACCTCAAGCAGAAATACCCTGAGTCTGCCTCCGAAAAGCCTTATGTCTGCCCTGTTTGCGGCAAGATGGAGCACGTCCCCAACGCGGAAGCTATTGCGGCCATGCAGGAAGTCAATGATATGATTGACGGGAAGATCTCCGCACAGAGTTTTCATTCCCTTGATGAACTGCTTGAGGATATGGAAAGCTAACTCATGCTTGAATCGTTCCGCACCGGCTCTTTCAAGCAAGAGTATGCTCTGGCAAAAAAACGCGGCAAAAATATGGATAAGCTCATTGAAGTCATGTGTCTGATTATTCAGGAAGATCCCCTTCCCCCGCGTTGCCGTAATCATCCTCTGCATGGCAACTGGGCAGGTTTTTCTGAATGTCATATTGAGGGAGACTGGCTTTTGGTATACCGTATTGACGAAGCAAAACGCCGTGTTTACTTCTCCCATACAGGCTCTCATTCCGATATTTTTTAACAATCTTTTCTCCTTATTACCCAATTATTGCCCTCCTAAATTTTTGTGTCCGGGCAAGTTTAGTTGCGGAACTCAGGGCGCACCAAACGAAAGCCGATGAAGTCGCCTCGGTAGGACGGAGTGAAGTAGATCCGAAAGGCCGACCGGAGGCCCACCGCGAGGAAGTTCCACGACCCACCGCGTACCACGCGGTTGGAGCCGGAAACCAAACCAGACGGGTCTGTCTGCGTACCGCTGGAATAATCCCCATACCAATCCCAACACCACTCCCTTACGTTCCCGTGCATGTCGTACAAGCTCCATCTATTAGGCGCAAAACTCCCTACTGCTGTTGTCTTTCCCCGGTACTCTCCCTTCGCGTTGTAATAGGGGTAATTTCCGTCATAATTCGCTTGGCTGGTGGTGATGTAATTCCCCGTGTTAAACGGCGTTGTTGTTCCGGCGCGACAGGCGTATTCCCATTCCGCCTCGGTGGGTAAGCGATACCCGTTGGCATTGCGGTTCCATGTTACTGTCCGGTTATCCCCGCTCCCGCTTATGCTATACGCGAGCGTTAAGCCTTCCTTTTGGCTCCACTTGTTGCAGTATTCCACCGCATCATTCCAACTTACCATTTCCACCGGCAGATTCTGCCCCTTGAAATGACTGGGATTGGTCCCCATCATTTCCTCGTATTCCCGCTGGGTTACTTCATACTTTCCCATATAAAAACCGCTCACCGTTACCTGATGCTGTGTTTCAGCATTATACCTACTAGCCTCGGATAAAGGGCTCCCCATCATGAAGGTTCCACCGTTGATGTGTACCATATTGGCGGGTATGGGCCGTTGTGGAGGCTCCGCCGGTGCTACCGGAGCGGGGCTTAATACTGGTGCGGAACTATTTTTTATAGGTTCAGACGTTAATTGAGGTGAGGCACTGTTCTGATATTGCTGGAACAGCATTATCAGAATCACGACTAGGCCTACAATCCCTATTCCCGCCATAATCAGCACATTATGTATAATCTTTTTTTCTTCGGCAGGCGTTGGTGCGGTGGTCTGTGGGTCTGGTGTAAATGTTGCCGCCGGCGTACCATGCGTAACTGGCGGTATGCTCCATTCCGCAGGTGAAGCGTTTATTTTTTGCGGTGTGAGCGGCGTAATAGACATTTGTGCGCCAAATATCGCCGCCTCCAGAATGTCCAGCGCCTCGCCGGAGATCGCCGGGTCAAGCCCCAGATCATCACGCACCCTTTGCGCTATGGCCGCTTTACACGATGCCCGCTCGGCGGCGTCCGGTGCGGTTTTAATGGCGTTATACGCGCCGTTTTCGAGACATCCGACAAACGCGATTCGCAGGGGCTTGGGTTCGTCCTTGGCAAGGTCATTGAAAAAAGCCTTGAGGCGCTGAGGGTTTTCAAGTATCCCCTCGCCGTTTGTGGCGATGATTTGTTTTACGATGGTTAAAAGATTGGTGTTCATTGGTTACTATCCTTAATATTTTTTATAGATGGTGCCTTGTTAAAGAACGTGACGCTTTTTAAGTTTTTATAAGCTTGTCGAATTTTGTTAGGTTCTCCTGGAAACGGGGAAGGAATTTTGGGGAAATAATACTCCAATCCATATTCTTTCCCAAAATTTTCATAAAGTTCTCTCTTTATGTTATTTTTGATAATGATTTTTTTGTATAAATATGTTTCCTTTATTTCTCCATCTTTATATAATCAATTGGTTTATTATTATCCCTCTTTGGTCCTAAAAATGATCCATTTTGATGTTTTATTCTGTCAAAAGACTGGTAATATTTTCCATCTCCTTTTATACAAAAGTATGAATAACCCGGATAAGCAATTCTTTTAAGATACTCAGCTTTTTCTATTTCATTCAAGTCAAAAACAAAAAGGAATCCGTCATCTCCTTTTTTTTCACCACTAAATTGTACCACTTCATCTATAGGAACGAATCTATGTTCTGAACAAGTAAAGTGTAAAGCTACAAATATATCTGGGGTAATATCAAGGAATGTCGACAAAAAAGAATACCCGCAACGTTCAAAATCTGTTTCTCTTAACAAACCTTTTGAGGCATTATTTAAGTCATTAAAATCAGGAGTATAATGCGTCATTAACGCTTCTAATTTTTCGTCACTCCAATCCCATATTCGGAAACGCCACTCGAGAGTATTTAAAAGTGCACTCGTGATATTATCAAAAGTACTATCGCCTTTGCATGGACTGTAGGGCAGCCCCACTTCCAAATCTTCCAGTTTTTGTTGGAACCATACATTCTCTTTGTCAAAGGTACTAATACTGGACTTTGAATTTCTTAAACATGAAGGCAAACATGATTTTTCCCCATAATTACAGCTTTCTCCCCTGAAATAGAACCCCTTATCCTCGTGTTCCTTGATAAACGCATAAAGTTCGTTCATTGTCGAGATAGTTTCTTCTTTCATTTTTTACCCCTACACTTCCTTGCCTATTTTTGCGTCTTCCTCTTCCCCCTCAATCTGCCTTTTCCAAATCTTCGCAGCTTCTTTTACCGCTTCCATGTCAATAATCCCCGCAATACTGGTATCGTCCCCCTTGCCTTTGGTGGCAAAGGAATTGGCCAGGTCTTTTATCTGGGCGCAGGTGGAATCAAAGCCGTCTTCGGCAAAGGTTTGCAAAATGGTGCGGTAGAGTTTGAATAGATGTTTGTCGTTATCGTCCACCGGGTAATTGTCGTCTATACCATCGCTGCACAAAAACACCGCAAGGGGCGCTTCCCGTTCCGTCCTGGGGCAGTAATAAACGCGCGCCCCCTCGGCGGCATCTTCGTCACAAATAGAGGTGGTAATATTCAAAAAACAGCGTTCATCCCAGGGCACGGGCTGGTCGTATGAACCGTCTTTATAGAGCGCGGTAAGCCTGCCGTCCCCTATGTGTATGCCAAACCAGTAATTGGCGGTTACGGCGCAGGCAATAAGGGTTGTGCCATAGGCTTTGTACAATTCCTTCCCTGCCGCAAAGGATTCACGGTATTTGTCGCCCGCACTTTCCAGTTCTTTTGGCGTAAAGGGGTTTGCGGTATAGTGCTCGTCTACCTCGTTGTGCCAGCCGGCCACAATGTGCTTTATATTGCTGCGCAGAAGTTTTTCAAATTCTTCCCGTGACGGCGGATCGGGTTTATGGAGAAACCGCGGTGTAAAGCGCTCCTGCATGGCGCGGATAAAATCGGCCATGCCTTTGACGGCGCAATTTGCCGCGATTTCGGCTCCCTTCGCGCTGCGAAAGCACTCATCCGCGCCGTGGCCGTCCGCGACAACGGCAAGGGCCACGGCAGCCTCTTTATCCATGGGATAGCGCAGGGAATAATCCTGGCACTCTTTATCATGCTTTATATGGGATATGCCTATAACCGTGGCCGAGAATGCCCTGTAGTTATTCACAATAGTACCGGTTTACCAGTCGCTCTGGTCATCTGCGGCGTCAGCGGTGAATTCGTTCAGGGCGGCGTTCACCTCAGCCTGTTTCTGCTCATCCCCCATGTCGGAGGCCCCGTCACTTACGTTGGAACTCTTACTGGCAACCTGGGAAGCGCGGACGCTGACGAACTTGATCATCTTTTTAAGCATGGCGGCGCTGTGGGTTTCCAGAACCGCCTCCATTGAGCCGGTAAATTCTTTCAGCACGTCTTTATTCGCGTCATCGCCAATCGCCACGGCAACTTTTACCCCCGCTTTGAACCAGTGGTTCTGTTTAAGCGCCTGTAATCCGTTCTGCCAGTCATCGGTGGGGTCGCCATCGGAAAGCAAAAAAATCGCCGGTGCAAAAGAGCCGGTAGCTTCGCTCATAAATCCCTTGGTCGAAAGTTTATCATTCAGTTCCTTGCACGCCGCGCCGAAATCGGTAACGCCCCCCGCTTGAACCCAATTCCAGCGGAACTGATCAAGCTCTACCGGGCCGCTGGGCGTAAGCCAGCGCGCTCCATTGGAAAACTCCAGAGCCGCTACCTTAATTTTGGCATCGGCATTTTCGTTCGATACTTCTTTAAGCGCCGGAATAACTTCGTCAATCGCCGAGTTTACCGCGCCGATTTTTGAGCCGTCCATGCTCCCCGATGCGTCAATCACAAAGAATAACACCATTGTTCTGCGGGGAATTTCTACCTTGTCTGTTAATGCCATCTTTTTCTCCTTATAAAACCTCAGCGGTCGCGCCGCCAAAATTGATACTCATGCCTTTCTTGATCGGTATCTCCGCTCCGATGTCGAGGGGGCTTTCGCTTCCGTCAATGCTCACCGTCCAGCTTCTGAGCGAAGTGTTTTTGAGCATAAAACCGGTTCCCGCGCCGCTAACGGCAAGGCCGACAGTGCCTGTGACCGTTTCAAAATCTTCGCTGTCTTTTTCAGTGTGACACGCAAAGAGCTTTGTCCGCCCGTGCACGGGCAAATTGTAGCGGGCCGTTTTGATATACAGGGGAAAGGGATTTGTTTTTTTACACTTCGGGCAGGGATTGGGCGTTACCGGGTCCGCAAAATACACTTCGCCGCAGGGGCACTTGAAAATTTCGCCCCGCATACGGATAAAGAGACGCAGCCATTCCTGTTCAATTACGCGGTTCCCCGGATTCATCAGCAGGTCTTTGCTGAACACCTTGATGAATTCCTCCTGCACATAAGAAGGCAACTCAGGCCAGTTGTTTATCGCCCCCTTATGCAGGCCCGGCACCGGCGCGTTGGATGTATCAGTCGGGTCAAAAATGAAAACGGGATTTTCGCCGTATATCTTTTTTTCATGTTTGGCGTCCATGCACACAGGGCATGCGGACTTGCCTTCAAGAGGGTGGTTCCTGCACCACAACAAGAAGAGCACAACCCCAAGGGAAAAGCGGTCCGTATGTATGCCGGGCTTTGCACCCTTCGCCACGATCTCCGGGGCCATATACCGCGCTTTACCGGCTATACCTGAATTTTTGCCGTGTTCGGAAACATTGTCGTTATCGCAGATCAGCACACTGCCGTCTTTGGGGTTGATAAAAAAGTTGCCGTCGTTCAAGTCCTGGTAGCTGTAGCCCTTGTTATGCAGTTCACGAAAGCCCGCGGTAATATGCAGGGCGGCGTTTACCATCGCGGTAACGCTTGAAAAGGCTTCTTTACCCAGCAAAAAGCGGGTAAAATCCTTATATTCCGTCGGCCTGAGATCCATGATATAGCCGAAAGCCGTACCGTCATGTTCGGTAATATCCTCCGGCCACAGAAACGCTTTGGTAGGGGCCCCTTTTTTGATATTGTTTTCGATATTTGCGTAAAACTTACCGGGATTAAGCAGTTTCTTGCCCGAATACCATTTGAG
>BOAU01000101.1 GCA_026002025.1 Spirochaetia bacterium | reverse complement strand
TCCCCACCCTGCTCACCGGCCACCTGCCGCAAGTGCTTCTGGCCCTGATCATGCTGCTGGTACTTTCCGCGTCAATGTCCACCCTGTCGTCACTGGTGCTGGTGTCATCCTCATCGGTGGTCATCGACCTTGCCCCGGTCAAACTGGAAACCAAAAACGGCAAGGACACTTCCGTGGCCATGATGCGCTTCCTTTCGGCGGTTTTTATCATCATTTCCTATTTTATATCCCGGTTCCAGATCAGCATCATCGTGTACCTCATGTCCCTGAGCTGGGGCGCGGTGTCCGGCTCCTTCGCCGCCCCCTACATCCTGGGCCTCTACTCCAAAAAGGTTACCAAGGCCGGGGCCTATGCCGGGCTCATCTCAGGCCTGGCGGTGGAAATCGCCCTGTTCTTTATCCTGGGGGCGTCCAATTCACCTTTGGCAGCGTCTATCGCCATTATCGTACCCTTCATCGTGGTACCGGTAGTGTCGCAATTTACCGCCAAGCCGGATAAGGCGCTGCTGGAAAGGGCGTTCGACGCGATATAGCAGGCGCTTATAACTCCATATCCTTGTCCAGCGGGTACAGGGGCCGCCTGATCTTTTTGTAGGGGATGGTTTCCAGTACCTCATTGGAGCAGCCCCTGGAGGTGGCCATGATAGCCCGTTTGGCTATGCTGCGGAAGCAGGGTTCCAGGTAGCCGAGCTTGACCACAACGAGGCAGTAGTCGGCGGCGTTTACCCCCAAAGCGGGGAGGAGTTCCTCGTCCCCAAAGCCAATGTGTTTGGATGTGATGGTGAAGCGGATGTTCCGGTGGGCCGCGAAAACCAGGTCCGACTTATAGGGACCAAAATCCCGGACGATCCTGAGTACCTCAAGGCGGAGGGGGATCTTTTTGCCGTTCACCGTGTCCCAGTTGCCCCCTAAAGCGGTGTCGATGGTGGCGCCCACTCCCGCCTTGATACAGGCGGCAACGGCAGGGGCATCGTAGAAGCCGCTGTATAATAGCGGCGTGAGGAGTTTATCTACGGTGTCCATGGTTGCGATGATCTTTTCCAGCAGATCCGTAGCGTCCCCGGCGGCTCCCGCGGTGGGGTTGTCCCCGGAATCGGAGACGAATACGGGACCTTCCTTTTTCTCCAGCACCGCCTGATAGGCGGCCTTCATGGCCCCTTCGGAATCATAGTACTCGCTGCGGAACACGAAGTCCTTACGGCGCTGCCAGAAAGCGGCGGCCAGTTCTTCCGCGGCGCTCTCTGCGGCATCGATGGCGGGATCGGCCGCACCGGCAGAAGCAGCCGGGCCAAGATCCGTAAGGCTGGTGACCAGTGCGGAAACGGCGTTATGTTCATTGTCCGCCCAAGGGAAGCCGAGAAGAAAAGAGGCCACCTGTATACCGGGCCGCTTTTCCGCCTGACAACAGGCTTCGATGAGGGAACGCATGGGTTCCGCCTCGGACTCGGACTTTTCACCGGCAATAAGCATGGGCACACGCCGGTACGCGGTGTAGAGCCGCTTGCCGGTTTTGAGTGCCTCAAGCAGCATCCCGGCGGCAAGAGCCCCGGTTTCCGCGCAGTCGATGTGGGGCGCTGTCTTGTAAGCGGCGAAGCCGTTGACGACCCGCAGGAGTTCCGGGGTAATGGTGCCGTGCATGTCCAGAGCGGCGGTAAAGGGTATCTCCGGCAGGATATCCCGGATAGCGCCTACCAGGTCCCCCTCGGCACAGCCCAGGTTTTCAACCTTCATGGAACCGTGGAGGGAAAGGCAGACCCCGTCGATGGAGCCTTCTGCAAGGGCATCCCGGACACGCTGCAAAAATTCAGCCTTGGTCTTCTGATAAAATGAAGCGGATACCACCCCGTTGGGTACGGCCCGGGCCTGCAGGACCGGTAGGATTTCGCAGCCCGCCGCTTTCAGGGTTGCAATGATCCCGGCGGCAGAAGACCAGGTGGACCAGTTGGGATTCAACAGTTCCTGCCCTCTTGTGATTACAAAGTCATTTTCCCCGGTAATAATGGGATTCAGGGTATTGGATTCGTGCCCCATACCGCCGACTAATATACGCATATTTCGCTCCTTTATTCTTTTAAGGCCCCTTCCCCAAAGCCCTTGATAAGCTGGGCGTGGAAGAAGAAATAGAAAATGATCATGGGCAGAATTCCAATTACCAGGGATGCGTACTGCAGGCCGTACTCGGTATTGGTCCTCCCCGCGAACTGGGTAATCGCCACGGGGAGGCTTTTGAGAGCAGCCTTGGTGGTGAAGATAAAGACAAACAAAAACTCATTCCAGTGGGACAGGAAGGAGAGGATCACCATGGTGGCGATCACCGGGGTTGACAGGGGCACTATCATACGCCAAAAGATATAGCGGTATTTGGCGCCGTCAATTTCCGCGGACTCGATAATCGCGTCAGGAATACCCCGTATATACGAAATCGCTATCATAATCGACATGGGGAGAGAAAAGGCGATATAGGGCAGGATAACCCCGATGCGGCGGTTGACAATTCCCAGCTTCACTTCCACCAGAAACAGGGGGATAATCACCGCGTGTACCGTGAGCATCAGCCCCATGGCAAATGCGCCGGTAAAGAAAGAATTGCTTTTTTTGTAGGGGAACTTGGTCAGGGCAAAGGCGGCGGCCAGGGCCAGGAACAGGGATGCAACCGTAGACACGATGGTATAGATGCCGCTGTTTGCCAGTGCCGCCCCGAGGCCCCCAATGCTCCATGCCCGGACAAAATTATTGAAGGAGGGGTTTTCCGGCAGTGCCAGGGGATGCATCACGATTTCCGCATGGGGCTTTAATGAGGAATAGCCCAGCCAGAGCAGGGGGAACACCGTGAGCACCGCAAAAAGAAACATCAAAAAATATGCGCTCATGCGCCAGGGAAGGGATGTCCGTTGTGCGAGAGATACTGCCTGCATATGTCCTCCCTAGGCCAGCTTGAATAGTTTCGACACTGCCCGGATAATGCCCAGGGACACCACGATAAACAGGATGATAATGATCGACAGGGCGCTGCCGTATCCGTAGTTTTGATGCACAAAAGTTGTGTTGTACATATAAACGGCGATAACCTCGGTATAGTGGGCGGGCCCGCCGGCGGTCATGGAATATATCAAATCGAAACTCTTAAAGCTCCCGGAAATTGCCAGAACAGAATTGATAAAGATAACATAACCCATCATGGGGGTAATAACCCGCAGAAAAATAATACCTTCCCCTGCGCCCTCAAGCTGGGCCGCCTCAATAAGGGAATTGGGGATACGCTGTAAATTGGCAAGAAAGATAACCATATAGAGGCTCGTATGCTGCCAAAGCAGTACCAGCATGATCGGAACAATGGCGAGGTACTTGTTTTCCGCCATGGTCATGATGTAATCGGGGTTTCCGCTGGCCATCCTGATGATGGCGGTGAGAATCCCCACCGGGGAAAAGATACGGTTCCACAGCTGGGCGATGATTACCGAAGAAATCGTAATCGGCAGGAAGATGAGGACCTCGAAAAAGTCCGCCTTCTTTACCATCTTGCGGTACAGCATATAGGCCAGAAGGAGCCCCAGGGGAATCTGGCCGAACACGGAGACAAGGACAATCATGATGTTGTTGCGCAGGCCCATGCGGAAAACCTCATCCCCAAACATCCGCATGTAGTTTGCCAGTCCCACAAACTTCATCTCACCATAGCCCTTCCATTCATTAAAGCCCAGGAACACGCTGAACAGGATGGGGAAGATCATGATGGTAATATAGATGAGAAACGCGGGCAGCAGAAAACTTAAGTAGCTTACTTTTTTTGAAAGCCGGTAATACATCGAACGAAACCCCCAGCAATTATCCGAAACATTTTAACCACGAACCACACAAACTACACGAACTTGCTGTTTCCATTTCCATGTTTTTGTTCGTGCCGTTCGTGCGGTTCGTGGTAAATTTCTTGCCCGGCTACTTCTTCCGGTTGGAATCGTTGGCCGCAACCCAGGCTTCGTATTCCGCGGCAAGTCCGGCAGGGGTCTTGGTGCCGAGCATTACCGCCTGTATGCCGGGGTTAAGGATGCTGTCACAGCCTTCGCCGTCCATCACACCGTCAATAATATAACCCATGGTCTGGGTGGTGATCCGGTCGATGTAATTCTGATTCACGCTGTCGCTGGGGTACTTGGAATAGTCCAGCTTATAGGTGGGGAGGTTGCCGGTCTTCATAAAGAGGTCGGAACCGACTTCACCATAGATAAAGCTGATAAACGCAAAGGCGGCATCGGCCTTTGCCCCGGTGAGTTTGTTGTTTATGGCCAGGGCTTCCCCAAGGGAAACGGCGTTGGAATTGGGGGCCGCTTCATTGGGCAGCGCCGGGAAGGGGATGATCTCGTACTGGGCATAGTCCGCCGCAGGGGCCGCTTCCTTAACCCCGCCGATGCTCCAGCCGGCGGCGAGCAGGTACACCGCGTTACCCTGGATAAAGGCGTTGCGGGCGCCAAGGCCGTCTATCTGGTTCACCCCGGCCGGGAAGGTCTGGGTATCCACCAGTTGCTTAATCACCGCCAGGGCGTCTACAAAGGGCTTGTCGGTGAATTTCGCCGTCCCTGCGCGGGCCCGGTCAAACCATTCCTTGCCGCCGGTCCGTTCCACAAGGCAGGAGAGGAGCAGGGACTGGGCCTGCCAGACCCCCTGGTTACCGAACATCAGGGGCGTCTTCCCCGCGGCCCGGATCGCCTGACCCTGGGCGATCAGCTCATCAAGGGTCCTGGGGTTACTCAGCCCCAGCTCTTTCTGGAGTTTGGTATTCACATAGACAATCGTACCGATCGCCATGTTGGGGGAAATGATGTACACTTCCCCGTTCTTTCCCTGGGCATCCCAAATGGAAGCGGGATAATGGGATTTGATCTCATCGGTCAGATAGGGCCGCAGGTCCTTTACCATGCCCCGGTTGATAACGTAGCCGGAACGGGGACTGGGGTACAGGGTAAACAGATCCGGAATGTCCCCGCTGGCCGCCATGGCCTGGAACTTCTGGTGGAAGGGCTCACCGCTCACGTACTCAAACTCAATCTTGATGTTGGGGTACTTCGCGTAGAACGCGTCCAGGGTGGGCTGCCAGTAGGTATACTGGGGATCCACCGGATCGATCTGCATGTAGGCCGTAAGGGTCACGTTCCCATCTGCGCCGCCTGACGCCTTTTGCCCGCCCGTTTTTTCCCGGCATGCCACAAAGACCATGGGCAGCATGATCGCCGTCAGGGCCGTCACTAAAAACACTCTTTTCATAGTTTTCTCCTTCGTTGCTTGAACATATATCGCTATTATAGATACAATTCCCCAGTCAAGTACAGAGGAGTTTGTATGAGTTCAGACAGATTTATTCCCGAAGACCGGATCGTCCATTATACGAGTAACAGGATAAGCGGCCCCCTGACCATTGACGGCGATTTGACCAAGGCCGAATGGCAGGGAGCGCCGAAATCCCGGCGTTTTGTGGACATGGTGAGTGGGGAACCCGCCTTTTTCGACACCCGGATGGCCAGCCTTTGGGATGACAAGTACCTCTATGCAGCCTACTGGCTGGAAGAACCAACGGTGCGGGCCGGCCAAACCAAACGGGACTCCTTTGTCTGGTTCGATAATGACGTGGAACTCTTTCTGGACGGGGAAAACTGCTACTACGAGCTTGAAATCAACGCCCTGAACACGGTGTACGAGGTCTTTTTCGTCTACCAGGACGCCTTAAAACGGGGCAGCCGCTTTGATACGCCGGAATTCGATCTCTATACCCACGATATCGACGTCCTCTCAGGCTTCCAGGACCCAACCCGCTACGGCAAACACCCACGGGGCAAGCGCTGGGCCTTTATGGACTGGGACTTCCCCGGCCTCAAGACCGCGGTGAAGGTGGACGGCGCCATCAATGACGGGAAAAGCCTGGATCGCGGCTGGACCGTGGAGATCGCCCTGCCCTGGGAGGGTTTACGAAAGCTGCACCCCGGCAAGACCTTCCCCCCCCGCCGAAGGGGACACCCTCCGGGCGGCCTTCTTCCGCTTTGAGGCC
>BOAU01000100.1 GCA_026002025.1 Spirochaetia bacterium | reverse complement strand
CTGTCCCCTCAAAGTATTTTTGTACCATCTTTTCCAGCTTCGGCATTTCATACAGGATGATTTCAAGGCCGTTGGATAATTTGTCGTGCTCTCTCTCCTCCATGGTGAAGTAGCGCCGGGGCACCTTATCACTTTCGGGGAATAACTCACAGTTGAGGAAAAAGATCTGATACACCCGTTTGGCCTCTTCATATTTCCCGCCCCGTTTCATCTGACCCGCAAGGAGTTTTGCCCCCAAGAGCAAAGCCCGTGCCTTGAGATCGTCATCAGTCTTTTTTACTTGAATCTCCAGATCCGCCTGTTCCCCATTATTGAAGGCGGCGTGTATGTCCAGCCGGACGGTCTTCCCGGTCAAATACTCGGGAAGGATTTCATTATTCTGTACCTGCACGTTCTTGATAGCGCGGTGGGTACAGTCCGAAAGGAGAAGCCGCAGGGCTTCCCGTGAATCCTCGTCATCGGCGGTAAAGAGGATTTTAAACACGATGTCCGACATTACATCCAGGATTTTGCCTGCAGCGGCATACTCCCGTGCCTGACGCCTGATGGCTCCCCATGATAAGGGAGACTTAAGTGATATTTTCATATGCTATATAGGGCACTCGCATGGATGGTGGATCGATTTAGCGCTTCATTGACGCCCCCATTCATTGTATGGTAGTATGTCTTTAAAGGAGAAATCATGTTAAACATTGCGATTATCGGAACCGGAAATATTTCCCGCATGCATTTGGAAGCCTATCTTGCTTTCCCAGAGCGGTGCGCCATCACCCACCTGGTCGATATATACCCCGAAAAGGCGGAGCAGAAAAAGCAGGAGAATAAGCTCGTCAACGCAAAGGTGTTTTCATCCCACAAGGATATTCTGGATGATCCTTCTATTGATCTTGTAAGCATCTGTACCCCGCCCTATGTTCACGCGGAAATCGCCATTGATTTCCTTAAGGCGGGCAAGAACGTCATCGTTGAAAAGCCCATGGCCGCTTCCCTGGAGGAATGCGATGCCATGATCAAGGCCGCAAAGGAAAGCGGCAAGATTTTTTCCCCCATTGCCCAGAACCGGTTCCGGGACCCCATTACGAACCTTAAAAAGACCCTGGACAGCGGCAAAATCGGCAAGGTGGTCCATGCCCAGATCGATTCATTCTGGTGGCGGGGCCATTCCTACTACGATCTCTGGTGGCGGGGCACCTGGGAAAAGGAAGGGGGCGGCTGTACCCTGAACCATGCGGTGCACCACATCGACATGCTGGGGTGGATGCTGGGCCGGCCCTCAAAGGTAAGCGCCATGATCAGCAACGCCGCCCACGACAACGCCGAGGTGGAGGACATCTCCGTGGCGGTGATGCAGTACGGCGGCGGGGCCTGCGCAAAGGGCGCATTAGCCCAGGTTACCAGTTCCGTCATACACCACGGCGAGGAACAGCAGGTTATCTTTCAGGGGGAAAAGGCCCGGATCTCCGCGCCCTGGAAGGTCTACGCCTCCACCCCCAGGCCCAACGGCTTCCCCATTGAGAACACGGAGCTTGAAAAGGAACTTACCGACTACTACGAAGCCCTGCCCCATCTCCCCTACAGCGGCCATACCGGGCAGATCGATAATGTGATGAAGGCCGTAGAAACCAACAGTGACTTCCTTATCAAGGGAGAAGACGGTCGGCTGACCATTGAGCTGATCACCGCCATCTTCAAGGCCGGTTCCGAAGGAAAGACCATCGATCTCCCCCTTAAAAAGGACGATCCCTTCTACACCGTCCAGGGGATTATGGCAAATGTGCCCCATTTCTACCAGAAATCCGCCTCGGTGCAGGAATTCTCCGGTGACATAACCGTGGGCAGCGATTATAAAAAGAAATAACAAGGAGCGATGATATGGCAAACGCCTCTGATGGAATGAATTACGCGCCCAAGGGCAAACCGAATGCGGTGGTTAAAAAGGGTGAGTTTACCTTTGCGGCCATTGCCCTGGATCATGGGCATATTTACGGCATGTGCAACGGCCTTACCGAGGCCGGGGCTGTTCTCAAAAGCGTCTATGACCCGGACCCCAAAAAGGTGGAAGCCTTCTGCGCGAAATTCCCCGGCGTCAAGGCGGCCCGCAGTGAAGACGAAATTTTGAATGACCCGGAAGTGAAGCTCGTGGCCGGGGCGGCGATCACCTCCGAGCGCTGCGCCCTGGGTCTGCGGGCCATGTCCGCGGGGAAGGATTACTTTACCGACAAGGCCCCCCTTACATCCCTGACCCAACTTGAAGCGGCAAAGGCCAAGGTAAAGGAAACAAGCAAAAAGTACATGTGCTACTACAGCGAGCGGCTCCACGTGGAAAGCGCCGTCTTTGCGGGGGAACTTATCGCCCAGGGCGCCATCGGCAGGGTGATCCAGGTACTGGGTATGGGGCCCCACCGCGTGGGCGCGCCCTCATCCCGGCCGGACTGGTTTTACAAGAAGGCCCAATACGGCGGCATCCTCTGCGACATCGGCAGCCATCAGATTGAGCAGTTCCTGTTCTACGCCGGTGTAAAGGACGCCACGGTGCTCAGCAGCAAGATCGGCAACTACAATCATCCCGACTATCCTGAACTGGACGACTTCGGCGATGCCACCCTCCTCGGGGACAATGGCGCAACCCAGTATTTCCGGGTGGACTGGTTCACCCCCGACGGTCTCCAGACCTGGGGGGACGGCCGCTCCTTCATCCTGGGAACCGAAGGTTATATTGAACAGCGCAAATACGTGAACGTTGGCATCAAAGATTCAGGCGGCGGGCATCTGTTCCTGGCCAATCAGAAAGGGGAAACCTATTACAACGTGTCCGGCAAGGTGGGCTACCCCTACTTCGGCCAGCTCATCCTGGACTGCCTTAACCGCACGGAAAACGCCATGACGCAGGAACACTGTTTTAAGGCGGCTGAACTTTCGGTAAAGGCCCAGATGCAGGCGATCAACGTTACGGCGAAATAACAAGGAGACATCATGATTACGGGAATTGGACACAGCGCCATTTGGGCGAAGGATGTTGAAGTGACGGCGGCTTTCTATCAGAACGTGCTGGGATTAAAGGAAGCCTTCCGCATGATGAAGGAAGACAACAGCGGGCCAGGGACCATCTATCTCTATATTGCGCCGAATCAGTTTCTGGAAATTTTTGCGGACGGAGTCGAGGGCGCCCAAAAAGAGCCGAGGACAATCGGCCACGCCCATATCTGCTACCAGGTGGATAACGCCGCAAAGTTTCTGGAAGAGATCCGCGCCAGGGGCGCGCCCATCGACACGGAGCTTAAACTGGGCAAGTCCAAGTGCATCCAGTGCTGGACCCACGATCCTGACGGCAACGCCATCGAAATTATGGAACTGCCACCGGACAGCCTGCAAGCCCAGGCGACCAAGCGCCTCGCGGGGAAATAGGAACATCCAACGCAGTTTCTTTGTGGCCCCAATCAATATATTGAAGAAGAATCATCACGACTTCAAGAGAACTGGTCTACAACACGACAAACGCATGAAAGAGAAGTGATATACTTTTGCATAAGACCTTGGGAGGGGTTTAAGGAGTGGAAGAAGTATTATCATTTCTTGAAAGTCTGGAAGATGACCGGCAGCAGTGGAAAATAGCGCATAGCCTAAAGGACACCATTGACCAGATAGTTACCTATACGGGATTAACGGCTCAACAGATTGAGAAGCTGTAGGAGATCAGGAGGGACAAATTACAAGGGGAATGGTATTTTCCCGGCGGCTGGTATTGATTTATACCATTATAGTGTCAATCCCGCTGGGTCTGATGATCTTTATCGCCACCGAAATATTCAGGAAGATTGAATACAACAGGGTTATAGAAAAGGAGCGGAGAAACCTGGAAGCGGATACCAGACATGTCCTTGACTGTATCGAGGTTGTCAAAAAGGTGAGAAATACCATTTCGGTAAATCCCGCCATGGCCGATCTTTTTCTTTTTACTGACAAAAAAGACAGGATTTCGGTTATATATCAAACCCGTACCATAGCTAATGAGCTGGAACGGCTTCAGTTAAGTTTCCCCATGCTTTACGGAATCAGAATTTTTATCGCCGATGAAAACATCCCCGAACGCTGGCCTATATTTTACCGGGAAGAGAGGAGTGTTCTTTCCGGTTCCGGCGATGGATGGAGCTACGATTTTCATACGGCCCTGAAAACTACGTTGAAGATGGATATACTGCCGGTGGTTTCATATTCCGATGAATTTTTGATCAGCAACAGACATATCGGTTCCGTACAAATTCTTATCTCCATGGCCGATTTTTTCCCCTCTATAAATAGCAGTGATTCATACGGCGATCCTTTGCCGGCGGATTTTGTTTTGACTAAGGATGCGGTTATGGCCGGCAAGGGGAATGTCCTTTCAGCTTTTCTGGAGAAAAGTATCCGCGCCGGGATCCGATCCGGAGGTTCCGGTGATGAAGGTATGATCAGCGTCAGGGAAAACCGCATCGAACATCTGTTCCTCTGGCGCGCGGTTCCCGGTTCCGATCTGTTTCTGATTCATGACTGCCTTGCGGAGACAACCCTGCAGAGCATTGGTTATTTCAGGCTTCTTGCCGCTTTCGGCATAATAACTTCTACGGCGCTTCTTTTTCTTATTATCCGTTTTGCCACCGGCAGACTGACGAACCGTATCTACCTTATCACCGATGGGATGAGAAAACTCCAGCACGGGAATATGGATATTACTTTGGGCGTTGAAGGAAATGATGAGGTCGCCGAGATGGCCCGGGTTTTTACCGAAATGGTTGGACGTATCCGGAATCTTGATTCAATCATAACCAAAGAACAGCAGCTTGTGGCTGAAACGGAAATACGGGCAATGCAGAACCAGATAAATGTTCACTTCCTCTATAATGTACTGGAAACGGTGAAGATGCAGGCGGAACTGCGTAATGCCCATGACATTGTACACAGCATCACCCTGTTGGGGAAAATGCTCCGGTATTGTTTAAGAATAAGGCAGCGGGTAGTTCCGCTCAGGGAAGAACTTGCTTATATACATTCTTATATTGATCTTCTCAATGTAAGGAATGACTATGCCATCACCGTCAACGATTATATTGAAAAAGACTGCATGGATCTCAAGATTCCGAAAATGCTTATTCAGCCTTTGATAGAAAATGTTTTTCATCATGTTATAGAACCTTCGGGAGAAAATGCCCAAATTGATATATACGCCGAAACAGAACGCCAAAAGGGCATTTTACTGATAAGCGTAAAGGATTACGGGCCGGGGATTCCCGGAGAATTGCTCGAGAAAATAAAAGAAAAGATAAACAGCGGCATTGAAGAAGACGCTCCGGGACATATTGGGCTGCGGAACATTCAGGAACGGCTTACCGTATTTTATGGGTCGGGATGGAAACTGGACATAAGCAGTATTCAGGGGCAGGGAACAGTTGTCCGCGTTCCGGTTCCCCTGAAACAGGCAGGAGATTAATAATGCCTGCTGTACTGATTGTTGATGATGAAAAAAATATTCGCGCGGGGATACGGAAGATCCTTTCCGAATCTATTCCCGGCCTGACTTTTCTGGAAGCAAAAAACGGCATTGAAGCTCTGGAACTTGCCATAAAGGAAAATCCCGCTGTTCTTGTTACCGATATACGTATGCCGCGGATGGACGGAATAGCCTTAATGGCCGCCCTCAGGGAAAAAATGCCCGACAATTGCCCGGAAATTATTGTTTTAAGCGGGTATGACGATTTTGAATACGCCCGGAAGGCCCTTGTCTATCAGGCTGATTCCTATATTCTCAAGCCGGTAGACAAGAATGAATTACTGGCCGCCGTTTCCGGCGCTGTCAGGGAAGCGGAAAAAACCAGGAAAAATCTTGTGGAAAAAACAGTCCGGAAATTTATCACGGAGGGAAAAATACCCCGGGATTTTTCCCCTCTTGTCCTGACTCAGAAGATGCCGGCCTGTTTTGTGCTTTTTATTTTATCCTCCCATGAAGCCTCCAAACGCCTGGAGGTATTTTTGGATGATCCAGATTGTTATCGCCTGTTACAGAATGAATTTAGCCTGTTGGTTCTTCTGCATGGGGACGGTTCTTCTCTTGCGGCCCGGTTCCGGGATCCGGGAATAACGGCGGCGGTAAGCGGCAATGCTGAAAATTTTCTCATGCTGGCCGCCTCTTTCCGCGAGGCGCGGATCGCCGGGTGGAATCGGTTTTTTCTGAAGAAAACGGGGGGGGGGGGGGGGGGACCATTTTTAACACAA
>BOAU01000099.1 GCA_026002025.1 Spirochaetia bacterium | reverse complement strand
GCCATCTGCACCGCCGCGCCGTAGCTGCTGGGGGCGCTGCCCACAAGCCCCGCGCTCAGGGCGTCCCCAGTAAAGAGCAGGTGATCGATCCTGAATATTGCGGAATCCGATGAATGGCCGGGCACGGACATCACCTTGATCTTAAAGGGCCCGATACTAACGGTGTCCCCGTCACGCACCCGCTTTGTCCGGTGCTCCCGGATCACCGCATTCACCGCGTAAATATCCGTGTTGTATATCCGTTCCAATGTCCGCAGCCCGTGGACATGGTTCAGGTGATCATGGGTGATAAGCACCCCCCGCAGCTTATAGTTATTGTTTTCGATGGATTTAAGTATCGCCTCATCCATGGCGCCGGGATCGATAATGATCGCCTCTTGAGGCGCCGCTTCTTGAAGCGCCGCATCAGGAGGCGCCGCAGGATCATCGGCGGGATCGGTTCCCAACACATAGCAGTTGCTGAAACCGTAACGGCAGTAATGAAAATAGAGTTTCACTCATTCCCCCATTTCAAATACCGCTTCCGCGGTGTTGGATGATTTGAAGGAAACCCCTTCCCGCCTGGTCCTGATAAAATAGACCCGTTTCAGGTTACAGTCGATAAAGTCCGAATGTTCAATATCGGCGTTGATAAAGCGGCTGTTGTAGAGGTTGGAATTGTTGAAGGTGGTCTCGCTGATGACGCTTCCGCCGTAATTGATCTGCACCAGTTCCGAGCCTTCAAAGGTGCAGTTCCGCAGGGTAGTGCCCCCGAAACTTACAAATTCAATGCTTGATTCCGAAAAGTCGCAGTTGTTAAAAACAGCCGAATCAAAAAAACACATCCGTATTTGGGACTTGGTAAAAACGCACATGGAAAAGGAAGCGCCGCTGAAACTGCACCCGTAAAATATGCGGTGTGAAAAGTCCATCCCCTCAAAATGCAGGCCCTGGGCGTTAAGATTTTTGATGCTCTCCCTTTGGGCAATATAATCGGCGATCCGGTTTGCCTCAAAGGCGGGATTCGCCGCATGGATGGAGCAGGTAGTGGAACCGGTAATGGCGGGCCGTCCGCAGCCTGCGGCGCATGGGCTTATGGTAAACATATTACCGTTATACTCCAAAATTCCCCCTTGGTCAAATATGAAATTCAGGTTAGAATAAACTATGTGCTGGTACTGCGGATCGCCTGTAATTATTGAAGAACCTCTGGGCCGTTCCCTTCGCTGCGATGAATGCGGGAAGGATCTCCGTTCATGCAGGAACTGCCGCTTCTATCTTCCCGGTTCCCGTGGGGACTGCGGGGAATCCTCCGCCGAGCCCCCTGTTGAAAAGGAAACCGCCAATTTCTGCGACTGGTTTTCCCTTAATCCAAAATACCGTTCTGTAACAACGGGACAAAAAAAAGATCAAGCCAGGGCTGCATCGGCAAAGTCCGCCTTTGACGATCTTTTCAAATGATTATGAAAACGCGGCCCATACTTTTTCTGGATTCCGGGGTCGGCGGCATTCCCTATTGCCGTCATTTCCTTAAGCGCAATAGCGGCGAGAAAATCATCTACCTTGCGGACCGGGCCAACTTTCCCTACGGAAAACGGAGCCGCGAAGAACTCATCCTCATCCTTCAATCCCTCATCGAAAAAACGATTGCCCGTTTTGATCCCAAAATCGCCGTGGTTGCCTGCAATACCGCTACGGTTTCCACCATTTCCGCGCTCCGCTCATTTTTCCCGGAGCTTCCCTTTGTGGGGACCGTCCCGGCGGTAAAGCCCGCGGTGACCGAATCGCAAAAGGGCAGGGTGGGAGTGCTGGGCACCGCGCGGACCATCGAGGACCCCTATATCGCGGAACTTGCCGCCAAATACGGGCCGCATTGCGTTTTGCACGGCATTGCCGCGCCGGAACTTGTTGAGTTTATCGAGTACCGTTATACCCTTGCCGGCGAAGCGGAAAAACTAAAAATGGTTCGTTCATATCTGGATCGGTTCCGCGCCGCCGGTGTTGACGCCGTGGTGCTGGGCTGCACCCATTTTCTTTTTCTCCTTGACGAGTTCCGCCGGGAAGCGGCTCCCGGCATCAACATATACGATTCCGTTGAGGGCGTTTCCCGGCGCATTGAATCTATTTTAGATGAGGATGGCAACAGGCTGCGCGCCGTGGATTCGGCCGGCCTTAATGCCGCGGATCGGGCAAACCGTTTTCTCGTCACCGGCGGGACGCCGGAATCATCCTGGAAATTCTGGGTGGATGATCTGGGCTTCAGCCTCTCTTCATTTGGGGATCAAACATGAGGGGCATGGTTATCAGGAGCTCCTGGAATATTTTCACCGTGAGAATTGATGCCGCCAATATTGAATGCCGCATCAAGGGGAAAATTCTTAAAGGTACGGAGGGATACTACAATCCCCTGGCGCCGGGGGACTGGGTGATTATTGAGACCGATCCGGCCCATCCCGGAACGGGGATGATCCTGGACTTTGAGAAAAGGCGGAATGTGTTTACCCGGAAAAACCCCAAGGGGCTGGGGGCGGTTCATTCAACCGCTTCCCAGATCCTTGCGGCCAACGCGGATCTGGTGCTCTGCGTCACCACCCCCGCGTCACCTCCGTTCAGGCCGCGTTTCCTTGACCGGGTCCTTCTCCAGGCGGACGCCGCCGGAATACCGCCCGTGATCCTCTGCAACAAATATGATTTAATTGATGAAGAAGCTGAGGCCCTTGATGTGGAAGAACGGCTTGAGGATTTCCGCCGCATCGGGTATCAGGCGCTCTGCGTTTCCGCCAAAACCGGCGAAGGCATGGCAAAACTGCGGCGCCTGATTCAGGGCCGTTTTTCTGTACTGGTGGGGCAGTCCGGAGTTGGCAAGTCAAGTATCATCAATGCACTGATCCCGGACTCGAATATCCGGGTGGGGGCCCTCAACGAAAAATACGATCGGGGCAATCATACTACTACACAGGCAAGCATGGTGGAAATTTCTGATGGAACTTTTTTGATCGATACGCCGGGAATCCGCCGCTTTGTTCCCGACGGGGTGGGGTCTGCGGACCTGATCTTCCACATGCGGGAATTTGCCCCATTGGCGGGCAAGTGTACCTACGGGCTTTCCTGTTCGCACCGGACCGAACCGGGCTGCAAGATCATGGAGGCCGTGGCCGCCGGGGTCATCCACGAGGATCGCTACGAAAGTTTCCTCCGCATACAGGATGAACTATTGGGGAAAAACTATGCTGACTGATTCGAGGCTTAGAAAAAAGGTGTCTGTCATCATATGCGTATACTTAAGAAGAATTTAACCACTGACCTCACGGACAGCACAGACTCTTATTTTGAATTCTTTTCCTTTTGTCTGTGAGGGTCGGCGTGGTCTGTGGTTTTTTTAACATGAGCATTGCGGTCCGGGAAGCCTTGAAAAAAGGCCCAATTTGACCCACAATTCAAAAATGAACGAACGGACTTTCAGGCTCCTTGAGTATCAGGAGATTATCAGCCGCACTGCCCGCTGTTCCATGAGCGAAGAAGCGGCGGCCATCATCCTTGAAGAAAAGCCCCTCACTGATCCTGCTGCCGTAGCAGAACTAAAGGCCCAGGTTTCCGTTGTGCTTGACCGGATCAACGCCGCTGACGGGGAAAAGCGGGAGGGCATCCCCGGCATAGGTTTCCTGCTTCCCAAACTCAATGTGGAAGGGACCAGCCTTGAACTGGAAGAAGCCTACGCGATCGGCCTTTTTGTTCAGCGGGGGGCGAATCTTGTTGAGTGGCTCTCAAAAGGAACACTGTTACTACAGGAGATTCCCGATTGTTCCGCTGTTGCGGCGGAGGTGTTCCGGGTACTGGAAAAGGACGGCAATCTGCGGGACCTACCTGAATTCCGGGCCATAAGGCGGCGGATTCAGAGTTTAAGCGCGGATTTGGAAGCCTCTGTTTCCCGGTATACCGGAAACGAAGAGACCCGGCGGATGCTTCAGTCAACGGTGCCCTCCCAGCGGGACGGCCGCACGGTGCTTGCGGTAAAGGCCAATTACCGGGGCCGCATCAAGGGCATTGTCCACGAGGTTTCCGCCACCGGACAGACCCTGTTTATCGAACTTGAGGAATCGGTAGAAAAGAACAACGACATCCTTATTGAACAGCGCAGGCTCGACGCCGAAATACACCGGGTCCTCCGTGAGATGACCGGCCGTATCGCGGAACACCGGGAAAGCCTTGCCGCTTTTCACGCAGGAATACTGCGCCTTGAGTGTCTGCGGGCAAAGGCCCGGTACTCCTTTGAGATAAGGGGGCACTTTGCCGCCGACAGTAATGCTGTTGACGGAGTTCCGTCCCTGATTTTAAAGCAGGCCCGGCATCCCCTGCTGGGCTCATCCGCGGTGCCCATTGATATCACCATGGCCCCCGGTATCCGCACGGTGATCGTCACCGGGCCGAACACGGGGGGCAAGACCGTGGCCCTTAAAACAACGGGGCTCTTTGCCCTGATGAACCAGTGCGGCCTCGCCCTGCCCGCCGCCGAAGGAACGGCGCTGCCGGTGTTCGACGGTGTTTACGCGGATATCGGGGATGAGCAGTCAATCAGTCAGTCCCTTTCAACCTTTTCCGCACATATGACCAATATTGCGGACATCGCCGCAAAGGCCGGCAGTAATTCTCTCGTGCTCCTTGACGAACTCGGGTCCGGCACGGACCCCGAAGAGGGGAGCGCCATTGCCATGGCAATCCTGGATCATCTGATCGAAAAACAGGCATGGCTCATTGCCACCACCCACCACGGGGTCCTGAAAAATTACGGCTACACCCATGAGGGAGTTGAAAACGCCTCCATGGAATTTGACGGCCGCACCCTTTCGCCGACCTACCGCATCCTCATGGGTGTTCCCGGTGAAAGCCGGGCGGTGGATATCGCCGCCCGCAACGGCCTTTCCGCGGACATTATCAGCCGGGCGCGATCCTACATTGCGGAGGAACGTTCCGATGTGTCGGCCCTTATCACGGGGCTCAAGGAAAAGCATCAGGAACTCAACGCCGCTACCGAAAGCGCCCGGGAAGAGGAACTCAAGCTCCGGGAGGATCGGCGCAAGGCGGACCTGAAAGAACTGCGGCTCCGGCAGAAGGAAGCGGAGATAAAGGCCGGCGGCATGGGGCGGCTCCATGCGCTGCTTTCGGAAAGCAGAAAGACTTTGGAGAATTTGGTCCGGGAAGTGCGGGAAGGGGAACTGAGCCGGGAAAAGACGGTTAAAGTAAAAGATTTCCTGCGGGACCTGGAAGCCGCCGTGAATGCGGAAGACGCGGTTCTGGAAGCGGAACAGCAGGACATTGACGGTGAACGCCGCCGTATTGAGACAGCGGCCGCAGAGGCCGCCGGTGAAGGAACCCGCAGAAATACTGTCGGCGGAAAATCGGGCGGAAAAGGCCGCAGCGGATCAAGCGCCGGAGAAGCGTTGCTAATCCTTGCGCCGGGAACAGAAGTACTCGCCGGGGAACACAAGCGCCGGGGCCGCATTATCCGGCCGGACAAAAAGGCCGGTGATACCGCAGGCGGCGCTTCGTGGATTGTGGAAATCGGTTCCCTTAAAATGAGCATGAGCGAAAAGGATCTTGTTCCGGTTCGTCCCTCCGCGGAAGAACGGAAACCCCTGATCAGCGCGGCGGATCTGGCCGCTTCTCCATCCGCAAGACTTGAGCTGAGCCTTCGGGGTATGCGCTTTGAAGAAGCAATGGACGCGTTACGCCGTCAGATCGATGCCGCAGTCCTCGGCGGCCTCCACGAATTCACGGTAATTCACGGAAAAGGGGAGGGGATACTTCAGAAAGGTGTCCACGATTATCTTCGGAATGAAAGCGCCGTTGCGGATTACTATTTTTCCCGCCCCGAACTCGGGGGCTTCGGCAGAACAGAGGTGATTTTAAAATAAAAGATTTAACCACGGACCACACTGACCCTCACGGACTCGTACTTCCCTATCTTTTCTTTTGTCCGTGCTGTCCGTGTGGTTCGTGGTTAAATTCTGTTTATTTTTTTGCCCGGGGTTTCCGGCCGCCTTTTTTTGCAGCCTTGGCAGGGGCGGCTTTAACCGCTTTTGTCTTCGGGGGCTGTTTTTTGGCCTTGGGGATGCTTTTCAAAACTGCGGATAACTTGGCGTCCTTACCGGCTTCCGCCAGATCATAGGAACTCTGTAAATCAATCCAGTATTCAACGGGCTTGCCAAAGTATTTGGCAAGGCGAAGCGCGATAGAGGTAGAGACCTTCAGCTTTTGGGTGATCAAAAGTCTGATACTTGACTGGCTGAGCTGGATTTCCTCAGCAACCTTGGCGGGGGACAGGTTGTATTCTTTGATGAG
>BOAU01000098.1 GCA_026002025.1 Spirochaetia bacterium | reverse complement strand
GTGGGCCGCGGTAAACAGGGCGGCGTTAAAGAGTTCACCCGATGCGGTGGGTCTGCCGTCAAATTCTGTTCCATACCAGGAGGCAATCCCCTCCTGCCTAAAATTCGCCCCATCGGAGGTCTGCTGAACCTGGGCGGCGCAGAGGGCCGTTAAGCCCAAACCAATGAATAAAGCTGCGGTTATTCTTTTCATAACTTATTTATCGGCAAATAAAAAATAAAAATGAAAAATTCTCTTGACATTTTTGTCCCTGTAATGCTATGTTCTTATGTAGAGAAACGATTCTATACAAAGAAACAAGGAGTCTTAAGATGGAAAATGCAAATGCGGCCGGCGCGCCGGTAACAGGAAAACGGGAAGTAGCCCAAAAGGAAAAGAAGGGCCTTCAAATTCGGGATGTACTGCTGATCGGCATATTGCTTGCCGCCGGGGCGGTGCTCAAGTTTTTTGTCGGCAGTGTGATTAACTTCGGGATGAAGCCCAACTTCATCATCGCCATGTACTGTCTCATCATCATGCTGATAAAGCCCGGCTTCATCGAAGCGGCCATTATCGGGATTTTGGCAGGGGCGATCTGCCAGTTTTTTCCCGGTCAGCCCTACATCAACTTTGCCAGCGAGCTTCTCGGGGCCGTCGCCATGTGCCTTTTGATAAAAATCCCCCTGGAAAAGCTCAAAATTCCGGTAAAACCCATTATTTGCACCTTTTTCAGTACCCTGGTCAGCGGCTTCACCTTCATTGCCGTGATGTACATCATGTATTACTCCGGTGTTGATATCAAACCGACCCCCCTGGCGATCTTTATGGCGATCATCTTCGGCACCGCCACGATCAACGCCGTGATTGTGCAGGTCCTGTATATCCCCCTTAAACTGGCCCTGAAATTGTGAGACAGTATCAATCGTGATTGCAATAAAGGATTTAAGTTTTCGCTATGCCGGGGCCGAAAAAAACGCCCTTTCGGGGATCAATCTGGAAATCCCCGATGGGGATTTCCTCGGGATCATTGGCTCCTCCGGGGCGGGAAAGTCTACCCTCACCTATGCCCTGAACGGGGTGGTTCCCCATCACTACGCCGGGGACTTTTACGGTTCCGTGCTGATCAACGGCCTGGACACGGTGGACGCCGGGACCGAAAACCTGTCCCGGCAGGTGGGGAGCGTCTTCCAGGACATCGATGGCCAGATGGTGGCCTCCGTGGTGGAGGACGAGATACTCTTCGGTCTGGAAAATTTCGCCGTGGATCATGCTGAAATTGAAAGCCGCCTGACCGAAGCCCTCACTGCGGCGGGCATCCCGGAACTGCGGAAGCGGGCCATCAGCACCCTTTCCGGGGGCCAGAAGCAGAAAGTGGCCATTGCGGCCATCACCGCCCTGCGGCCCCGGATCATCGTCCTGGACGAACCTTCCGGCGAACTGGACCCCCGTTCCAGCCGTAAAATTTTTGAATACTTGAAAGAATTGAACGAACAGCACGGCATCACCATTGTGGTGGTGGAGCAGAAGATCATGCTCCTCTGTGAATTCGCCAAACGCCTTGCGGTGATGGAAGGGGGCGTCCTGGTCCGGCACGGCGCGGTGGGTGAAGTTTTGCAGCGCCCGGACATCCTTGAAAGCGCCGGTGTCAATATTCCACGGGTAACCACCCTGGGTGAAACACTGCGGGAGAAAGGGCTCTATTCCGGGGCATTGCCCCACGATCTGAATCAGGCCCAACTGATGATGAAGGATGTAATTGGTGCAAAGGAGGCCCGCCGTGCTGCGCTTTGAACAGGTTGGTTTCAGTTACCCGTCATCGGCGGGTCAGGAGACTATCATCAACGATGTGTCCTTTACCATAAAACCCGGCGAATTTGTTGCCCTGCTGGGGGAAAACGGCGCGGGAAAATCCACCCTCTGCCGGCTCGCCAACGGCCTCCTCAAGCCCAGCACCGGAAAGGTTCTGCTGGCAGAGCTTGACACCCGGAAAGTTAAAACCAGCGTCCTTGCCCGCCGGGCGGGCTACCTTTTCCAGAACCCCGACCGACAGCTCTGCCAGACCAGTGTCCGGGAGGAGATCCTCTTTGGCCTGGAATATGCCCTTTCAGATGCGGGCCTATCCGCCGCAGAACTTGAAACAGAAAAGCAGCGCCGCTGTGAGGAAATGCTCGCCCTCTTCGGCCTTGATGGCAGCCGTGACCCCTTCGGCCTTTCCCGGGGGGAACGGCAGCAGACGGCCCTGGCCTCGGTGTTGGCCCGCCGCCCGGAACTGCTCATTCTGGACGAACCTACCACGGGTCTGGATTACCGGGAATGTATGACCATTATGAAAATCATTTCTGATCTCCATGCCCGGGGAACCACGATTTTGATGATCTCCCACGACATGGAGGTGGTGTCTGATTTTGCCCGGCGGGCGCTGGTACTGAGCAAGGGCGCCCTTATCGGTGACGGCCCGGTCAGGCAGATCATGAAGGACCAAGCCCTGTTAGAACAGGCATCCCTCCTCCCCGCCCAGATCCCCGCCCTGGCTTTAAGCCTGGGCCAAGGTTTTGAAGAGGTCTACACCGTAGATGAGATGGCCGCCGCAGTTGGGCCGGGAGCCGTTACAGGAGGTAAAGGCGCCTTTGGAGGCGCCCAATGACCGGCCTTTTGGATTACGTCGCCGGGGATTCCTTCCTCCACCGGCTGAACCCCCTTACTAAACTGATCCTCGCCTTCGGCCTCTGCGCTTCCTGTTTTATCGGCGACAGCCTGGTTCTGGTGTTGTGCATCCTCGCCCTCAACCTTTGCCTTGCCGCCCTCGGCGGCATCATCGGCCGATCCCTCCGCATCCTCCTTTCACTGGTAAAACTTTCCATCGTGCTTTTTCTGGTTCAGATCTTTTTTGTCCGTGAGGGAACCGTGCTCGTCATGTTCCCCCTCAACATCTACATCACCGACACGGGGCTCCTCTTTTCCCTGCTCTTTGTGTCCCGGCTCATCGCCGCCACCATGCCCCTCACCCTGATGCTTTCGGTTACCCGCATGAGCGATATCTCCAATGTGCTGAACCGTTACCTGCGCATCCCCTACAAGTACACCTTTGTGCTGACCACGGCGATCCGCTTTATCCCCCTTTTTGCCGATGAAATGGAGGCCATCATGGAAGCCCAGATTGCCCGGGGGGTGGAATTTGACACGAAGAATTTTTTAAAGAAGATACGGCTTTTACTGCCCCTCTGTGTGCCGCTGCTCATCTCCTCGGTGCGCAAAATTGAGGGAGGGGCCATCTCTGCGGAACTGCGGGGCTTCAATTTCCGAAAACCCTCAAGCGGTTACAAACGTTACACCTTCAGCCTGCAAGACGCGGCGGCCCTTGTCCTTTGCGCCCTGGTGATCGTAACGGCGCTTTTGGTGTAAAATAGATATATGGATACACCCAACATTTTTACTGATGTCCTGTCCCAATTCGCCATATACGGTGATTTTCAGGGTCTCGCCCCCCTGGGCAACGGCCACATCAACAGTACCTTTGTGTCATCCTGGAACCAGGGCGGGACTTTGGTCCGCTATACCCATCAAAAGATCAACGATCAGGTGTTTTTGCATCCCGATGAGGTGATGGAAAATATTTTGCGGGTGACCCGGCACATCGCGGAGAAATACCGGCATGAAAAAAACAGCAGTGTCCGGACCCTTACGGTGGTTCCCACAAAGGATGGAAAGCCCTTTGCCCGGGACAGGGAAGGCGGCTGGTGGCGGACCTATCTTTTTATTGAGGGCGTACATTCCCTGGAAACGGCCCAAACCCCATCGGAACTGCGCTTTTTGGGCGCCGCTGTGGGCCGGTTCCAGAAACAGCTGTCGGATATTCCGGGGAAGCGCCTGAACGAAACCATCCCCAACTTTCACAATATGAAAACCCGGTATCAGCGTTTCTACGAAGCCCTGCGGAATGATGTGTGTAGCCGTGCAAAAGAAGCCGCCGCTGAAATTACCTTTATGGAAAAAAATGAAGAGCGGGGCGGCATCCTGATCAACGCCCTGGCGGACGGCTCGATCCCGGAACGGATATGCCACAACGATGCTAAGATGAACAATATCCTTATCAGCGATACCGATGAAAAGGTTTTCTGCGTGGTTGATCTGGATACGGTCATGCCCGGCTCATCCCTTTTCGATTTGGGGGATTTGATACGCAGCGGAACCAATCAGGCGGCGGAGGATGAGCAGGACCTTTCAAAGGTTGCCTTTAACTTCAATTTTTTCAAGGCCCTGCTCGAAGGTTACCTGTCGGAGGCCTCAGTCTTTCTCAACCCCAAAGAAAAAACCCTATTGGCCGAAGCGGGCAGGAACATTACCCAGATAATGGCTCTGCGTTTCCTCACCGATTACCTTGAGGGGGATCATTATTACCATATCGACCGCCCCGGCCACAACATCGACCGGTGCCGCAGTCAAATCGCCTTGATAGAGTCCATGGATGCAATGTGGGAAAAGATATGCGCTTTCAGTGAGGGCCTGGTTTAAATCATCTCCCCAGCGCCCACTCCCTTATATTCCGGTGTATAATCCCTTCCCGGCTAAAATCAAATTCATCCATGGAGAGTACATACTTGGGGTAGTTGTCCCGGATATCCAGCAGGGGATCAAATTCCCGCGCTATGGTTTCCGGGGAAGCCAAAAGATAGGCAACCTGGACATATATCCGCTCCCCCTGCTTTTCTCCCACAAAGTCGATTTCTTTTTCGTCAGCCCTGCCCACAGTAATACTGTAGCCCCGGCGGCGCAGTTCCATGTAGA
Organism: Spirochaetia bacterium; assembly: GCA_026002025.1. The sequence continues at coordinate 1,724 of BOAU01000098.1, read as the reverse complement.
CGATGTTTTCCAGAATCAGGTTGATATCAATGGCATTTTTTCCGCAGACCGCCGCGCCCAGGCCGTGGTCGGCAATGTAGTATTTTTCGTTTACCCTTAAGATTTTTTTGCCCTTAAGGTCCTGCCGCCTGGCCTGATGAAACAAAAAGGCGTTTTCGCAGGCCTTGATGTAATTCAGGATGGTCTCCGGCGACACGATACGGTTTTCGTTTTTGAAATATTTGGAAAGGCTGGTAGCGGAAAAGGGCTGCCCCGTGTTGGACATCACATAGAGGATGATCCGTTCCAGAAGGTCCACATCCCGGATATTGTTGCGCTTCATAATATCCTTTAAGACCACCGAATTATAGACATCCTTTAGATACTGATTCGACGCCGCCTCTTCAAATTGCAGGTTATGCAGAAAGGGCATTCCCCCCAGGGAAATGTATTTATTGAAGGCCTCACTTTCTGTTATAAGGGGGTCCCGGAACCGGTAGAGCTCCAAAAATTCGGCAAACGAAAAGGGATAAATGGTGATTTCCACATAGCGCCCGGCCAGATAGGTAGCCAGTTCCCCGGAGAGAAGGGCGGCGTTGGACCCGGTAATGTAAATATCCGTATCAAAACTCACCCGCAGGGAGTTGACGCATTTTTCCCAGTCCGCCACCTCCTGGATTTCATCAAAAAAGAGATAAACCTTCCCCTTTATACCGGCGATTTTTTTCTTAAGATGATCGTGCAGGGCCTGGGCGGTGCAGAGGGCAGCGTAGTCCATGTCTTCAAAGTTGAAGCTCAGGAAATTGCCGGGCCTTACCCCCTGGGTAAGGAGTTCCTCCTGAATGAGCCCCAAAACAACCGATTTACCGCAGCGCCGTATCCCGGTGATAACTTTGATTAGATCCTTGTTGATAAAGGGCAGGACCCGCTCAATATAGACATCCCGTTGTATCATGCCTTGAGTATATAACAGTTATAACTGATAATCAAGCAGAAAATAGAAAATTTAGCGGTTATAAATCATAATACTTATAAAAATTGATTTTTATAAGTTATAACTGATAAAAATCAATTTTTTTAGATTTTAGCGGTTATAACTTACTTTGCTTCTTTTTCCCTTTGGGCGCGCCTTTGCCCCCTTCAAGGCCCCCGATCCCCTTAACTTTCTCAATCTCGTCCCGGATGGCGGCGGCCTGCTCGAATTCCAGGTTTTTGGCGTGTTCCAGCATTTCGTTTTCCAGGGCGCGGATAAGCTGCTGCCGCTGGGCGGAGACCAGCACGTTGTAGGACCGCTTGAGGACCTCAATGGAGGTGGCAGCGGCGTCCTGTTCCTCCTCGGCATGGCGGGTAAGGATGTCGGCGATGGCCTTTTTCACCGTGGTGGGGGTGATGCCGTGCTTGTTGTTGTAGTCCATCTGAATCTTCCGCCGCCGGTCGGTCTCGGCGATAGCCTGGCGCATGGCGTCGCTTTCCCGGTCGGCGTACATGATCACCTTCCCGGCGGCGTTCCGGGCTGCCCGGCCTATGATCTGCACCAGGCTCGTGAGGGAGCGGAGGAAGCCGATCTTATCGGCATCGAGGATAGCGATGAAGGAAACTTCCGGCAGGTCGATCCCTTCCCGGAGAAGGTTGATCCCCACCAGGATGTCGAAGCCCCCCTGCCGCAGTTGAGTGAGGATCTCCACCCGTTCAATGGTCTCCACCTCGCTGTGGATGTACCGCACTTTCAGACCCAGGCCGGGAAG
>BOAU01000097.1 GCA_026002025.1 Spirochaetia bacterium | reverse complement strand
TTCCAGCCATGCGAGGGCATTAAGGACAAGCTCATTGTCCTGGGGCAGGAAATTCCCCAGGATAATGCCCGCTATGGAACCGATTAATAATTTTACCCAGACCTTCATCTATATATACTACTTTCCAAAGTACCGTTGGGCGTTTCCAAAGGAAATGTCCCGGACCATACCCCCAAGGAGTTTGAAGTCATTGGGGATTTCCCCGTCCTCCGCCCAGGTTCCCAGGATGTTGCAGAGGATGCGGCGGAAGTATTCATGCCGGGGATAGGAGAGGAAACTGCGGGAATCGGTGAGCATCCCCACAAAACGTGAAAGAAGGCCGATGTTCCCCAAAAGCTTCATCTGATCCTCCATGCCGTCTTTGTGATCCAGGAACCACCAGCCGGAACCGAGCTGCATTTTGCCGGGGAGTCCCGGACCGCCATCAGGGCCGTTCCCCTGGAAGCCGCCCATGACGGTGCCCAGGGTGTAAAAGTCTTTGAAGTTGAGGCTGTAGAAGATCGTCTTGGGGAGTTTGCCCTGGGCTTCAAGGTAATCCAGGAGCCGGGCCAGCTTTGTTGCAACAGGATGATCGTGAACCGCGTCGTAGCCCGTATCAGCCCCCAGCGCCTTAAAGGACCGGGTGTTGACGTTCCTGATGGCGGCGATATGGATCTGCATGGCCCAGCCTTTGTCGTGGTATTCCGCGGCCAGCCGGGTCAGGAGGAAGGTCTTCCAGGATTCCGCTTCGCGGGCATCCGGGACTTTCCCCGCAAGGGCCGCGGCAAAGGTTTCCCGCACTTCCTTTTCCCAGGCGCTTTCCGATACCGGGCCGAAACCCGCTCCCTTGCTTGTTTCAAAGGGAAGGAATTCCAGGCCGTGGTCGGAAGCCCGGCAGCCCATCTTGTCAAAGAAGGCCACCCGGTCCCGGAGAACCCCTAAAAGATCATCAAGATTGGTGATGCTTTTCCCCGCGGTTTTGGCGAGACCGGCGATATAGGCGGCAAAGTCGGGCTTTTCAATATTGAGCGCCCGGTCGGGCCGGAAAGAGGGGAGTACCCTGGTGTCGGTTTTCCCGGCGGCCTGTACTTTTTCGTGCCACTCCAGGGTATCCGCGGGATCATCGGTGGTACCCACCGCATAGACCTTGAATTTCTTGAAAATTCCGTAGACTGAAAATTCCGGATCGTTTTTGATCCGCTCATTGGCGGCCTTCCAGATATCCGGGGCGCTTTCCCTGTTCAGGGGTTCATGAATATCAAAGAAACGCTGAAGTTCCAGATGGGTCCAGTGGTACAGGGGGTTGCCGATGATGGCCGGCATGGTCTCCGCCCAGGCAAGGAATTTGTCGTAGGGCTCCGCATTGCCGGTGATCAGGTTTTCATCGATCCCGTTGGCCCGCATGACCCGCCATTTGTAGTGATCCCCGTAGTGGTTTTCCCCCAGCCAAATACTTGAGAGGTCGGAAAACCGGCGGTCCTCCGCGATATCCCGGGGCGGGAGGTGGCAATGGTAATCAAAAATCGGCTCCCCCGCCGCCGCTTCATGGTAAAGCTTGCGGGCCGTTTCGTTGGAGAGCAAAAAATCCCTGTCCATAAATTGTTTCATAGCCGCCTCCGTTTCCCCAGAATACCGTAAGCCTTGCTATTTCGCAAGGCCGCCGAGAATACCGGCGGCTATGGGATTTTCTTTGCCGTTCAGGGCATCCACCACCGCATCGATGACAGGCGGGGGCATCTGCCCGCCGCTCATCATCCCCAGCGCCCGCAGGGGCATATCCCCGAGCATGTGTTCCACCATTTTCATGATGTCGGAACTTCCCTCGCCAAAGCTTTTCGCCGCATTCGCGGTAACCATCTTAAACAGGGCTGCGCCGATGGGGGTTTCCCTGATGTCGTTCAGGGTGTTGTTCACCGTAAAGGGATCGCCCGGCTGGGGCCCCCTGGGCAGATCCCGCCCGTAGAGCGCCCTGAACGCGGCGTCGCTGATGCGGAGTTCCCCCCTGGGCAGGGCGAAGTAGTCCGGGGCCTTTTCCCTTAAGGAAGCAAGGGCCGCCTCCTGGCCGTCCCCTTCCGCAATGACTGTTCCTGAAAGCCTGATATCCGCGCTGCTTGCGCCAATCAGGATCTGGTATTCCCCGGTCTCCACCGCCCAATCGGCAACAGGCGCGTTGTAGTAGGCAAAACTCCGGGTATCCAGGGTGATGGTCACGGTTTTACTTTCACCGGCCTTGAGGAAAACCTTTTCAAAGCCCTTGAGTTCCTTCACCGGCCGTATAATGGCTGATGCCCCGGCTCCCGTTTTCCCGGCGGCCACGTAAAGCTGGGCGATTTCAGCCCCTTCCCAGCTGCCTGAGTTCTTTACCGTGAAGGTCGCCTTCAATGTGCCGCCTTTTTTGAATTGAGTCCGGTCGAGCCGCAGATCGCTGTATTCAAACTTCGTGTAGGAAAGGCCGTAGCCAAAGGGCCAGGCCACGCTTTTCCCAACGGTGTCGTAATAGCGGTAACCCACAAAGAGGCCTTCCCGGTATTCCACGTTTGTTGAACCGCCAAAATAATGGTAGCTGGGATTGTCCGCAAGGGCCTGGGGCCAGGTTTCCGCCAGCTTCCCCGAGGGAGCGCGGGCGCCGGTCAAAAGGTCCGCAATGGCCCCGCCTCCGGCCTGCCCGCCAAGGTAGGCAGCCAGTATGGCCGGCGCCTTGTCCTTCCAGGGGAGAATCACCGGCGCGCCCAACTGAAGCACCACCACCGTATTGGGCTGGACCTTGAGCACCGCCTCGACAAGTTTGTTGTGGGCCGCAGGCATGTCCAGGGACTGCCGATCAAAGCCTTCACTTTCGTATTCGTCGGGAAGGCCTACGAACACCACCGCGATGTCCTGTTGGGCCGCCAGTTCCGTTGCTTCACGGATGAGTTCATCTTCGCTTTTGCCCGCTCCGGCAGCAGGATCGAGGGTGTAGCCGGGGGCATATTCCGCAGAAATCCCTGCGGCGTTAAGGGCGTCCCATGCGTTGTCCAGCCGGGATGGGTTTATCTTGCTGCTCCCCGCGCCCTGATACCGGGGGGTCTTGGCAAAGGCTCCGATCACCGCAATGGTTTTTCCCTTTTCCAGCGGGAGGATGCCGCGGCCATGGCTGTCTTCATTCTTCAATAATACCGCGGAATCCGCGGCGGCCCGCCGGGCCAGTGCGTGGTGGGCTTCGGCGTTATAGGTATAGCCGGGTTTCAGGCTTTCCTTTGATTTAAGGATCATCTCCACCAGGCGGAGAACCACCCTGTCCAGGGCGGCCTCGTCCAGTGCGCCGCTTTTTACCGCTTCTATAATTTTGGCATCGTTCAGGTTACTGGGACCGGGCATCTCCAGGTCCAGGCCCGCGCGGACACCCTCCACCCGGTCGGCAGTTGCGCCCCAGTCGGTCATCACGAGGCCGGAAAAGCCCCATTCATCCCGCAAAATATCGCTCAGCAGCTTCTTGTTTTCACTGGCATAGGTCCCGTTGATCCGGTTGTAGGAGCACATCACGGTCCAGGGCTTGGCCTTTTTCACCGCACCCTCAAAGCCCGCAAGGTAGATTTCCCGATAAGTCCGCTCATCGATCACCGAATTGCTGGTCATCCGGCACTTTTCCTGATTGTTGGCGGCGTAGTGCTTGAGGCTGGTCCCCACGCCCTTGCTCTGAATCCCTTCGATGATGGCGGCGGCAAGTTCCCCGGCGGCAAAGGGATCTTCGCTGATGTATTCAAAGTTCCGCCCGCAGAGGGGGCTCCGTTTGATATTGGCGGCAGGCCCCAGGATCACCGACACCTGCTCCTGCAGACACTCCTCCCCCATGGCCGCCCCGATTTCCTTGAGCAGCGCCCGGTCAAAACTGCAGGAGCTGGCGCAGGCCGCGGGGAAACAGGTGGCCGCCACGCTTTGGTTGATCCCCAGGTGATCGCTCGACCCCGCCTGTTTCCGCAGGCCGTGGGGCCCGTCGGTCACCATCACCGCCGGCAGCCCCAGCCTGTCAATCCCCTTGAGGGTCCAAAAATCCCGTCCTGAACAGAGGGACGCCTTTTCTTCCAGACTGAGCTGGGCAACAATTTCCTTTGCAGTCATATTAATCTCCTCACAACTAAATCGAAGCGAAACGAAGTTTCGCAAATCTCCTGATTTGATTATACACCGGTTTGCCGAATATGCGATCTATTTAATCGTATACCCGCCGTCCACCAAAAGATTGTGCCCGGTGATCATGGCCGCGGCATCGCTGCACAAAAAGCCGATGATCCCGGCGATCTCGTCGGGTTCCGCAAAACGTTCCGCAGGGATTTCCTTTTTGAAGGCCTCACCCACGGGCCCGTCCCAGGCCTTGTGCCCCAGTTCGGTGAGCACCACCGTGGGGGACACGGCGTTTACCCGGATGCCGTATTTGCCCCATTCCAGGGCCAGTACCTTTGTCATGGAGATGATGCCCCCCTTGCTGGCGCAGTAGGCAACATGCCGGTCCAGGGCAATCACCCCGGCCTGGGATGCCATGTTGACGATACTGCCGGGCCGCTTGTTTTCGATGAGGTATGCGCCGAAGATTTGAGCCATCCTGAAACTGGCCGTAAGATTGATGCTGATGGTCCGGTCCCAAAAATCCTCGCTGATGGATTCGGCCTTTTCAAGGGCCACGATGCCGGCGCTGTTTACGAGGATATCCGCGCCCCCAAAAGTTTTAACCGCGGCGTCAATCACGCTTTTCCGGTAAGCGGCATCGCACACGTTTCCGGGAATGCCGATGTTTTTGCTCCCCAGTTTTTTCGCGATGGCGTCCACCTGCGGGTTCAGGTCCGCAAGAACCAGGTTAACCCCTTTTTTCGCAAAGAATTCCGCCGTTGCATTCCCGATGCCCGCGGCGCCGCCTGTGATGATCGCGGTCCTGCCCTTAAGTGAAAAGTCCGCATCCGCCCCATGGTAAGAAATCATATTTATCTCCTTTTCGTGCGGCGGAATCGCCGCACAAATAAATTGAAGCAAAACGAAGTTTCGCATGACCCCTGTAATGTTTGTTCGCAATTACGTTATAGTATATACGATAAAAAAGTTTTTGATACGGAGGGATGTGATGGCCGAATTTATTACGGAACCCAGCCGGGAAATACCGGTTTTAATGGATGCGGATGTGGTGGTGGTCGGCGGCGGGCCCGCGGGCATTGCGGCCTCGGTGAGCGCGGCCCGGGCCGGGGCAAAGGCCGTGGTGGTGGAACAGTACGGCTGCCTTGGGGGGCTTGTCTCCCTTGGGGCCATGGAACCCCCCAGCTGGTACCGCCTGGAACAGACCACCATGCCCGGCGGTATTATAGAAGATCTTGATCAGAAGATGATCGCCATGGGGGCAACCAGCAAAACTTTTTTCCACCCCTGCGCGGCGGTTGCCTACGATACGGAAATGTTCAAATATGCGGCTGATGAATTTATCAAGGAGAACGGGGTCATCCCGATGCTCCACTGTTTGGGGGTGACCCCCATCATGGAGGGGAATGCCATCACCGGGGTGATTACGGAAAGCAAATCGGGCCGCATGGCCATCCGGGCAAAGCGGGTGATCGACTGCACCGGGGACGCGGACATTGCATTCCGGGCCGGCGTTGAATGCGCCATGCTGGACGGCCCCAACGGCGCCATCCCCGAAGGCAGGCTGCACCAGGCCACCCTGGTCTACGGCCTTACCGATATCGACACCGTGGCGGTTGAGGCCGACGCGGATGCAGACCCCGCCAACCGAAATCCCGTGATGCACCGGGGCATGCACCACTGGTGGGAAGCGGCCCGTGATGCCGGGGAAAAACTGCCCGAGGGCACCAACAAGCGCTTCATTTACAACCGGGTCACCAGGAACGAAATCCCCGCCATGAACCACTGTTTTGTCTGGGCCGACGGCACCGACGTGCTGTCTCTTACCCAGGCGGAAATTCAGAGCCGCAGTGATATTGTCAAGGTGATCCCCTTCCTCCGCAAATACGCAAAGGGTTTCGAGAATGCCAAACTGCGGAACTTCGCCGCGACCATCGGCATCAGGGAAACCCGCCGGATCAAGGGTGAGTACGCCATCACCTTTAAAGAGATTTTTGACGAGGCCCGTTTCCCCGATACCATCGGAGTGTACCCCCTCTGCCTGGACGGCCCCGAAGGGGTCATGCCCGGCATCACCCCCGCCTATTTCCAGGTGCCCTTCCGCCTCACGGTTCCCCGGAAGATTGAAAATCTCCTCGTGGCCGGCCGCTGCGTATCCGCGGAACGGCGGGCCCATTCCATAACCCGCCACGTCAACTTCGCCTTTGTCACCGGACAGGCAGCGGGAGCGGGGGCGGCCCTGTCCATCAAGCAGGATGTTCCGGCCCGTAATGTTGACATCAAATCGCTGCAGAAGGAATTGAAGAAGCAGCGGGTGAGGATAGAGTAGGCTTCAGTACATACAGTCTTATAAATTCTTCAAATATTTGTTCCCTGTTTTTTGCTGTCTCAAAATAGGGCAGATTATTTTTTATGCATTGCTCTTTAATTATCTTGCTTTGCTCTACAATATCGAAACAATTTGCCCTATTT
>BOAU01000096.1 GCA_026002025.1 Spirochaetia bacterium | reverse complement strand
CTATAAACATGGTGTTTGGCAGACAAACCCCTGAACATAATAATGATATTTTAAGTGTATTATTTGGAAATGAAAAGTATCCTTATAGTAAATTAGTTAGATTGGAACCAAATGATGTCAATAGTTTATCTAGTAAAGAAAAGAAGGTAGCCGCTTTGCTTTCGGCGATTTATTTAGCAATTGACGAGTGGGACGATACTAAAAATGGAATACCCGGTCCTGTAAGAAAAACAGTTAACAAGCATTATAATATTCTTAAGAAATGCCGTATTAAACATATTCCAAATATTGACAAATTTATCACCCCAGGTCCCGCAAATTTGCATCAGTATTTTACGCATAGAGGCTATGACTTCATATATCAATCTTCGCCCAAGTGTCCTGATGTACAAAGAAGGTGGGAAATTAGAAAAAATAAAATTTTATTAAATACTATACGACAAGTTTTCACTTTTTCGCAGAATGATAATAGCAAAATAGAACATTTTGGAGCGTTATTATATTATGTACATTTATTAGGAGATCACGCAGGGAATCTAGGAAAAGGATCCAGAGATGGCCGTATGGATTTATCTGGCAGGAAGGATAATATAGATGTGGTTTCAAAATTATTATATCATTTGCCATTATTATTTAAAAATCAAACGAAAAATATAGATTATCAATTACTTATAAAATATTTAGAGGGAGTTAAAGAAGATCCGCAAAACATTTTTACTCAAGGTAATACTATTTCTGATGAGGAGTACGAAAGATTACATAAATTGGCTCAAGAAATATTGAATAAATTATCAGACTATATTCCAAAATTACTTAGACAGGAGGTTTTTTTTAAAGAAGCATTTTATGATTAAATGGGGTACGCCCCAACTGCGTTTAACATACGCTATGTACCATGCCAAACAAGGGGAATTATCATGTTTAAAGAAAAAGAAGTATCATCTAAAAAACCTGGAACTTTTGTATCTTGGCTGATTCTCATTGAGGCAAAACTATGAACACGATACCGCTGAATCAGCGTAACTTAAAAAACATTTCCGCGCCAATAAAGATACCGGCTTATTCCCGTGATGCGCTGCGGCCCGCCATCGTCCACATAGGGCTGGGAAATTTTCACCGGGCGCACCAGGCTTTTTTTCTGGATACCCTGATTGCCAAAGGGCTTACCGCTTCCGGCATCTTTGGGATAAATCTGATCCCCGATGCCTTTCCCCTTGCAAAAATCGCCGCAGAGCAGGATTACCTTTATACTCTGATCGCAAAAAACGGCCGGGAGGAGGCGGTTCCGCAGGTGATTGGTTCCATTTTGGGATATGTAAACGCTGCGGAGCATAAGGAAGCGGCCCTTGCACGGATTGCCGATGCGGAAATAAGCATGGTGAGCCTTACCATCACCGAGAAGGGGTATTGCAGGGATACTGCGGCAGGGGATTAGAAAGTATTTATATACAGGGAACGAGGAAGGCCCTGGAAAAATTTGTATGACTCAGTTTATGTCTGGCAAACTATCTCCCTTTCAATTATAGTTTTTTCTAATGGCATACACGGACTTACAGGATTTTATCGGCGCCCTTGAACACGCGGGGGAGCTTAAACGCATCAGCGCCGAAGTTGATCCCGAACTGGAGATCACCGAGATCGCCGGCCGGATCATGGCGAGCCGGGAGCCTGATGCGGGCGGCCCGGCCTTACTTTTTGAAAAGGTGAAGGGCTCGGCCTACCCCCTGCTGATCAACGCCATGGGAAGTGAAAGGCGGATGTCCATGGCCCTGGGCGCAAAAAGCCTGGATGCCAGGGCCGCCGAAATCGAGGGGCTTATCAGTTGGGCCTGGTCCCAGGCGCGGGACTTCAATCTGCTCAAAACGGTCCCCGAAGCGCTGCCCAAACTGCCCATTGCAATGAGCGTATTCCCCAAAAAGATCAGCCACCCAAAATGTCAGGAAGTAATTGAAGATATACGTGATGATGCGGCGGGCGGCAGCACAATAGGCTTCGACAGTCTCCCCATATTGAAGTGCTGGCCCAAAGACGGGGGCCGCTTCCTCACTCTCCCCCTGGTCTGCACCGAAGCCCCGGACGGGGGAATGCGGAACGTGGGGATGTACCGGATGCAGATCTACGACAACCGCACCGCGGGAATGCACTGGCACCTCCACAAGGACGGGGCTCATTTTTTTGAGCAGTACCGGGCCTTGAACCGGCGGATGCCCGTGGCGGTGGCTCTGGGCTGCGACCCGGCGGTGACCTACGCCTCCACCGCGCCCTTACCCGAAGGCATCTGGGAGATGATCTTTGCGGGTTTCCTCCGGGGCAAGGGAGCGGAGATCGCCAAGGCCACCCTGAGCGATCTGATGATCCCGGCGGATGCGGAATTCGTCCTTGAGGGCTATGTGGACCCCAATGAAACGCGGCAAGAGGGGCCCTTTGGGGATCACACGGGTTTTTATTCCCTTGAGGACGACTACCCGGTTTTTCATTTACAGCGGATCACCCGGCGGAAGAACCCGGTCTACCCCGCCACCATCGTGGGCATCCCCCCAAAAGAGGACTGCTGGATGGCAAAGGCCACGGAGCGGCTCTTCCTGCCCCTCCTCAAACAGCTCTGCCCGGAAATCGTGGACATGAACATGCCCCTGGAAGGGGTCTTCCACAACTGCGCCATCGTTTCGATAAAGAAGCGCTTCCCCGGCCAGGCCCGGAAGGTGATGAACTTCCTCTGGGGCATGGGGCAGATGATGTACACCAAACTCATCATCATTGTGGATGCGGAGGTGAACCCGCAAAATGTGTCGGAAGTGGCTTGGCGGGCTTTCAACAACATCGACGGCCGCCGGGACATTGTGCTCAGCGACGGCCCCCTGGATGCGCTGGACCATTCATCGCCGCTGCCCCGCTACGGTACGCGGGTCGGGCTGGACGCCACCCAAAAGGGCCCCGACGAGGGCCATACCCGGCCATGGCCTGACCCGCTGGTGATGGATAAGGACACCGTGGAACTGGTCAACCGCCGCTGGAAAGAATATGGGTTCTAGCCAAATTCAGAATGATAGCCTTGCATTGTCTCCGCTCAAGGGAATGATCCGCAAACTCGGCATGATTTTCGATGCGGTGATCTTCCGGCACACCCTCTTTTCGCTTCCATTCGCGGCCACAGCAATACTGTTGGAGAGCGGGGGGCATCCACCCCTGAAAAAGGTGATCCTTATCCTTATTGCCGCCGCGGCCGGACGAAACGCCGCCAATGCCCTGAACCGGGTGATCGATGCGGACATCGACAGGAAAAATCCACGTACCGCGAACCGGCATATCCCGCGGGGGCTTCTTTCAAAAAAGGCCCTCCTTGTTTTCAGTTTGGTGATGTGCGTTATCCTGGTTGTCGTGGCGGCGCTGCTCAACCCCCTCTGCGTCATTTTGCTCCCATTGGCGGGCATCCTGATCGGGGGCTATTCCTTCAGCAAGCGCTTCACATGGCTCTGCCACTACTGGCTGGGCATCGCCTGCGCCTGCTCGGTGATGGGTTCATTCGTGGCGCTCACCGGACGCTTTGAAGTGCGCTACTTTTTTCTTGCCGGGGCACATGCACTTTGGGTGGCAGGCTTCGATATTCTGTACGCCCTGCCGGATATCGACTTTGACCGCCGGGAGGGGCTCTATTCGATCCCGGCGGAATTCGGCGCCGGCTTTGCACGGCTTCTGGCGATTCTGTCCCATCTGGGCACCCTGACGGGACTTTTTCTGATTCCGGTTTTCTGGAAGGTTTCCGGCTTCTATTTTATCGGGGTGGGTCTTGCGGCGGCCCTGCTTATCGCGGAACATGTGATTGCATTGGGGAACAGTGCAACATCGGTCCCCGATGCCCGACACATTCGTATCGCCAGCTATTCGATTAATGAAATTCTGCCTCTGGTGATCTTGGCGGGAACCGTCGCCGGCATCTATACTTTGTAACAGGAAAAATAAATGGGAAGATACCTGCTTTGCATCACCGGGGCCAGCGGCTCAATCTATGGGCTCCGTACCCTGCGAGCCCTGATCGAAGGGGGCCACGAAGTCCACGGCATCGTGTCCCAATGGGGGGAACGGGTTATCGCGCAGGAAACCGGGCGGCCCTTCCACCGCTGGGCTTCGGATTTCGGCCTTTCCGCGGAGCGGATCTATGCCCCGGACGACCTGGCGGCGCCCCCGGCATCGGGCTCTTTCGTTCTGGACGGGACCATCATCGTTCCCTGCTCAATGAACAGTGTTGGCAGTATTACTGCGGGGATTTCCGGAAACCTGATCCACCGCGCCGCACTGACCAGCCTGAAGGAGGGACGGCCCCTGATACTGGTCCCACGGGAAACGCCCCTCTCCCTGATTGATTTACGGAACTTGACCAGTCTTGCGGAAGCGGGGGCGGTAATTCTGCCTGCGGCTCCGGCCTTTTATCAGCAGCCCAAAACAATTGATGACCTTGCGGATTTTATGGCGGGAAAGATTCTTGACCGCCTGAAAATACAACACAACTTATTTAAAAGATGGAGTGAATAATGAAAAAAACAATCGCCCTTTTCTGTTGTTTTGCGGCTATCGCCGTAAATCTTTCTGCCCGGCCCCAACAGGACGCCAATGCCGAACCCCTGCGGGTGGGGATCATGCCCGACGCGGATTCCCTGCCCTTCATGGTTGCCCGTGACGAGGGCTTTTTTATCGCCGAGGGGGTGAATGTGGAACTGGTAAATTTCCAGAACCCCCAGGAACGGGACGCCGCCATTCAGGCGGGACGGCTGGACGCTTCAATTTCGGACCTGCTGGCGGCGGCTTTCCTGACCGCCGGGGGCTTTGACATGAAGGTGACCAGCCTGACCGATGGACGCTACGGCATTGTGGGTTCCCCCGATCTCAACATCAAAAACCTCGTTGATTTGCGGGGCAAACGGGTGGGGCTTTCCACCAACACGATCATCCAGTACACCGTGGACGCCCAGCTGGGGAGCGCCGGAATCTCCATGAGCGAATATGAACCGGTCTCGGTACCCCGGATGCCCCTGCGCCTGGAGATGATCCTGAACGGCCAGATCGAAGCGGTGAGCCTGCCGGAGCCGCTCCTGACCGCCGCAGTTGAACAGGGGGGCGTGCTCCTCTCTACCACCGATGCTACCGGCATTGACGCGGGGATTATGCTCTTTTCAAAAAAAACATTGGACAGCCGTTTGGAGGATGTGACGAGATTCTACCGGGCCTATTACCGGGCGGCCGGGAAGATCAACGCCGACCCCGATGCCTACCGGGATTATCTGGTGGAAAAGGCCGCCTTCCCCGCGGCAGTGCGGGACGCCTACCGCTTTGTCACTTACCGGAAGCCCGGCCTTCCCGACAAGGCCCAGATCGATCAGGCCCTTGCCTGGCTTAAAGCCCGAAACCTCCTCGAAGCGGACCTCAAGGCGGAGGACCTTATTGATGGGCGGATCACCGCCGCCGCTGCCTCATGGTAAAAACGTGGTAGAAATTCGGGACCTTGCCGTTTCCTATCCCCTGCCGGGGAAGGGGACGGTAGCCGCCCTGGCGGGGATCAACGCCCGCTTTGAAGAGGGCAAGGTCTCGGCGATCATCGGCCCCTCGGGCTGCGGCAAAACCAGCCTGATCCACGCCGTGGCGGGGCTGCGGCGGGTCAGCGCCGGGGAAGTCCGCATCTGTGGACAGCTATTGACCGGGGTGCGGAAAAACACCGCTGTGATCTTTCAGGACTACGGCCTTCTCCCCTGGAAAACCGTTGCAACAAACGCGGAACTGCCCCTGCTCATCGCGGGGGTCCCCAAAACCCGCCGCCGGGAACAGGTGGGGGCGTTGCTTGAGGAATTCGGCCTTGCCGGATTTGCCAAACTCTACCCCCGGCAGCTTTCCGGGGGCATGAAGCAGCGCCTCGCCATTGTCCGCGCCCTTGCGGCGGAGCCGGACCTGCTCCTGATGGACGAACCCTTTTCCAGCCTGGACGCCCTCAGCCGGGAAGACGCCCAGGACTTCCTGCTGTCGATTCGGCGCCGCAATCAATACCATCCGTATCGCCGCCCCCTGACTATCATCATCGTGACCCATTCCATTGAAGAAGCGGTTTATTTGGCAGACAAGGTTTACGTGATGACCGGAAAGAACCCCGGCCGTCTCGCCGCCTGCGTGGACATCCCCCAGCCTGCTGCTGACGGCGGCAATTTTCGCAATATGCCGCAGTTTCTGGAACTATGCGCCTCACTGCGGCGGCTACTCAAAACACCGGAAATAAAATGAAGAGTAACACGGATTACACAGAAAAGAACACGGATTACACGAATTATGAAAGAGAGAAAGAGCAAAATTCGTGTAATTTCTTAAATCCGTGTAATCCGTGGATTCTCTTCAGGGGTGTGCATCTGTGAAAAAGTACCCCGCCATACTGATCACCCTTATTGCCTTCACCGGCCTTTGGGCGCTGACTGCGATCCTTGTCGCCCGGCCCTTCCTCCCCGGCCCTGCGGTGGTAATTCGTGCCCTGGTCAAGATGGGCGCAGCGGGGACCCTGGGGCGGCATCTGGGGGCAAGCCTTTCCCGGATAATCTGGGCCCTGGTCACGAGCTCTATCCC
>BOAU01000095.1 GCA_026002025.1 Spirochaetia bacterium | reverse complement strand
CGCTCATTTTTAACCCCATTTTGGCCTCCGTAAGCTCGCACCTTACAGAATAGCCCGTTTATTTGAGGTACATTTTCTAAATGAGGCAAACCTTTGTTTGGGGTACATTTTTCATGAGGCACTGCGGCCCCTTGACGCGACAAGTACATATTTGTTATGCTAAGATATAAGGAGAATAGTAATGGCACAAAATTTTTTTAATGCACTAGGTATGGCAGACTTAGAGAAGGTTCACTCACAGTTTATTTATTGGTTTTTTAATTTAGATTCAGGTATTGTAACTGATAAAGAAAAAGACATGCTTTTGCGAAAATTTCTTGGTGATAATATGCCAACTACAACACAAGAAGGATTTAAGGCAGAGACTGAAAAAGAAAACATAGATATAATAATTCGAGCTAGTGACGATGTGTTTATCATTGAAAATAAACTTAAATCATCCGAACATGATAAACAGACTCTTAAATACGACGGGGTTTTTTCAGAATTACAAAAAAAGGAAAGAGAAACTTACGGAAAATATGAAGAGAAACAAATACATAAAATATATCTGACGCTTATTGGCGAAAAGCCGGAAAATTCAAAATGGGTTGCAAAAACATATTTTGATTTGGCAGAGGCTTTTAAGGATGTAGTAACAAAAATGTCTAACCAAAAATCTGATGAATATACATTTATAAAAGTGTATTCAGCTTGTATTACCGAATTATCAGAAAAATATAGTAGCTTTATTAAAAATCCGGAAAACAAAGAATACAAAAATGTATTTGCAGAAAAACAGCCTAAAGGAGAGAAAGCACCTGGTTTCATTACTGAAAATGGTCTTGAAACAATATTTCAAAAGGGTTTTTTAATGCAGGTAAAAGAAAAGTTCGAAAAGGTGTATAAGGATACAAGTAGTAATATTGAAATTCAAGCAGGTAATAACGGTAATGCTTCATCTTTTACGATCACATTTCCTAAACCTCGCCTTGATAAAAATGGTAACAAGTATGTGTTCGATTTCCAATACCAAGGTGGAACATGTAAAATTGCTTATGCAATTGAAAAGTACGCTGATTACAAGACAGAAGCATCCAAAAATAATTATAAAACAAAATCAGAGAAGAGAAAAGCTGTGGCAGCAGAAGTGCAGAATAAAATAGAAAAAGAAATTGATGTCTTTAAGCGCATTGCAAAGTCCACCGATGGTTATAAATGTGATAAAAGTAATATGCCAAAATCAAAAGAGCGTATTTCAATGTCAAATAATACGGTTCTCCAATCTTATCAAGGATGTATTACAGCGGATGATTTTTGCAAGAAACTGGGTGAAGAATTTGAAAATGCCCGTCGAATTATTGAAAAATTGAAAAATGAAATATTACAAATTAGTGGAATCACAGAGCTTCCATGAACCTCTCCAAATCCCGCTATTGTTCCGGCTTACAATGCCCCAAAATCCTCTGGCTTAATCAAAATAAGCCGGAAGTTTACGACGCTTCCGTCCTGAACGAAGCTATCCTGGAACAGGGCAATGTAGTGGGCGATCTCGCCATGGGGTATTACGGCGCATATACCGAGGTGCCTTTCAACAAAGACAAGTCTGTGATGCTTGCGGAAACCAAACGCTTGCTGGCCACCGGGTGTAAAACAATCTGCGAGGCCTCTTTCGCCTTTGAGGGCAACTTTTGCAGTGTTGATATTCTGCGTGTTTTTGATGGGTATGTGGAAATTACCGAAGTAAAGAGTTCCACTGCAGGGGGAGATGAGGACGATGTTGCTGTTGTGGACGAAAAGGCCGATTCCCAGGTCAAAGACATATATCTGCATGATATGGCTTTTCAGTACCATGTGCTTACCGGCGCGGGATACACGGTAAAGAAAACAACCCTGCTACAACTGAACCGTACGTACTATCGGGACGGCGATATCGATCTGCGGCAGCTCTTTATTGCGGAAGACTGTACCGGGCGGGTGTTGGATCTGCAGCAGGGTATCAAAAGCAATCTTGACGAAATCAATGCGGTTGCTGACCTGAAAACCGAACCGGAAAGAGAAATCGGCATGCAGTGCATAAAACCGTATCTCTGCGGGTTTAAAAAGTATTGCTGGCGGCATATCTCCGAAAACAGTGTCTTTGATATTAACGGGACCGCGATGCATTGGAACAAGAAATTTGCAAACCACGCACGGGGAATAACGACCTTTGAACAAATGCTTGAATCGGGCGAAAAACTAAGCCCCACGGTCCTGCTGCAGGTAAAGACGGAAGTAGAAAAACAATCGGCTTTCACCGATAAACCCGCCATTAAGGAATTTTTGCAAACCATCACGTATCCGGTTTATCATCTTGATTTTGAAACCTTCATGCCCGCCGTTCCGCCCTATAACGGTACCCATCCGTATTCGCAAATACCCTTTCAATATTCACTCCACATACAGAAGGAGCCGGGCGCCGAACCGGTTCACAAGGAGTTTTTGGCAAAAGAGGGGACCGACCCGCGCCGTGCCCTTGCTGAACGGCTCTGTGCTGATATTCCCAAAAATGTTTGTACCCTTGCGTGGAATATGTCCTTTGAAAGGGGCCGCATAAAGACCCTCGCAAAGGAATTCCCCGATCTGGCGGACCACCTCATGAACATACACGACCATATTGTTGATCTCATAGTGCCCTTCCGTTCCCATGATTATTATGATCGGGGCTTTAAAGGGCGTTCATCAATTAAGCTGGTACTGCCCGCCCTTTTCCCCAATGACCCGGAACTTGATTACAAGTCCCTGCACGGTATACACAACGGCGGTGAGGCAATGAACGCTTTCCTGAATCTGCACACAAAATCACCGGAAGAAATCGCCCAAATCCGCACCGACTTGCTTGCCTACTGCCGCCTTGATACGCTGGCGATGGTAAAAATACTTGATAAACTGCACGAAGTAACGGCTGGGTGACCGCGAAGGAGGCAAAACAAAATGGGCATTTCTGGCTATCGTGATAAAATCAGAAGAAATGATGGCACATACAAAACCATCCTTCCTTTGCATGAGGGAGATACCACCGATTACAGCCGCCGAAAGGGAAAGGAAATAGCCGGTCTTAAAATAGATGAAGGGGTTACCGCTATACGCGCCTGTTTTGCGCATAATGAACTGACCGAGCTGGTGATTCCCGACTCCGTTACCGAAATCGCCGGTGACACCTTCATGTACAACCTGCTTAAGTCTCTTAGCCTGCCCAGAGGGCTTACCTGCATTGATATTAGAGTATTTGCGTATAATCGCCTGGAAAGTCTGGTGATTCCCGATTCAGTTACGGAAATTAAAAGCGCGGCTTTTTATTCAAACCGGCTTAAGGATGTTAAACTGCCGGAAGGCCTTAAGTTTATCTGGAACCAGGTATTTATGCATAACTGTCTGACCCACATTGAGATTCCCGATTCCGTTACGGAAATCTGGGATGAGGCTTTTAAGTCAAACCAGCTTGTGGAGGTTAAGCTGCCTAAAGGTCTTGAGCGGATAGATAACGGCGCCTTTATGAATAATTGTTTGGAAAGTTTTGAGATTCCCAATTCCGTTATATCAATTGGAGATGATGCTTTTAAATCAAACCGTCTTAGGTATATTAAACTACCCAAGGGTCTTGAAGACATAGCCAAAGGTCTTGAAAATATTGGCGCCAGGGTGTTTGGGAATAACAAACTGGAACGCATTGTACTCCCCGTGAGTCTCAAATGGATTAGCGATACTGCCTTTAAAGGCAATCCCATCACCAGTATTACTATCGGTGCAAACATTCAAGGACAGCAAAATTCTGACGACTTTACGCCTGCATTACTACCAAGTCCAACCGCCTTTGGTGTTTACGGGGTAAGTTTTATTGACAGCTATATTTATAACAATACTGCGGCCGGAACCTACGAATATGACCAGGCCGCAAAAAAATGGGATTATATTACTCTCTGATTTTAAAGCAAAGGTCCAAAATATATTTGTACGAGAGTTGGAATAGTATCGGCATCGTCACATTGGAACTGCCTCATATGATAAAGAAATGATGATGACAAGGAAAAAATCAGGAATGCTCTTGAATTAATGGACAAAGAATTGCATCAATAACGCCCATATTGACCTGTCATTCAATTCCGGGTATTGTGGAATAAGTGAACAAAAAGACTCCGATCAGGCGGACCGTTAAAAAATCAGCTCCTAAAACGAGCAGCCCCCCAAAGAAAAAGCGTCCCCGGAGAAAAACTAAAAAGCTAACCGTGAAGGACCGTGCCCCCATTCTTTTTTGCGCCATCGCATTGATAACCCTTTCGGTCCTTGTCTCAATTACCATGGTCCTTACCCGTCCGCCTCAAATTGAAAGGGCGTCCATATCTGCTGCGAACGGAACGCCGGTTTCCGTACCTGAGTCGGCAATGCAGCCGGATGTCCCTGTTTCCCTTATTCCGCCGGTTCCCGCAACGCCTGGCCCAACGGCCCCCTCTCCTGCAAAATCGACACCTGCGCCCTCAGCCGGGATCGCCCAGCCCGCAGTGCGGCCGACATCCCAACCCCCCGAGCGCCCCGCACCGGTCCCCCATCAGGGAAGCCTCGTTTTCGTAATAGACGATGCGGGGAACAACCTCCGCGAACTGGAGCCCTTTCTCCGTTTTCCGGGGCCGCTGACCATTGCGGTGCTGCCGGGGCTGCCCAATTCGGCGGAGGCTGCCCGGCGTATCCGGGCGGCCGGTAAGGAGGTCTTTCTCCACCAGCCCATGGAGGCCGTCGGGGGGCAGAATCCGGGGCCGGGGGCGATCTATATGGGGATGAGCGCCGACGAGGTTCGGGAAGTATTGACGCGAAATCTGGCCGAAATCGGCCCGGCGGCGGGCATGAACAACCATCAGGGATCACGGGTCACCATGGATCAGGAGATCATGGAAATCGTGCTTGCCCTTTGCCGTGAACATGGCATATATTTCTTAGATTCAAGAACCATTGCGGATACTGCGGCGTCTGCGGCTGCAAAACGTTTGGGAATAAAGATTGGGGAGCGGGACGTGTTTTTAGACAATATTCAAGAAAAGGCTTCGATGATTCAGTATGTGGGGGAGGGCCTGCAAAAAGCCCGGCGTACCGGGTCTGCGGTGATGATCGGCCATACCTGGTCAAACGAACTGGCGGCCACCCTGGAGGAGTTGTACCCCGAACTAATAGAGCAGGGGTATTCGCTCACCACCATTTCCCGTTTTATGATGGGGCTTGATGATGAAGATTCTTGGGATTGAATCTTCCTGCGATGAATGTGCGGCAGCGGTGGTGGAAGACGGGCGGCGGATTTTGTCCGGCGTGGTTGCCACCCAGATTCCCTTTCATGCCATGTATAACGGGGTAGTCCCTGAAATCGCCAGCCGCAAGCATACCGAGTGGATCTATGGTGTGGTAAAGGAAGCCCTGGACAAGGCCGGTCTCGGCCCCGAGGGCCTTGACGGGGTTGCCGCAACGGCCCATCCGGGGCTGCTGGGTTCTCTGCTGGTGGGCCTGAGCTTTGCCAAGGCCTTTGCCTGGGCCCGGGGTCTCCCTTTTATCGCGGTAAACCACATGCTGGCCCATCTCTACGCCTCCCGGCTGCTCAGTGATGAGCCAGCTCCTTATCCCTTTTTGGGGCTCCTCGTTTCCGGGGGGCACAGCATTATCTGCCGGGTAGACAATTTTGATGATATTACGGTTCTGGGGACCACCATCGATGACGCCGTGGGTGAGGCCTTCGACAAAGTTTCCAAATATTACGGCTTTGGCTATCCCGGCGGGGCGGTTATCGATAAACTTGCCCAATCCGGGAACAGTGAAGCCTTTCGCTTCCCCATGCCCAAGCTGGATAAGGGTGAACATCATTACGACTTTTCCTATTCGGGGCTTAAAACTGCGGTGATCAACCAGCTTGAACAGTTCAGGTGCAAGTTGGCTGCCGAAGGGGTGGAAGCGGCAAATATAGCCGCATCCTTCCAGAAAACCGCCGTGGAAATACTCCTCCGCAGCCTCTTCCGGGCCACCGAAGACACGGGGCTAAAGACCATTGTTGCCGGGGGCGGGGTGGCCGCCAACTCGTACCTCCGCGCCAGGCTTGCCGAACAGCAGGACCTCCGCTGTATCTTCCCCCCCCTGGACCTCTGCGGGGATAATGGCGCCATGATCGCCGGTATCGGTTATCAGTACCTGGTCCGGGGCGAACGGTCGCCCCTCAGCGTCACCGCTTCCGCCCGTGTGGGGGGCTTCAAACGCCGTTACCCGTAGGGGCTTTACATTTTTTTCTCTTTTTGATAATCTTATAAACTCTACTAGCTGATAAGGAAGGATTATATGTCACGGACCTGCGATATTTGCGGAAAACATACGATAACCGGTAATAAGGTAAGCCATGCCAAGAATCATACCCGCCGGACCTGGAAGCCGAACCTCGTGAAGGTAAAGACCGAAATCGGGGGGACCACCCTTACCCTGAAGATCTGCGCCCGCTGCCTCAAGAGCGACTTCGTTACCAAAAAAGTCTAGCTACAGGGTGATCTCCAGGCCGTCGAATGATGGTTCCGCGGAAATCACCTTGAGGCTCTGTTCTTTCATAAAATTCCGGCAATAGTCAATTATTTCCCCATGAAGATACACGACAAACGCATGAAAGAAAAGTGATATACTTTTTCATAAGACCTTGGGAGGGGTTGAAGGTGTGGAAGAGGTATTATCATTTCTTGAGGAATTAGAAGACGACCGGCAGCAGTGGAAAATAGTG
>BOAU01000094.1 GCA_026002025.1 Spirochaetia bacterium | reverse complement strand
GTTTGCACAAAGCTTTTATACTTTCTGCTGGTCAGCTCGTTCAAAAGCAGGGCGAATATTATCGGAATCGGGAATCCGAAAATCAAACCGTAAAAGTTGATGAGCAGCGTGTTTCTGAGCAGGCGGCCAAAATAGATGCTGCCGAAAAAATCGCGGAAATAGGCAAGCCCAACCCAGGGGCTGCCGGTAATTCCCAATTTGGGACTGAAATCCCGAAACGCCATCTGGACTCCGTACATGGGGCCGTAGCAGAAAATCACATAGTACGCGATAACCGGCAGCAGCATAATATACAAACCCTTGTACTCCACAAGTTCTTTCAGCACCCAGGATTTTTTAGTATTTCCCATAACACGCCTCCTTTAAGAATTTTAACCACGAACCACACAAACTACACGAACAAAAGTACAATAATGAAAACAGCAAGTTCGTGCCGTTAGTGTAGTTCGTGGTTATTATTTTCATCTACCGCTTTAAGAACCGGTCAAACGCTGCCTGCTGAATTGCAGCCGCACGGGCTATGTTCATTTTTTCAAGATTACTCCTGAAGGCGGAATAGTTGCTGAGCGGTTCCGTACCAATAATGAATTTCAGCTTCATTTCCTGCACATAGGTGTCAATATCGCTCATGATCCGTGCGTATTCCGAGGTTTCCGCGGCGGTCAGGGTAACGGGGGGCATCATACGGATAGCCCCTTGCGTGGTGGGCCATACATTAAGGGCGTCCTTCTGCACCTGCAGGACATACTGCTGGACCAGCTGATTCTTTTCCTGCATAAAAGATTTATTGCCGCTGCCGTTGTAAATTGACATCGCATCGGCCATGCTGTATCCGTTGGGGTTGTTCTTGATCAGGTCTGTGTATTCTTCCACACCATTCACAACCCTGTAGGAAACGTTTTCCACGCCGTAGTTGGCCAGTTTGATGCCCTTTGCGGTAAAGGGATAGTCAATCACCCGGCATACCGCATCGATGTTCTTTGCATTGGACGAGATTGACGCGGACACATTGCTTACCCGGTACTGGCTGTTGATGACGTTAAAGGGGGTATTGGCATTTCGCATCGGGTTAGGGGCCGCGACAAAATTCATCCCCGGCTGATTGGGTTTCAGCTGTTCAAAGCGCCCGAATCCGCTGCCGATACTCGTGTAGGCCGCGCCGATTTTTCCGGTGGAGATTTTGGCGTTCATTTCATCATCCGTCTGGGTGAACAGATCCGGGTCCAGCAAACCCGCCGCATACCACTCGTGCATCTTTGTTAAATAATCAAGGTAATTTTGTGTGCCGAATCCGTATTCAACAGTTTTATTGTTACGGACATAGAAACTTTCCATCGTTTCATAGGCCCAAACCATACCCTCGAAATTCCTCCAGAACCCGGTTACAGGGGACGTGGCGCCTTTTCTGTTTTTGAACTGGGTAAGCACATTTGTCCAGTCATCAATGGTCTTTGGCATCGCCAAACCTAATTCCGTAAGCCAATCCTGCCGGATTGCCATACCGTTAAACGCTGTGTAGGTCCCCGGTCCGCGGACAAGGGGAAGCATATAGTATATGCCGTCATCGGTTTTGCATAATTGGTCAATTTCTTTGTCGCTCGCCAAAAGCGCGGCAAATCCCGGCAGTTTTCCCTGTTTAATTAAGTCGTTCAAGGGAATGATAACTCCGTCGGAAAGTGATTTCGTGATGCCGCCGGGAAAGTTACCCCACCATTCCTCGATGATGTCGGGCGGACTATCGGCGGCGATCAAAATCGAAAGCTGTTCCCTGCCGCCGGAGCTGGCAATGAAATCAATGGTCACCCCTGTTTCCGCCTGAATCTGCTTGAAATACTCACTGTCCCCCGGACCCACGCCATTGGGCGGGCCTATCCACTGGTTCCAGTAAGTGATACGGTCCCCGCCGGACCCCGATTTCCCCTGGCCGCCGCCTGCAAAGACCATTCCTGTCATGCAACACAGCGTCAGAGCCGCCAGTAAAACTCGCTTCAGTAACTTCATAAGTTACCTCCTTAAAAAAATTATTTGCAAGACTTCCCGTTAAATTTTATTTCTGAGGATGTCCGTCAAATCAATGAGATAAAGGCCCCGGTATCCTTCATGGGTGGAATCGAAGGACACGAGGGTACCGCTACGGCTCCAGCGGCTGTGGAGATCAGAACGCAGGTCCCCGTCGGCAATGGGATCGGACTTAGCCCGCAGCAGTATGATGCCTCGTTTGGTTTCGGTATTGTAAAGATACATTGGCCTGAAACCTTCACTGTCAGGATAGCCGTCGCCCAGAATATATTTCTTGTCAGGTGAATAAAGACAATGCATGTCATTGGAAAAGAAATCAGAATTAAGCAAAACTGATTGAGGGGAAGTTCCTTCCCCCTTGTTCTGGTCGGTGATAAGGTGCACCCCGCCTATGCCGTTTATCCTGGCCCAGATCAGCAGATGATTATCATCCCGCCAGTTGTAGTGGGATGCTATGGACATGGGATTCATTAAATGAAAATTGCTTCCCTCCCTATCAATGGTTCCAAGGCCTGTGAGCCAGCCCTTATTTGCAGCCGGAAAATTACGCAGCAGAAAAACCAGCCGCTTGTTATCCGGGCCGAATGTAATATGGTTCACCACCAGTTTTTCTTTTGGGTCTATTGAAAAAAGCCTGCCCATTTCTTCAAGAGAGAGAATAAAATTTTCATCCCCGGTCTCCATATTGATAATCCAAATGCCGTCATCCCTGGGCTGGGGGACATCGTAATACTTATCCCGCACACCGGCATAACCATATCCGGGACGGAAGTCATACACCCGGTTAAAATTGATTGATATGCCCCATTTGCCGTCACGGGAAACATTGGCCGCCGCACGGGGAAGGGTTCGTATATTATTGGTTTCGATAGTATGAATCACGGCGCGGTATTCATCCCCGTCCCGGATATTGTAAATAATTTCGGCGCCGGGATTTTGGGGATTCCATTGAAGCATGGAGCCCTGCTGAAAATTAAAGGCCCCGGTTTCCGCGAGCTTTTCCCATTTGCCGCTCTTGATATCGATTACACCTATTTCGCAAGTATCATTTTTCGTTGGAAAGCGATCCCAGAAATTCACCCGGTGACAGAGATGTTTTGCATCACCTTTACTGAAGGCCGGGATATCATAGTAACCGAAAAAATAATGACAGCCGTCATTTGGACTCAGTCTGCGGATTTCAATAACGGCGTCTTTTACCCCATTCATGCCTTAATCGTAACCGGTATTTCTGAATGCCGTCCATGTATAAAGTCCCCATGTTTTAGGACATTCTTACCATCGATCTGTTGACAAGCCTGGTTACCGGGGTATACTGATCGCATTATGTCCATTCTTGTCGGTTTGAATTTTATACACGGCCACTATATTACCGGCCTGGATGCACCCTATGGGGAATTGAATTTTATCAACCGGCCTACAAACTGGAGTATGGGACAGCACAGGCATCCCTACTTTCAATTTCTGCTGGTTCTTTCAGGGGAATTGTCTGTTTTTGCCGGTGACAACGAGGATGATCCGGCGCCCCTTTCCCGGGGCATGGTGTCCATTGTTCCGCCCGGTGTGCCCCATCATCTTCAAAGTATTAAGGGATACAAACAGTTCGGGATCAACCTGACCGCCGACGCCCCTGATGATAACCTGATAAAAATACTGTCCGTAAATGTTACCGCTCCAGTGGAGATAAATATTCCGGCCCTCCTGGATATTGTTCCCGAGATTGAAGACTGCTCCCGCCTGCGGACCCTTGTTGCGGTTCAAAAAATACGAAACCGTATGGAGTACATGCTTTTAGCCTGTGTTGATATGCTTAAAAAACAGGACGGCAGTCAGGCCTTCAAGGAAAAACTCATGGGCTTTTTAAATGATAAAATTTTGGAGAACCTGACTTTGGAAAATATTTCCCGGCATCTTTCTTTGAGTCCAACCCATGTGGAGCGCCAGGCCTACCTTGAATTCGGCTGCGGCGCCATCAGTCTTTTTCATCATTTAAAAATTGATAGGGCCCGCATACTGCTCAATACCACGAACCTTGCCATTTCAGAGATTGCGGATCATCTGGGCTATAAAGATCAAAGTTATTTTTCACGGCTTTTCAAGAAATATACCAAGGTCAGTCCGCTCTCGTATAAAAAGGGCCGGGCTGCCATGCCTGCAATGCGGCCTTAATATACAAGAGATAAAAAAGCTCATTTCTCAGTCCAAAAAATCTTTCCGATACCGGTCATTGCCTTCAAAATTTACTGTTTATACTACCTGAACAGCACACAGGTTCCCGCCGCGCGGTAATAGGCGATACGGTCTTCTATTGCCTTACGCCCGCAGCCGAGGAACACCGCGAGACAATCAATACACAGGTATTCGCTTGCCCCCCGGTTTATGAGCTTCCGGTAAATCGCCGTCTCATCTCCCGAGAGCGGCTTCGCGCATTGTTTGCACAAAGGCTGCCCCGCAGGCTGCGCCCTTATACCAGCTTCATGCGGTAGACTTTGCATTCGTGGCTTTCAAGCTGACATACAAAACGTTCACGGTGGCTGCCTTCATCCTGATGGGTAATACAGTTATGCGCCTTAAACGCTTTCCCGGACGCATAGGTCAACCCGGTGTCGAACAACTGTAATGACGCTTCACGCGGTGTTTCCCCTACATTCACACAGGCATAGACATAATCGCCATTTGCAAGCGGGCGCCACAAACACACGATGTCGGTATTGTTATTCCATGCGCCTACACGGAAAGGAGCGCGGCATTCGGCATCCTGATTGATCGCTATAATTTCAGGATTGGTCACTATCGCTTTTGTTTCGGCCGACATATTCCGGATATCGCAGCCCATCATGAGCGGTGAGTTCATCACTGCCCAAAGGGAGAAATGCGCGGAATATTCACGGTCTGAACAGCCGCTTTCTTTATCCGCAATAAACGAATTCTCTGATTTGCCGCGCATACCGACAACAAGCATATCCATATCATTGTGGCATCCGGTACCGCTATAACAGGTTTTTTCAAGCTGCGAAAGAAAAATATTTTTGATGGAAGTCCAGTTGTCCTGAATGTCGCCCGTGGAGCGGAACGAGTGCGCCCCCGAACCGCGTATCCATTGGTGAACATTGTCGGCCCCCCAATTACACGCTGAAAAAAGAATAGGCCGGCCGCAGTTCCGCAGCGCGATAGCCATCCGTTTGTAGAGATTTTCTCCGTTCGCCGTGATGGGCCTGTAACAGTAATCGTATTTGAGATAATCGACGCCCCAGGATGCGAAGGTTTCGGCATCCACAAACTCATGGTCGAAACTACCCGGATACCCGCCGCAGGTATGCGTACCGGCGCAGGAATAGATGCCGAATTTGAGCCCCTTGCCGTGAACATAATCGGCAAGGGCTTTTATTCCGGCCGGGAATTTTTCGGGATCGGCAACAAGCCGCCCCTCTGCATCCCGCTCTTTCAGGCTCCAGCAATCGTCAATGACCACATACTCATAGCCTGAGTCCTTGAGCCCCGTACTGACCATCGCGTCAGCCGTTTCCCTAATAAGGGATTCGCTGATCTTCCAGCTAAACGTATTCCATGAATTCCATCCCAGCGCCGGTAAAGCGCCGGGAACATTAAATTCCGCCATTATACTGTCCTCCTTTCTTATGGCCGTTCCCACTTAAAAAATACTTTCTTATCTACATTAAATATATGTTTGTTGAGTTTTTCCAGCCCCGGCCTCTTGATGCCGCGCAGTTTATAATCCGTAAAGTCCAGGAAAGCGATATACTCATCCCTGGTAAGTCCATGTCCGCCGGGCCGGTAATAGTAGCCCAGGTTATCCTCCGGTACACCCAGAAACTGATATACCTCTTTGGTTGCCAGATGAGCGCCGTAATCTCCATAGGGGTTGTTCCAATCATCATCGGTCCCCATGGAATCAAAGACGCAGCGGGGGGCAAGCACGGCCCGTGCAAAATGCATATCAAAGGGGAGGCGGTATTCGTACCCTATTTCGTGGGGCAAGCGGTTGCTGCCGAAGGGAAGCATATTCCTCCAAAGCCAATGCGGGAAAGCCGTCATCATGTAGCCTAAGGTTTCACATACCGACGGGTCCAGCGTGGGGCCCTCCGGGGTGCCGGTAATCCTGAGCGCGGCGGTGCCCCCGCAGCAGGCGCTAAAGACCCCCGCAACTTTTATTCGTTCATCGTGAACAGCGGTACAGAGGGTCTGCTTGCCCAACCGTGAAAATCCCGCGGCGCAAAGCTTTTCCGGGTCAATATAATCACGCTGTACCAAATAATCATTGGCCCGCATGATGCCCCAGACCCAGACCATAATGGATGTGCCCCTATACTCCGGGAAAGCGGTATACACCGGTCCCTTCATCGCCGGGGCGTCCGGCGCAAGGCAGTCTACATCAATCTTTACCAGGACGTATTCATATTCGCAGAGGGTCTCCCATTCAGCAGGGAGATGCACCCCCCAGGGTGATATGGTGCAGTGACAGACAGCCGGGAATCTGCCCGGCTTATTGGGCCGCTGGATACTGATCTTAAAACTGAAATCACCATCACAAGCAAGTTCCACTTCCTCAGCGATAACCGCGCCGCCGTAACGTTTTTCACTGCTTAGAACCCTGCCCTTTACCGATGCGGGTGTGGGCAGCATGGGTCCGTATAAATAGTAATCCAGCATGTCCAGAAGATATTCCCGATGTTTAGGCCATTCGCCGGGGGAGCTTATCCGTACCCCGCCGGGACCCATAAAGGGGTCCGGCAGAAGTTTGTCTTCTTTAA
>BOAU01000093.1 GCA_026002025.1 Spirochaetia bacterium | reverse complement strand
TATGCGGGGGCCTACTTCGGTATCTTCCCGTTCGTAGAGTTTTTACACATCTACGCCTCCCTTGACCTGGCGCTCCGTGCGGAGCTCGATCCGATTTTGGCATTCGCTTAGCGGCTACGAATTGAAGGTGGCGGAAGGGTAATCTTGACATTTTGTCTTATATGTAATACACTCTTGATGTGTACGATGTTTTCACTACCGGGGAGTTTGATGCTTGGCTTGCCGGTCTCAATAATATCAATACCCGGACAGTTATCGCTAAACGGGTTAGGATGATGTCCACTGGCACACTCGGCGAAACAAAACCGCTTAAGGGCGGCCTTTTCGAGGCAAAAATCCGATATGGCCCCGGTTTCAGGCTGTACTTTATCAACAAAGGAAAGCGAATCATTGTGTTGCTTTGCGGCGGTGATAAATCCACACAGAGAAGGGATATTGAAAAAGCCAGAAAACTGGCGGAGGAACTATAAATGCTTAAGACAAAGAGATTTGACATTATCAACTATCTTAAAACGGAGGAGGAAATCGAAGCCTACCTTAACGTTTTTCTGGAAGAAGGCGATTATGCCCATATTCCTCTTGCTTTGGCCGATATTGCCCGGGCGCGAAAAGCCATGACTCGTGCCGCCAAAGCCGCCGGTGTTTCCCGTACCACCCTTTATCAGTCTCTTTCCGAAGACGGTCATCCCGCCTTTGAAACGGTTGCAAAGGTCGCTCATTCCCTCGGCTACAGGATTACGCTGGTTTCTTCCGATGCTTGATACCATCCTTTGAATAGTTACAAAAAAATTACGATTTTTTAAAATTCATGAATTTTCCGGGAATTGACAAATAACTGTTGACAAATATACTTTTGTTATACATTTGTCAAAATATATGCAGGAGACCGCCGCCATGTTTACTCCGGATTATCACAATATCGTTAATGCCGCGCTCAATAAAAAATCCAACCGTATACCGCTCTATGAACACATTGTTTCCCCGCTTATTATGGAAAAAATCACCGGCAAAAAGTTTGCCGATCTTGCGAATGGAAATTTTGAGGACAAGAAGGAATTTTTCCGCCATTTCAGCGGATTTTTCAGAGAAGCGGGCTACGACACGGTGAGCTTTGAATGCTGCGCCGGTCAAATCATGCCGGGAAGCGGCGCCCTCGGCGGTCACCAGGAAGGGGTTATCAAAACCCGCAAGGATCTTGATGCCTATCCCTGGGCGTCCATTCCGGATTTTTATTTTGACGCCAACCGGGAAACCTTGCGGGCCTTTGCCGAAACCCTGCCCGCGGGCATGAAGGGCATAGGCGGCGTGGGAAACGGTATCTTTGAATGTGTGCAGGACATTACCGGTTTCCAGGAACTCTGTTATATCAAGGTTGATGATGAGGACCTCTACAAGGCGCTTTTTGCCAAGGTGGGGGAGATGCTGACGGCCATTTGGAGCCGCTTTCTGAAAGAATTCGGGGACGCGTTCTGTGTCGGCCGTTTCGGCGACGACCTGGGCTTTAAGTCCAACACCCTCCTTGCGGCAGAGGATATCAAGGAGCTTATATTGCCCCAATATAAGCGCATCATCAGTATCGTTCACGCTACGGGGAAGCCCTTCCTGCTCCATTCCTGCGGCTGCATCTTCAATGTTATGGACGACATTATTGCTGTGGGCATAGACGCCAAACATTCCAACGAAGATGTAATTGCCCCCTATTCAAAGTGGATCGATGATTACGGAGACCGGATCGGAAATTTCGGCGGCCTTGATACGGATGTGCTCTGCGATTCAAATTCGGTTGATGTTGTTTCCTATACCACCGATGTGTTCAAGCTCTTGCAGGCCAAAGGACAGGGCGCTGCCATTGGGAGCGGCAATTCCATTCCCGATTATGTCAGCCCTGAACGGTATATCTTAATGCTGGAAACCATACGCAAACTACGCGAACCGTTGATACGGCTTTAGCTATAGTACCGGTCGATAAGTTCCCTTACCGTCTTGTTCCAGTTTATCAGGTTTTGGGGATTCCCGCTTACCGTGCTGATGTCTTTAAGGACAAATTCGTAGGGACACTTGTTTTCCATACAGGCCTTAATGGTCTCCTCGATCTCCTGCTCCACCACCGCCTTATTGAAGTCCCTGGCAACATTGGCAGGATTAGGCTTACGGGCAAACACATAATTGCCCTCTATCTGTTCGGCAGAAGACCGGACATTGGCCCAGGGGCTTACACCGATCTTACGCATATTCGGAACCTTTTTAAGGTAGGGAATGAATTTGTCCAGGGGCTCGCAGCAGCCATAGTACGAAAGGCCGCACCTGTCCATGAGCTGCCGCATGTATTGGAGGTCGAATTCATCCTGCATTGCGGGGGACGCTGAGGCAAAGAGCTGGGCCATGCCCCTGAACCAGATATCCTTGAACCGCACTTTGCCGCCATCGTAATCCTGAGCGGGAAGTTCGTTGGTATACGGGGGTGTACAATGGAGGGAAGGGATGTTGAAATCCAGGAGCCCCTGGGCTTCCATCTGTTCAAACCGGGTACGGTACATTTCGGTAAATTTCGCGATGATTTTATGAATAAATAGAGGACGGCTCACCATGTCCATATAGCAATTTTCCACGCCCCGAAACCGGGGGATCTGGTCCCAGGGAGCATAGTAGATCCCGTGCCCCCGGAGCTTTACCGGAAGTATGCCGTCAAGCACGTCCAGGGCGGCTTCGAGATTCTGTTTGTCACGTTCAGGCTGCGCCGTGATTACCGGCAGCTTCAGGGCTTCAACCTTTGCTTCAGTATCGAGCTGATCCTCGTAGTGATGGGATACAATGGGATTGGCCGCACTGGTGGCGAGGGTCTCCTCTTTTATGGTGAGGTCGTTACCGGTATCGGAAAAAGACTTACCCACATAGTAGGTGTCTTCCACCACCATATCAGCCTGCAGGTACTTCCACCGGTACAGTATGCGGCGGAAATAGGTCTCCATATCCTGGGCTTCTTTTGACTTTGTACGCAGGGTGAGGGCGTCACCGATGTTCATTTCATGCCAGGGGATTTCATCGATCCACACCAGGGGCCGGCCCGGCTTGAGGCTGTGCATGTCACGGCTGCGCTGTATCCGCTCACGGTTTATATCATCCGCCGCAAGGTCCCGCACCTGTTTCGCCAGTTCGCGGAGAACTGTCCTTTCTTCCTGGGTTATCATACAAATCTCCTTTCGCATAACACTAATACCGGTTATCAAAAATCCGGGTGGACTTTTTTTCGCTCCGGGGCAGTTCACCCATACCAACCGCCATGGGTTTGGGACTGAGGCCTATCTTTTCCTTAAACGCATCCTCCACGGTTTTTTCCAGGGCCTTCATGGCCGCCTTGTCGGTAAGGGGTGTTTCAAAAAAGAGGTTGAGGATGTCCCGTCCGTTGAGGTGATCGATCTGGATCTGGTACTCGCTTGAAACATCGGGTATTGACGAAAGAAGTTCGTCCACCCGGCTGGGGTAGATCATGGTCCCCTTTACTTTGATCATATCGTCGGAACGGCCGATGAGGGTGTCGATCCGGGGATAGGCACTGCCGCATTCGCAGGGGCCCGGAATTTCGCGGGTAAGATCGTGGGTGCGGTAACGGATCAGGGGCGCCCCTTCCTTGCAGAGGGTGGTGATCACCAGTTCCCCGATTTCGCCGGGGGCAACCGGGACGCCGGTATGCGGGTTGATCACTTCGTAGTAAAGGTAATCGGTCCACATGTGCATGCCGCATTCGTATTTGCAGCTGATGCCGATGCCGGGGCCGTAGATTTCCGTAAGGCCGTAGATGTCGTAGAGCTCCACCCCCAGCTCTGCCGCGATCCGCTTCCGCATTTTTTCGCCCCAGCGCTCGGAACCGATAACGCCCTTGCGGAGGCGTATCTTGTCCTTTACCCCCCGCTTCTCGATTTCTTCCGCAAGGAGCAAAGCGTATGACGAGGTGGCGCAAAGAACCGTGGAGCCAAGGTCCTCCATCATTTTGATCTGCTTGTCGGTGTTCCCCGGTCCCATGGGAATGGTCATGGCCCCCAAAAGTTCCGCCCCCAGCTGAAAGCCGATCCCCGCGGTCCAGAGCCCGTAACCGGGGGTGATGTGGACCCTATCCTTTTTCGTGATCCCCGCAGTCTCGTAACAGCGCTTAAACATAATCGCCCAGTCATTCACATCCTTTTGGGTATAGGGGATGATCACCGGGGTGCCCGTGGTCCCCGAGGACGAATGGATGCGGACAATTTTTTCTTCATCCACCGCCAGGAGCCCCAGGGGATAAGCGTCCCGCAGATCTTCCTTTTCGGTAAAGGGGAGCTTTTCAAAATCCCCCCGGCTTTTTATATCACCGGGCTCTATCCCCGCAAAACGTTTCCCGTAAAACCCGCCTTCCCTGGCATGGGTGATGGATGCCTTAATTTTACCTAACATGTCTGCCGTCATTTCCATGGCAGTGTCCTCCCTGTCTCCAACGCATTCAGATTTATCTCCACAAACCTGGGTGCAAGCCGCTCTTTTATAAGCGCAGCAATATCATCCGCATTAAAAGGAAACAGCCCCTTCGCCAGGGCCGCCCCCAGGAGCGCCACATTGATCACACGGGGATTTCCGCAACGGGCAATTAATTCCAAGCCGTCAATCACCGTAAGGCGGCCGGGATCGTTGTCCAATCCCACGGCTTCAAGATATGCGATCATCTCGGCAGGATCGTACTTTTTATCACTTAAGGCGCTGGTCACCGGCGGAATACCCCGGTTAAGGACGATCATGCCGCCCGAGGGCGCAAGGAAGGGCAGCACCCGCACCGCTTCGGCGGGCTCGAAGGCGATGATGATATCCGCCGCCGCAGGGGCGATCAAAGGCGAATAGATGCCATTTGCGTCATCCCCCATCCGCAGATGGCTCACCACACTGCCCCCGCGCTGGGCCATGCCGATGGTCTCTGCGCCCCGGACTTCCAGGCCCGCTTTGATCGCCGCGCCGCCGATAAGCCGGGACATGAGCACCGTCCCCTGTCCGCCGACCCCGGTGATAAGGCAGTTCAGTATCATTGCGCGCCCCCCCTGGGAGCAGCATCACCGATAGCCCCGGCAGGACAGACCGTCTTACAGATACCGCAGCCGGTACAGAGCACCGGATCAATTACTGCCCGCAGCTTCGGCCTGCCTGAACCCAAATCTATTTCTGCCGGTACAAGAGAAATAGCAGGACAGCCCAACTTCTTTACACAAATCTGACAGCCGGTACATTGTTCCACAGTAATACTGCATTTTCCATTACCGGCATGAACGGCGATACAGGGGCCTTCAAAGAGGATCACCCGCACACCCTTTTTATCCAGCATCAGGGTAACCGCATCCTCCGCAGCTTTACTGTCAAAGGGATTTGCCCGGACAATATCTTTTACCCCCAGGGCCTTTACCACATCGTATATGCTGATCTTTTCCGCAGGGGACCCCGTGGCGGATTTGCCGGTACCAGGGTGGGGCTGGCTGCCGGTCATGGCGGTGGTATAGTTGTCAAGGATCACCACGATGATGTCCGCCCCATTGTACACGGCGTTGACAATGCCGGGGATACCGGTGTGGAAAAAAGTTGAGTCACCGATAAAGGCGAAGTTTAGGGTGTCGGGCTCCGCCCGGTTGATGCCCTGCGCTATGGTGATCCCCGCGCCCATGCAGAGGCAGGTGTCCACCATATTGAGGGGCAGGGCGTTTCCCAAGGTATAGCAACCAATGTCTCCGGAAAACACCGCTTTTCTGCCTGCGCCGTTTTTCCGTACCGCTTCCTTGACGGCAAAAAAAGAGCCCCGGTGGGGACAGCCGGCGCAGAGTACCGGAGGGCGAACCGGCAATTCAGGCGGATTAGTGATGAGCGATGTACTTTCGGCGAAGCTTCCCGCAGGGTTGGGAGTAATGGGAGACGCATCACCCAAAAAACTCCGAACTTTTTCCACAATATTAGCAACGGTGTTTTCACCGGCATGGGGCATATCGCCGGAAAGTTTGCCGCGAATATTTACCTTGAGGTGATGGAGGCCGCAGAGACGGATGAGCGCGTCCTCGATGACCGGGTCCAGTTCTTCGATTACCAGGACTTCGTCGAGACCATCAAGAAATTCTTTTCCCAATTTTAAGGGGAATGGAACGGTACTCACCTCAAGCAGCTTGTATGCAGTATTACTGTCTATCCTGGTTAAGACTTCGTGCGTATAGGCGCGGCTTACCCCGCCTGCGGCGATTCCCTTTCGGGGAGAATTACCAGAGCTCCCCGCAGTAATACTAAGTTTATTGCTGGAATAGGCGGAAAATTCGTCCCCAAGCTGAATCAAATCCTTTTCAATCTGGATATGGTTACGGTAGCTAAGGCCGGGAAAGATCACCCAACGCGGGGATTTTTCAAATCCCTGGGATTTTTCAGATTCATCGTTTTTCCGCGAGATATTCGGCAGTATTTCTACCGAAGCATAACTGTGGCAGACCCGTGTGGTGGGCCGGAAGATAACCGGGCGGCCGTATTTTTCCGACCAGTCAAAGGCATCGGCGATCATGGTGTAGGCTTCTATAGGAGAAGCGGGATCAAAGACCATGAGTTTGGCGAATGCGCCGAAACGACGGGTGTCCTGTTCGGTCTGGGAAGAAATGGGGCCGGGATCATCCGCAACAACAACCACGAGGCCGCCCTTAACGCCCACATAGTTAAGGCTCATCAGGGGATCGGATGCGACATTAAGGCCCACCTGTTTCATGGTAACAAGACTGCGAGCCCCGGACATGGCGGCCCCGGCGGCAAGTTCCATGGCGGCCTTTTCGTTCACCGACCATTCAACGTAAACATGCGGATTTTTCTCTTTTGCGATGGTTTCGAGGATCTCCGTGGAAGGGGTGCCGGGATAACCGGAGACCACCCTGACCCCGGCGCGGATCGCGCCCAGGGCGATGGCCTCATTTCCCATGAGCAGTTTTACTTCACGCTGAATCAAATCATCTTCGGCCATAACAGGAAGCAGTATACCGCAATGTCCCATACTTGCCTACACTCTT
>BOAU01000092.1 GCA_026002025.1 Spirochaetia bacterium | reverse complement strand
TCTACGCCCAGGGAAAAAATCCCCAGTGGAAGTATTTTCACCACTGGTCATCCTACGCGGACCGGGTGTGTTCCCTGCTTTCCGGCGGGATTCATATAACCAAAGTGGGGGTGCTCTACCATGCCGAACAGGAATGGCTGGGGGACTATATGCCCTTTAACCGGGTGGTACAAAAACTCCAGACCAATCTTATCGACTGCCGGATAATTTCGGCGGACTATATAAACGGCGCTGCGATAGACTCAAGGAGTTTTGTCATAAACCAACAGCGATACGAAGCGCTCATTGTTCCCTGGTCAGAGCGTTTTCCCGCCGGATTACTCCGTACCCTGGATCATCTGGCATCACAGCATGTTACGATTCTTTTCGTAGACCGCTTCCCCGCGGAGGATGAACGCCGGACGGTCATTGACCGTTCAAGGGCCAGGGATTGTAAAGTCCTGCCCCTGGCTGCCATACCGGACTACCTTAGGAAATTCCATCACACCGATATTAACGCTTCCGTCATACATCCCGATCTGCGGTACTATCACTACCAAAAAGAAGGGAAGGATTTCTACTTCTTTGTAAATGAGCATATCCATGAATCCATTACCACGGATGTGCTGATACAGAGCGATGGGGACGCCCCCTATTTCTATGACGCCTATACGAATCTTTGGTACGCCGCCCCCTATGAAAAACGGAACGGCGCAGTGCGTGTCACGCTCAAGCTGGAACCCTATGAATCGATCTTCCTCATACCACGGCATACGCCGCCGGCGGAGCTGCATGATACCCCCCGCAGCAATGCGCAATACGGGCATCACCTGGAAATAGCCGGACCCTATGCGGTTTCTTTTAAGTCCTACGATGCGGGCCACTTCGTGGCTACCGAAGAACGGACAAGCCTGACCAATATCGCCTCATATAATGACCGCCCGGAATTTTCGGGAACCATACGCTATGAGTTTAACGTTGCCATTCCCGATGAGGTTCAGGATTTTGTGCTGGACCTGGGAGAAGTCTACGAGACTGCCGAGGTGTTCGTCAACGATCGCAGTATTGGTGTTCGTATTTGTCCGCCGTACCGGTTCCACGGGAACAAAGGCTTCCGGCGCGGACAGAACCATATCACCGTTGAGGTGGTAAACACCCTGGCAAAGGCCCTGGGGAATAATCCCTTTGACCGGGCAATGGCCCAGGAACCATCAGGATTGCTGGGGCCGGTAGCTTTGTATTATAACGCCCCGGTGTCATGTTGATACTATGATGCTAATTATCAGGAATGTGTCCTTTATGTATGATTTTTTATAATAACCTTCTACAGCCCCTTTAAACGGAGGTTATCCGCTTCGATAAGCCTGATAAAGCCCTGGGCGAGGTACTCTTCCCCGCTGCCCGAAAGCTCCTCCCTGCCGGGGATACGGCTGAAAAGGGATTCACCGAAATCCTCAAGTATCAGGGTAATAGACCGCTGGGCTTCCTGTTTTTTAGATTCCAGATCAACAATGGTCTTTTTTCGTTCATCCATATATGAGAATAGATGAGATTTGAAAGGTTTTGAGAACAGCCCGGGCTGGACGATTTTAAGGTTTTGATTTACCCTAAGACTTGGGGTACCGAACAAAAACGAGGATACTTTTTGAGGGGCATTAATGAAGGCTGTTTTTGTATGTATCAGGAATGAGACAATACTCAATAGGGTTTACCGGGAGGTCACTCAAAAAGCG
This sequence comes from Spirochaetia bacterium, assembly GCA_026002025.1. Next base: position 5,494 of record BOAU01000092.1, on the reverse strand, counting down.
CTGGCAAAACGGGCGGACTTTTTCGCTCCGGTAACCGGTGTGGATGAACTTGAAAGCCGGAAAACCGAACTGGCGGAGGCGGAATTCATTTTTTCAACCTGGGGGATGCCGGCGCTCAGTGAAAAACAGATTGGGGATTATTTTCCCAATGTAAAGGCGGTGTTCTATGCCGCCGGTTCGGTGCAGTATTTTGCCGCTCCCTTTCTGGCCCGGGGAGTGAGGATTTTCAGCGCGGCGGAAGCAAACGCGGTTCCGGTTATTGAATACACGGCGGCGGAAATAATTCTGGCAAACAAGGGCTTCTTCGGTTCTTCCCGGCTGTATTCCGGGGGTAATCGCGGGGAGGCGGGAAAGTACGCCTCCGCTTTTCCGGGCAATTTCGGTACCGCCGTGGGGATAATCGGCGCCGGGAAGATCGGGAGCGGGGTAATCCGCCGCCTTAAAGAATACCAGTTGGAAATTCTTGTCTTCGATCCCTTCCTCAAAAGTTCCGCCGCGGAAGCCCTGGGGGTGAAAAAGCTTGATACCCTGGAGGAACTTTTTTCAGCATCCTTTGTGATAAGCAACCATCTGGCGGACAAGGATGAAACCGCGGGAATGCTGCGGTATCATCACTTCAGCCTGATGGATGACCACGGCGTTTTTATCAATACCGCCCGGGGACGGCAGGTGGTGGAGGAAGATTTGGCGCGGGCTTTGGGGGAAAAACCCGGCCGTACCGCCCTGCTGGATGTCAGCTTTCCCGAACCGGTTCCCCCGGGCCATCCGTTTTATAGCCTGGACAACGTGATCCTTACCCCGCATATTGCGGGCTCAAGCGGTAACGAGGTGGGCAGAATGGGGGATTTTATCACCGGCGAATTTGTGCGGTTTCTGGAAGGCCGGCCCCTCCGGGCCGAAGTCACCGCCGATATGCTTGCGGTAATGGCTTAACGGGGGGAGAATAAAAATGATTGGCCTAACTTCTATAACATTCCGCAGCCTTCGGGCGGAGCGGATAATTGCCCTGGCAAAAGAGGCCGGCCTTGAGGGGATAGAATGGGGCGCCGATGTCCATGTGCCCCCGGGAGACACCGGGTTAGCGGGCCGCATAAAGGCCCAAACAGAAGAAGCGGGGCTTTCCGTATTATCCTACGGCTCTTATTACCGGCTTTTGGAGGGCGATGATTTTTTGCCGGTCCTGGAAACGGCCTGTGCCCTGCATGCGCCGCTGATACGCATTTGGGCGGGGACTAAAGGCTCCGCTCAGGCGGATGATGACTATTACCGCCGCGCCGCAGGGGAACTCCAACAAGTCTGCGCCCTGGCGGCGGATCGGCATGTGCGGATCGGCCTTGAGTATCACCGTCAGACCCTCACCGACACCGCCGGCAGCGCCCTCCGGCTTATCGATCTGACAAACCAGGACAACCTGACAAGTTATTGGCAGCCAAACCCCGATCTGTCGCCGTCCGAACATTTCCGGGAGATCTCCCTGCTTTTGCCCCGCCTTTCGTCGGTTCATGTTTTCCAGTGGGAAAAAGGGAATGTGCGCCGTCCCCTTGCGGAGGGGAAAAGTGTCTGGAAAGAGTATATCCGCCTCCTGGGAACCGGAAGAAACTATATCATGGAATTCGTCCGTGATGACCGTGAAGAGAATTTTCTTGCGGATGCGGCGGTTCTCCGGGAATTAATCCGCAATGGTAATAACACTATCCCTTAACCGCGCCAATCATGGCGCCCTTGACAAAATAGCGCTGGAGGAAGGGGTAAATGAAAAGTATCGGCACCGTGGTAATAACGATAGCCGCATATTTAATGGTTTCAGAAAACTGATTCAGGGAATCGTCTACGCCGACAGAGGAATTCAAAACCCCGGTGTTGACAATCAGGATGGCCCGTAGGATGTTCTGTATGGGCAATTTGTAATTGTCCCGGATATACATGGAAGCGGTAAACCAGGAATTCCAATGGCCGATACCGTAATAGAGCAGCAGGACCACGGTGGTAGGTTTTACCAGCGGGAAAATAATACGAAACAAAACGGTAAAATCGTTGGCCCCGTCTATTTTGGCGGATTCCCCCAGGCTGTCCGGCACCGCTTCAATGGCGGTACGGTATATGATGGTGTTGTATACGCTGATGACTCCGGGGAGAATCAAGGCCCAAAGGGAATCGTAAAGACCGAGACTGCGGATATTGAGGTAGTCCGGTATCATGCCGCCGGAAAAAAACATGGTAAAAAGCATCATAAAAAGTACGGGCTTTTTAAACATCAGATTTTTTGATGCCAGAAAATATGCGGCAAAAAGGGTCATGAGGATATTCAAAGTCAGGGCAACCACCATGATGATCATAATGTTTTTATAGCCGCTTATAATCAGGGGATGACTGAAGGCCATGGCAAAAGCGCCGAAGGTAAATCCCTTGGGGTACAGAAGAAACCCCTGATTCCGCAATAATTCCACCGAATTGGAAAGTGACGCCACGATAACAAAATACATGGGATAGAGGGTTACAAAAACCAAAAACAGCATAACTACCGCATTGATAACATTGAACACGCGATCACCAAGGGATTTTTCTTTTATCATTATCCTGTCCTAAAATAATCCGGATTCGGTAAATTTCTTGCTCAGCTTATTGGCAACAACAAGAAAAAATATATTCACCAGGGAATTGAAAAGCCCCACCGCTGTGGCGTAACTGTAGGATGCCTCAAGAATACCGCGGCGGTACACATAGGACGAAATAACATCCGCCGTTTCATAGATCCCCTCGTTATAAAGCAGGATAATTTTTTCAAAACCCACATTGAGAATACTGCCCATGCGGAGAATAAAGAGAACCATGATAGTTGGTAAAAGGTTGGGCAGCGTAATATGAAGCATCCTGAGGAAACGGCCGGCGCCGTCAATGGTGGCAGCCTCGTACTGTTCCTGATCGATACCCGTCAGGGCCGCCAGGTAGATAATTGAATTCCAGCCTATGCCCTGCCAGATACCGGAAATTACATAAATGGACAGGAAATATTTTGGAATGGTAAGGTAATTTTGGGGACTGCCGCCGAAAAACACCGCGATCTGTGAAAAAAGACCGTTGGTGGAACTGTAGATCCGTATCAGGGAACAGACAACCACCATGGAGATGAAGTAAGGCATATAGGTAACGGTCTGTACCGTACGCCTGAAAGCCATGTTTTTAAGCTCATTCAAAAGCAGGGCCAGAATGATCGGTGCGGGGAAACCGAACAGTATACTGAAAAAACTGATGGAAATGGTATTACGGAACAATCTGAAAAAATAAACGTCATTAAAAAAGTTTTTGAAATGCCGGAGCCCCACCCAGGGACTCCCGAAAAAACCCAGATTCGGGCGGTAATTCTGGAAGGCGATGACAAGACCGTACATGGGTTTATAGGCGAACAGAATAAAATAAACAATCACCGGAATAATCATAAAATACTTGTATTTATTCTGGGAAAGGTCTTTTGAAGCGGCCTTTAGCCATAAGCTTTTTTTCTGCACGAACAATTTCCTTAAAAAAGCCCTGCCTCCCCGCAGAGACAAGCCGGTACCGGTGAATCTCTGAAAACCCCATGATCCTTTTGGGATACCGGGGCTTTCAGAGATTTCCTAAAACCTGAATCCTGAACCAAGGGTCAGCGTTTCTGCCACCTGTCGTAGGCTGCTTGCTGTATCCGCAAATATTCGGCCAGGCCCATCTGGTTCAGACGGGAAACAAAGGTATCGAACTGCGAAAGCGGAACCTGCCCGGTTACAAAACTGACGGCCATTTCCGCCACATAGGTGTTGATTGGAGTGGCCAATTCCGCATTTCTGAGGGACTCATCGACCGTCAGGGTAATTCCGGGGGGCATCCGCCAGGTGTAAGCCTGTTCCTCATTCGGGTAGAACCAGACTTTTGCCGACTCAAAGGAAATGGGCGCATTGACAAGCTCTACCAAACGGGTTGCCTGGCTGCCTGCGCCAGAGCCTCTCATGCCGGCATACTTCTTCGCTACCTCCTGGTAGTCGGGTGCGTCTATGTCGTTAAGGAATTTGGGAGTCCAGACGACTTTCCCTGACGCATCATAATCCCAGGTATCGCCTTTAATACCGAAATTGGTAAACAGGAAACCTTCATCGCTATAGGCATAGTCCAAAAAGCGCATAACCAGTTCCAGCTTTTCCGGAGGGCAGGCTTTGGTAATCCACGCCATACCGCTGGCTCCCCATCCGCCCTGAGAACTTACCAGCGTATTGTTGGGGCCCCGGGGATATTCAATACCAATCCAGTTTGCGCCGTTTTTGGCCGCCGCCGCATTGTTGGCCAATCCGGTTACGCGGCTCAGAGCGCCATAGGTAATGCCGGTTTTTCCTTCCAGCGCCTTGGAATCAAAGGTGGCCCTGTCCATGGTCAGATGATCCGGATCAAGATAACCCTTGGTATACCACTCATTGAGTTTGGCCAGATAGTTCCGGTATTCGCTCTGAACATTGGCAGCCTGTACCTTACCGTCTTTTACAAAAGTAACAAAGTTGTACATGGCATAAGCGCCGAAGGCTCCCGCAAAACCGGTATGATCGCCAAAAGTCTTTTCAAAGGACAGCATGGCGCCGTATTTTTCTTTGAACACCTGGAGGGTTCTGTCCCAGTCGGCTATGGTTTTGGGTATGGGCAGTCCCTGGGCGTCAAGCCAGTCTTTGCGGACTATGGGACCGACCCAGGTATCCATAAAAGGTCCTTCTTCCCGGAAGAAACCGAAAGTCCAATATTTTCCGGAGTCTGTCTTCATGGCCTTACTTCGTTCCGGCCTCTTTTGCATGAACTTGACATAGTTGGGCGCCCACTGTTCCAGGTAGGGGGTCAGATCCCACATAACCCCTTCCTTTATCAACTGTTCCGCGTCCGGTGAACCGCCGGAATTGATGATATACGGAAGATCCTGTACCTTGCCGGCCATTAACTGGGCGTACATCTGTGCGCCTGAAGTTCCGGTGGTGGGGAAAACCCAATCAATGGTAACCCCGGTCATTTTTGAATAATTGGTATGGTAGGGGGATTCGGCAGCCGATCCATACCTTGTGGATATGGTTTCACCGTCCAGATCGGCCCATGAAATCTTTTCGTTCAGTTTATTCATGGGATAGCCGGTGAAATTAAAATTGCTGGTTGCCGCGGCATTCCCGCCGGAAGACCCTCCCTGACTACCGCCCGCAAAGACGCCGGCGCTCACCAATACAAGGACCAGCAAAAACACACACACTCTTCTCATAAAGACCTCCGATTGATATTTTTACAGGAAAATCCTGTAATGCAAAAATTTGGGGAAATATTGGGAAATAAAAAAGAAATTCCATAAAAATACGAGGGGAGAGAACATATCTTTTCCGGGACAAATTGCAGAAATAGAGTGTAAAAACGAATTACATGGGGGGGGGGGGCTTTTTTAAGGAAATTGTTCGTGCAGAAAAAAAGCTTATGGCTAAAGGCCGCTCCAAAAGACCTTTAC
>BOAU01000091.1 GCA_026002025.1 Spirochaetia bacterium | reverse complement strand
TTAATCTTTCGTCCGTACTGACGATAAGCGGGGTAAACCCGGTAGTGTCGGGAACCTCGGATACCACCGCCCCGGTGCTGAGCGCGGGCAACGTAAGCAATCTGTCCACCCCAGCAGGAACCACCGCTACCCTCAAATTTACTTCCGGTGAAGCGGGAACCTACTATTATGTGGTACTGGCGTCCAGTGCATCTGCGCCTAATGCGGCAACCGTGAAAGCACAAGGTACTGCGGTGGCAAAGGGAACTGCGGCGGCAACAGCGGCGATAAACACCATCTATGTAACCGGCCTTACCCCAGCTTCTACCTACACGGCTTACATTGTCGTGGAAGATGCGGCGCTTAACCTTTCAACCGTACTGCCTATTACCGGTGTGAACCCGGTTATCCCGGATACCACCGCCCCGGTGCTGAGCGCGGGCAACGTAAGCAATCTGTCCACCCCAGCAGGAACCACCGCAACCCTCAAGTTTACTTCCGGTGAAGCGGGAACCTACTATTACGTAGTGTTGGCGTCCGGTGTATCTGCGCCTAATGCGGCAACCGTGAAAGCACAAGGTACTGCGGTGGCAAAGGGAACTGCGGCGGCAATTGCGGCGATAAATACCATCTATGTAACCGGCCTTACCCCAGCTTCTACCTACACGGCTTACATTGTCGTGGAAGATGCGGCGCTTAACCTTTCAACCGTACTGCCTATTACCGGTGTGAACCCGGTTATCCCGGATACTACCGCCCCGGTGCTGAGCGCGGGCAACGTAAGCAATCTGTCCACCACAGCAGGAACCACCGCCACCCTCAAGTTTACTTCCGGTGAAGCGGGAACCTACTATTACGTAGTGTTGGCGTCCGGTGCATCTGCGCCTACAGCGGCAACCGTGAAAGCACAAGGTACTGCGGTGGCAAAGGGAACGGCGGCGGCAACAGCGGCGATAAACACCATCTATGTAACCGGCCTTACCCCAGCTTCCACCTACACGGCTTACATTGTCGTAGAAGATGCGGCGCTTAACCTTTCAACCGTACTGCCTATTACCGGTGTGAACCCGGTTATCCCGGATACTACCGCCCCGGTGTTGAGCGCGGGCAACGTAAGCAATCTGTCCACCACAGCAGGAACCACCGCAACCCTCAAGTTTACTTCCGGTGAAGCGGGAACCTACTATTACGTGGTACTGGCGTCTGGTGCTTCTGCGCCTAATGCGACAACTGTAAAAGCACAAGGTACTGCGATAGCAAAGGGAACAGCGGCGGCAACGGCGGCGGAAAACACCATCTCGGTAACCGGCCTTACCCCAAGCGCTACCTACACGGCTTACATTGTCGTGGAAGATGCGGCGCTTAACCTTTCAACGGTATTGACGATAAGCGGCGTAAATCCGGTAGACACCGGCGAAAGCCCGGTGACGGTAAACCTCTGGACGGACGACACCACTGCCTTTGCCTCTCCCGCCTCGGTGACCCTCCACCGCGCTACGCTCCAAACGGCGTTTATTACCGGCTTGAGCGGAACCGACGGGTATACAAACCACCAGTGGTCTGTTAACGGCAGCGATGTTCCGGGGTCTGCGGGAACCGCAACGACCTACACCTTTAGCAGCCTTGGGAAAAGCTATGGGATCTATTACGTAGAGCTCCGGGTGCAGAAAAACAGCATCTGGTATTCAACAACTATTACCATCACGGTAGAGAACTAGGAGGAATGCATGAAAAAGTTTATGAACCGGACCACCGGTTTGAAAGCCCTCTGCGGCTTTATTGTTGGAGCGGCAGTTCTGTTTGCCGCTTGTAGTGACCCCCTTTCCCCGTCACTCAAAGCGGGGATTACAACGGCTCCGGGAACCGGGCAGGTGCGGGTATCCATTGCGGGTACGGGTTTTGCCCCGGCTGCCTCGGTGCGGACTATCTACCCCACCAAGCCTGTCGAGGCAACGCTTCACTATGTGTATACCTTTACCAAAGATGAAGTGGGAGCTGAGCCGCAGGAGCTGACCCCCACCGGCAATGTTTTCACCCTGACAACGGGAGACTGGAACCTTACGGTGACTGCCTGGCTTGAAGAAGCGCATGATAACCTGATAGGAACCGGCAGCACCGGCGCCGCCTTTACGGTTACCGTGGGCGGCTCCACCCCGGTCAGCGTCACCCTGGAACCGGAGAAAAGTACGGGAAGCGGAACACTCACCTACACCGTCACTTATCCGGCGACGGCAACCCTTGTTTCCCTCACCTGGGAAAAGCTGGGCGTTGTAGGGGATACTGATTTGATAAGCACGGCAACTACGAACACGGCAGGCACCCTTTCGGGAACAGAGACGTCGGTGGACGTCGGGTACTACGTGATTACGGCTGCCTTGACGGAGAGCGGCGGCGAAACTGCGGGGAAAAAAGAAGTGGTGCATATCTATGATAATTTGACCACCGAGGCAGCCTTTACCTTTACGGCGGACGATTTTACCGAACAAAAAGTACCGGTATCAATTAACGCAACTAATCTGAGCAATTTGTCTGCACTTATCGCGGCTGAGGCGTCGTCGTCGGGCGGCGGATTGACCAGCGATGATCCCATCATTGTTTCACTGGCAATCGCCGATGAGACTCTGCTTGAGGGAATCAACGGCAGCGGCACCGATCCCTTGCACATCCTTTTTGACGCGATTCCCACCGGTGTCTATGTTGCCTACGATCTGAGCGGCTGTACCTTTCCCTATATTTATGGTATTACTTCTGCTATTGCGAATGCCAGATCGAATAAGGCAAATCTTGTGTCCATTACCATCGGCGACAGCGTTATTTCTATCGGCAACTATGCGTTCTATCGCTGTAGCGGCCTGGCATCGGTTACCATCGGCGACAGCGTTACTTCTATCGGCACCTATGCGTTCTCTCAATGTAGCAGCCTGGCATCGGTTACCATCGGCGACAGCGTTGATTCTATCGCCAGCAGTGCGTTCTCTCAATGTAGCAGCCTGGTATCGGTTACCATCCCCGACAGCGTTGATTCTATCGCCAGCAATGCGTTCTCTCAATGTAGCATCCTGGCATCGGTTACCATCGGCGACAGCGTTATTTCTATCGGCACGTCTGCGTTCCAGGACTGTAGCAGCCTGGCATCGGTTACCATCGGCGACAGCGTTGATTCTATCGGCAACTCTGCGTTCAGGAGCTGTAGCAGCCTGACCTCGGTTACCATCCCCGACAGCGTTACTTCTATCGGCAACACGGCGTTCCGTGACTGTACCAACCTGACCTCGGTATATGTACTGCGGGAAACGCCGTCTCTTACAACATTGGGGACTACCCCGTTCCAGGGTACCTCTGCCTCGCTGGAAATCTATGTACCCGCAGGCGTAGTGAGCGACTATCAAACGGCGTGGGGTGGTTCCTACACGATACTGGCGGGATCGCCGCCGGCGCCGTAAGGCGGGTTTTTGGGGCTTGCGTGGTTTTCACGCAAGCCGTCATTGGATGCGGCGGGGAGCGAGAGAGCCCCCGCCGCATATCAAGCGGTGGGCGATACGGCCCGCCGCAAAATGCAGATGCGGGAGGGGAACGGCCCTTGTGGGCTAAGACCCCTCCCGTTATTTTGTGAGGAGAAGCGAAGTATGGACGATGCCCGGCTGAAAGATCTGATTGCTAAATATAAAAAATGGGGAGGGTTTAAAAAAACAACATGCCTCCCTTGGTATATTCAGAAGCTAGAAAAAGAAACGCCATCCAAAGCCGCAATTCCCGGTGAAATAACAGACTTCTGTAACAAAGAAGTGGGCAAACCCTGGCTAAACAGGATACGTCCGCAGACCCTCCGTAAATTAAATACCCGGCTCCAAAAAGCACTGCCTGTCATCGTAAAGGCCGCCGATTTTGATGCCCTCATGAAAATACTCCATGCACAAAGAGTCCCCGGTATTGGGGAAGTGAACCTGTATGCCCTCGCCCTGTTAATCGGGTTTCATCTTGACCTGGAACCGGAATACATCTACCTCCACGGAGGCGCCTGGACGGGCTTTAGAAACCTCTGCGGCGAAGTATCACGGTGCGTTATTCACACACCTTATGGAAAGAAGATAAAAAAAGTAGATCTACCCCGCAGTCTTGCTAACTCAGGCCTTACATGCATTGAACTGGAAGATTTTTTCTGCTGGGCTCACGGACGGGTGTCGGCGCCAGAAGGGAAACGCAGGGGCGCCTGACATCAAATTGGTTATTTTCCTAATTCTTTTTGTAATAAGTCATTACGTTTCACCCGGCAACCTCTAATACCGGATGCTTTTCAACTTCCAGGGTTCCATCCTTTATCCAGCCGTAAATTTCGGCAAGATGAGCTTCCAGGTCTTTTACATCTATTCCCTGTGTTGGATGTTCCGGGTAGTCCAATAACCAGCCGAATAAAAATTTCCCATCCGGTTCATAGGTATATTGTAATTTCATATTGCTAACATCTCCCTTATGCTCAATAATAATAGGAATGGGGTTTCCGGTCTATAGTGGTGTGGCACGACAAACACATGAAAACGCATAGGCGTCTAGCACCGTTTGCGCTCCCCAAAGAGCTTGACCTTTCGGGCGATAGAGGCGCCGGGCCTTATCCCAGCGTTGCCTTCGTCAAACACCGTCATTATTCGTATTTTGTATTGACATTTCCGAAAATAAGGACCATATTGATTATGGAGGCCCTAAATGGCAAATTTAAATATCCGGGTTGATGATACCCTCAAGGAACAGGCGGAAAATGTTTTGGACTATATCGGACTGAGCCTTTCGGCGGCGACCACCATTTTCCTGAAACAGGTGGTTCACCGTAACGGAATCCCCTTTGAACTGCGGGCCGACCCCTTTTATTCCCCGGAAAATCAAGCCCGGTTACGGGCTTCTATAAAACAAATGGAAGAGACCGGCGGAACAGTCCACGAATTGATAGAAGATGAGGATGATTAAATCCTGGACTGATGCTTCCTGGGAAGAGTATGTTTATTGGCAAACCTGAACCGCTTAAGCACGAATATGCCGGTTACTGGAGCCGCAGAATTGATGACGGTAACCGTATAATTTATCGTATATATGACAATCGTATGGAGATTGTCCAATGCGGCTCCCACTACCGGGATACTTAATTACTGTCACATTTTTAGGATTAAATAGTTAAGAAATTTTTTCATGCGTTTGTCGTACCAAAGAGCTTGCACCAGTTTTATATTTCAAACTATAATAAAACAATGAACCAAACAGTAACCATTGAAATTGTTGATACTGCCGCCTTTCGGCTCTTGCGGGATTTAGCGGCTATGAGCCTCATCCGGTTTGCGCCGGAGACAAGCGCTGAAAGCGACATGGTAACCTCTCGTCTGAATGCAGTCTACGCGCGGGAGGGATCATCCCTTGACCCCGGTTTAACGCTGGCACAGGCCGAGGCGATTTCCGGAGAAGAATTGATAAATCACGGCTGACCGAATTGGTGTCAATGCTACCGAAAAACTATATCGCCAATATTAACGCAAGTATTCAATATATCTTTGATGCAGAAGTGTGATTTTGCCAGTCACCATAGGCGTTTAACAGTAATTCTCATTTTGGAAAACCACGGACCACACCGACCCTCACAGACAGATTAACGGACGATCCTTATGATTTTCGCCTTGGAGAACGCATAAAAATTTATTAGAAAACCCAATTTAAGCCCGGTTGTCCCTAAATAATTCATAACTTTTCTGTATCCATACTCTATTACTGTCTTCGTCCGTGTTGTCCGTGAGGTCTGTGGTTAAATTTAGAAGGCTAAAATGAGAATTGCTGCCTCTGTGGCAGCTTTCGCTTGTGTCAGCCCCTTCATCCCGCTACAATTACTTTATGAATGAAAGGGACTCCGCTCAGGCGGCGGACTTGCTCAATGTCTGTCGGCAGGAACTTGCAAAACGCATCGTGGGCCAGCAGGCAATGATAGACGGGCTCCTTGCGGCGCTGATTGCCGGGGGGCACATACTCCTGGAGGGGGTGCCGGGGCTGGCAAAGACCATGGCGGTAAAGGCCCTTGCGGATATTACGGCACTGCTTTTCAAGCGGATACAGTTTACCCCGGACCTGCTTCCCGCGGATCTTACCGGCACCCTGATTTGGGAACAGGGCTCCGGGACTTTTTCGGTGCGGAAGGGCCCGGTTTTTGCCAATGTGATCCTGGCCGACGAGATCAACCGGGCCCCCGCCAAGGTCCAGTCCGCCCTGCTTGAGGCCATGCAGGAAGCCCAGGTGACTATCGGGGAAAACAGCTATGCCCTGCCTGAGCCTTTTTTCGTGCTTGCAACCCAGAACCCCATTGAACATGAGGGGACCTATGCCCTGCCCGAGGCTGAACTGGACCGGTTCCTCCTCAAACTGCTGGTGACCTATCCGTCCCCGGATGAGGAGATCCGTATTTTGAAACAGGCCGCCCCCCTGGCAATACCGGGGCAGGCTGAAAATGCTGCCATCCATACCCCCGGCGCCGTCCCCCTGCGGCCTGTACTGAACCACGAGGCCCTTGCATTCCTCCGATCCGCGGCAGAGGCGGTCCGCATGGACGAGGGGATCGAGCGCTACATCGTTGCGGCGGTAACCGCCACCCGGCCCCCTGCGGGACATTCCGGTTCCGCCGGAAAGCCCGTTGCCCATACCCCCGCCGCCGCTTCCGAGGGCATCTACCGGTACATTTCCTTTGGGGCCTCCCCCCGGGGGACCATCGCCCTGCACCGCATTGCCCGGATCATGGCCCTTTTCGATGGCCGCACTTTCGTTACCCCCGATGATGTCAAGGCCGCGGCCTATCCCGTTTTGCGGCACCGGATCGTCCTTTCCTACGAAGCCGAAGCGGACGGCCTGGACACGGATACGGTGATCTCCCGGCTTTTGGCCTTTGTTCCCCAGCCCTAAGCCGTTGCCGATATGGACCGCCGGGAACTGCTCCGCAAAATCACCTCTTTCCCCATCACCGCCAGCGGCCTTGCGGAGGATCTTCTCGCCGGGGATTATCGTTCGGTCTTCAAGGGCCAGGGCATCGAATTTGACGAGGCCCGGCATTACGAGATTGGGGATGATGTGCGCTCCATCGACTGGAACGCCAGCGCCCGCTTCGGCACCCCCTACGTCAAAATGTACCGGGAAGAGCGGGAACTCACGGTTTTCATCATTCTGGATACTTCCGCTTCAATGCATACCGGCGGGGCATCGGAAAATTCTGGGACAGTAAACCCTGTGATTCCCATGAATCGTGCGATTGTAAATCGCTTTGAGCAGGGGAGTTTTGCCGCCGCTCTGGTGGCCTTTTCTGCGGAAGAGGCGGGGCAGCGGGTGGGGG
>BOAU01000090.1 GCA_026002025.1 Spirochaetia bacterium | reverse complement strand
TTGACTACTTCCCAAGGCGCCGTTATGCCTAATATGGCCTGATAAAAATCCTCTATTTTTTCTGGTTGGTTCATGCCTCATTATACTACTTTTTGGGGTTTTCCACTATATTCCCGGATGCCCCAATTTTTGTAAACTTTTCAGGGTCTTGGCATGGCGGTGAATCTGCTTTCCCAATGCGGAAAATTCAAGTGCCCCTGATTCCTCAACAGTATCGCCGAATGTTTCAATAATGTTTTGACAGGCACCGGTAATGGATTTGAATCGTAATTTCATACCGGCAAGCGGGGTGACTGCGAAATCGTTAAGGGGGCAAAAAGAAATTACCCGGTTAAAATAGTCAAACACCCCCGGCAAAGCCGGGGGCTTGTTTTTGTGAACCGCTCAAAGCGGTTGGTTTAAGAACCGCCTAAAGGCGGTTTTTGTTGTCAGTTATCTTTGAACATGTCCAGTTGGTCTAGCCGTTTGTCCTCGGTTTCCTGTCCCCGGATATATTGCTTGATAACTTCTTCGTCCAATCCTACTGTCGATACAAAGTATCCTCTTGCCCAGAAGTTCTGCCCGGTAAAATTTTGCCGCTTACCCAAATATGTCCGGGCTATCGCTATGGCGCTTTTACCTTTGATATATCCCACCACTTCCGCTACCGCGTATTTCGGCGGGATTTCTATCAGCATATGGATGTGATCCGGGCATATATGCCCCTCCACTATCTTGCTCTCCCGCTGCCGTGCCAATTCGTGGAATATTTCCCCCAAATATGTTGCCACTTCCCCATAAAGCTTCTTCTTTCGAAACTTCGGTATCCACACTATGTGGTACTTGCAGTCCCATACGCTATGGGATAGACTCTTATAGTCTTTCATTCATGCCTCCTATCTATTGAACTTTGAGCGGTTCACTGATAGGAGAGCATCCTTGATACTCCCGGAAAGGTCAAACCCTTATTGTCTCCCCGGCAAAGCCGGGGGTTTACCAACTTTAATTATACGTTAACTCAAGCGAGGCGTTTGTTTGTTCGTTTTCTCCATTTGTTATTTGTATATATCCGGCCCTCGCGCTACTGTCACGGTACCCGGACTTCCAGGGCAGGGCTATTGCATTTACTCAGAACCGCGATATTTCGGGAAAAAAAACAACCGCAAAGGCGACAAAGGCGCAGAAGGAAGAAAAAAATACGATACGTATTCCCTTAGTCGCCTTCTTCGCCTTTGCGGTTAAAATTCTTCAAATTTCGGTAATTTCCCGGAATCTGAAAGTAAATGCAATAGCCCCGGGCTTCCAGGGCCTGGGCGGTTTCACCGGCGATCCGCATCATCCCTTCGATCGTCAGGGGCAGGATGATGATGAGCCGACGGAGTCCTTTTTTACAGGAGCGGGCTTCGCAGGCAAGGTTGGCGGCTTCCCAAATTTCAAAAAAACGGGGAAGGAAGCCCAGCATCAGGGAGATGCCCAGACTGAGTTTGTTCCTGCCCAGGCTGCGCCGCAGTTCCCCCATGGTGGTGACCGCAAAAAGCAGCGCCCCCGCCGCAAAGGCCGCCGCAATGGAAAGCCCCTGCCGGATGCCTCCCCAAAACCCGGTAATACTTATGCCGGGCAAAGCCATGCCCCACAGTGTTGGCCCTGAACCGTCAAAGATAAATGTTCTCAATATGATGATGAAGATGACCAGGATCAAAAGGGGCCGGCTTCCCCGCAAAAGTTCCCAGGGCCGGATTCCCGCAACGATGGCGGCGCTTATGACGATGAGGGCCGCTATAATAAGTCCTATTATAGAAGAAAATGAAAACACCGAAAGCGCAAGGATACCGGCAAGTTTTGCCAATGGGGGACAGCGGTGGAGGGGGCTGTTTCCGCTGCAATAAGCGTAGGGAGTCACAGCCAAGAGCAGTCCTCCACGGCGGAATAGGTTTTCCGGGGGTCCCGCACACCCCATTCGCCTTCAAGCTGATCAAGGACCTCCGCGGGTTTTCCGTCACAGCGGATAATGCCCCGGTGGAGAATCACCAGACGGTCCGCAAAGGCGAGAACTTTTTCAAGTTCATGGGTCAGGATGATCAGGGTCTTGCCCCTGTTTTTTAAGTCCCGAATAATTTCCAGGGTTTGGACCACCCCGGGCCAGTCAAGGTTTGCAAAGGGCTCGTCCATGATCACCGTATCGCAGCCCATGGCCAGGACCCCCGCAACGGCGAGCCGCCGTTTCTCCCCGCCGGAAAGCTGCCGGGGCGGCGCTTCCCGTTTTTCAGTTAAGCCTAAAGCCTCCAGGGCTGAAGTACTGCGCTGCGCAACTTCCGCTTTTGAAAGACCCAGGTTTTCCGGCCCAAAGGCGATATCCTCTTCCACGGTTTCCCCCAGGATCTGGGCGTCCGCATCCTGGAAAATGATCCCCAGTTCCCGGCGCAGGATTTTTCCCGTCTGGTTCAGGGGACGGCCGCGGAAGAAAATTTCCCCTTCGCTTGGATCAAGGAGAGCGGCGATGCAGCGCATCAGCATGGTTTTCCCCGAACCGTTGGAACCCGCAAGGAGGAGGCATTCCCCGGCGCGGATATCAAGGTTTATTTTTGAAAGCGCTTTTATATTGCCGGGGAACACCACCGAAAGGTTCCGTATGGAAAAAAGCAGTTCCACAGTATTACTGTCAGCCAAGCTGGTCCGCGGCAACACGGCGCAGGCGCGGGGCGATGATGATTGCCGTAACGCCCTTCAGGGCGTCCCCGATGATAAAGGGGATGAAGCCCGAAGCCAAGGCCTTGCCCCAGCCTGCGTCAAGGGCAAACTTGAGCCGGATGACCCCCGGCACATATACGATGAGGAGCCCCGCAAGGGCCGCAATGATGATCCGCCAGACAGGGGTTTTGACACCGGGCCGGGGCCTGCCCGCAATGAGCCCGGCGGTAAAGGCGGCAAGGATGTAGCCGAAGAGGAAACCCCCGGTGGGGCCGATAATGCGGGCGATGCCCCCGGAGGCCCCGGCGAATACCGGCGCGCCGATGATCCCGGCGATAAGGTAGAGCCCCACTGCGGCGGCCCCCAGGAATGGGCCGAGGATCAGCCCTGCGAGAAGGGCGAAGAGGTTCTGCAGTACGATGGGTACCGGCGAAAAGGGCAGGGGGATGGCGATGAAGGTCCCCGCTGCAATGAGGGCCCCGAAGAGGGCGGCCAGGGTGATGCCTGTGATGGTCCTTCTTTTTGCTGAGACCGAGACGGCGTTCTGTTTTGCTTCCATATTATAATCCTTTAAAAATGAGTGATACCGATCCGGGGGAATACATAAGCGGCGCGGCCGCCCTTTCCTTACCGGCTTTAGTTTTAATTATGCACCGGCCCGACGGATCAAGACCGGAGAAAATCCCTTTTCCCAGGATTCTGTTTTCCCCCACAGTTTTACTGTTGCCGTGTTCCGCGGGGATTATCAAAACCTCTGCGCCGATTCCCTCTGCCAGGGAATTCCAGAGGGCCGCAAGTTCTTGACGGCCCGCGTCAGAAGCGGCAAGGGAAGAACGCAGCTTTTCCGCTTCATTGAGAAATACCGTGAGCCCTTCCCGGCGCGAAAGATCATGCCCCGCGATTTTGGCGCAGCTTGTGGCATCCGCCGCTGTGCGGTTGTTGATGTTGAGCCCAACCCCGCAGCTTATCCACCGTATCCGGTCGCCTTCCCCTGAAAGTTCCGTAAGGATGCCGGCTATCTTTTTGCCCTTGATGTACACATCGTTGGGCCAGCGGAGAGCGGCCCTTTTTCCGCAGAGCCTTTCCACTGTTCTTGCCGCAGCGATCTGGGCCTCCATGGACGCCTGGGCATAATCGGCCACCGCCATGTCGGGCCGTTCCAGGATGGTAAAAAAAAGTCCCCCCGGTTTTGAGGCCCAGGCCCTGCCGCTCCGGCCCCGGCCCGCGGTCTGGGTTTCCGCGGTGATCACCGTGCCGCTGCCCAGCCCTTGCTCCGCCGCTTCCCGCGAGCGGTCCATGGTGCTGTCGGTGGAAACAAAATGCTGAAAGAGTCTTTCCTTTTCCCCGAATTCCCAGGGGTAAAGAAAATCCTCGGCAGCGGCGGCAAGCCGGTAACCGGCTTCTTCACTCACTATGGAATATCCCGCCGCGACAAGGGACCGCACCCCCTTCCACACCGCCACCCGCGAAATCCCCGCCCCATGGGCCAGGGCTTCACCGGAAACCGGGGCGCCCTCATTTCTGCGGAGTTCCCTGAGAATGAAGGCCCTGGTGGAAAGTCCTTTTTGGTTAACCATGAATAAAATGAGGTTAACGGAAATACAATCAAATGTCAATAAAAATATTGAAGAGTAAAGGCAAAGAATTTTTTGAATTGTTTCCCTTGCCTAAATCTCGTTGTCGTAGGTATAATTCAAAGGTAAGGAATATCCAACGAGGCCCTAAGGCCGAAGTTTCGAGGAGTATCAGATGCCCCAGACACAGCAGACAATGACCCTGGATGAAGAATGTGCCCTCATGGAGCGGGTGCTTGCCCTTGAAAGTGCCGGGAAAAAGGCCGAAGCCGATGTGCTGTTAAGGCACCAATACCCCATGCCCCCCTATCTGGCCGAATTTGCCAAAAGCCACCTTGGAGCAGACTTCCTTATAAAAGGCGGCTATAACTTAGCCGAAGCAGAGGCCGAATTTGGAAAAGACTGGATTACTCGATGAGATTTTTGCCGGTGTTTTCCGTATAAATTCCGGCCGTAAAATGCTTGCCGACGATGGTAGGGAACATCAAGGGCGGCTTTCTTATGAAAGCGGCATTTCCTCAGCCTTTGCTGCTTTTCAGGAAGCCAAAAAAATAGCAGATTGCAAGATTTTAATTCTTGCAGAAGAAACTTTTCTTCAACAGGAACTCCATTACTGTGAAATTGCGGACACCATTACCCGCAACAGCCTTACCCAGGCCGTTCAGAGCTTTGAAGATGCCCTGCGTTCCCTTGATGTTGTTGGCCGCCCTTCGGCCTACCAGGAAGCGGAAAAAACCCATCCCACTACAAGAAACCGTAAGCATGGTCTTCCACAGGACGCTTTTCATCAGGCTTGTAACGCCCACCGGACCCGGCTTAGTAACTCTCTTCGTACTCCCGGAATTAACATGATAGAAAAGGCTGTCATACAACAGCGTATGGCAAACATGAATACCGCTGTAAGTTGCTATATAGAGAAACAACAGGCGGCACTGACAATAAAATAGGAGGTAAAGGGTATGAACGTAATCGCCTTTAACGGAAGCCCCCACAAGGACGGGGTGGTGAATAGCGGCCTTGAGGCCATGAAGGGGGAACTGGACAAAGAGGGGATCCTAACCGAAATAATCCACGTGGGGCACGAAGTTATCCGGGGGTGTATCGACTGCGGCAAATGCCGGGAGCTGGGCCGGTGCGTTTTTGACGATGATATCGTGAACCAGTGCCGGGAAAAGGTAAACGACGCCAACGGCATCATCCTGGGCTCCCCGGTGTATTACGGCGGCATCGCGGGGACCTTCAAATCATTCCTGGACCGGCTCTTTTTCCCTGGCGTCAATTTGAAGTACAAGGTCGGCGCGGTGGCGGCCTCCCTGCGGCGCTCCGGGGGTATCAGCACCTTTCATCAGCTTAACAACTACCTCAACCTGGCCCAGGTGGTCCTTGCCCCCTCGGTCTATTGGGAGGTGATCCACGGCAACAATCCCGAGGAATTTAAGGAAGACAGGGAAGGAATCCAGATCCTGGAGATAAGCGCCCGGAACATGGCATGGCTCCTCAAGGCCATCACCATGGGGAAGCGCGACTTCCACCCACCCGAGCCGGTCAAGCGGGAATGGACGAATTTTATCCATTAGACTTGTTTGGCAACCAACCGGGTTGTCGAACAAGTCCGTTAATGCCGACTGTTTAAATCAGAAATATATTTCCGGTGAAGTTCCTCCAGGGATTGCCCAAAAACGGTATAGACATCGGAGGTATATTTTTCAATGATATCCACCGCCTTATCCGGAAGGGCCCTTTCCGGCTTGAGCAGTTCATAGGCTTCAATACAAAAAACATCGGCTATTTTTACCAAGGTATGGGGCGAAACCCATTTTTTCCCATTTTCAATATCACTTAAAAAAGGGATAGAAATATCAAGCTGTTCCGCCAGCTTTTCCTGGGTGATCCGGCGCCCCTTGCGGTATTTTTTGATATTTACGCTTAAAACCGCGCGCAAATCCTGCTCGTCCATAAAAATTATCCTTTTGGCTAATTTATTATGCTAATGGCTTGACAAAGAAAGAATAAACATTCAGATTAAATATAAATAAGGATATTAGCCAATAGATAACTTTTCTTGGACAAAGGGGATTATTTTGAAGGCTATTATGCCAAGTTGTGTATAAAAATTTATACACATGCCTCCTTGTCATCCGAATCTGCCTGCCTTGCGGAAATAATTCTTTTTGGGCGCATTCTCTGGATGTATACCTTCATTACGTTCGCTCTTTAAACCGCCCGCTTTTTATGCGGTCCTTTGGTAGTCTATCTAGTCTGTCCTCTTTTGCCTTTTCATAAATACGGTAACATTCCCGTATCGCGGTCCGCATAGGCAGTATGGATCATCGTGCTGGATATCCATGTCATGCCCAATTTTGCTTGTCCACTTTCCATCTTCTAATTGACGGGCTGCATGCGTTGGTTCTTCACCATCTGCATAGAGTACAATTTTCTCAAAGCCTTGTTCGACTGAGCCGTCTTGGCAGCTCACGTAGCCGATGGAGTTGAAAAGTGCCTTAAAAGCGTCAATATTTTCTTCGCGAGGTACGCCCGCAGGCCAATGACTTTGTTTTCCGTTTGCAAGAAACGTACCTTCTTCATCCGGCCAAAACCAATTATTATTGGCCCCGTATGCCCAAGCGATGCAGTTATAGGCTTCATCCGGGCAGCTGGTCCGCTCCCAGTTTTGGGTTGTAAGATACGGGAAGCTTTTCTTGAGGTCGTTTGGTACATCAGGCATAATGATGTCTGTTCTCTTCCCACCAGTGTCTCCAATCCTCAGTCATCAATGCGGTATTACCAACATGCTCTGGTTGAATGGGGTCAATGCCTGTAATTTGATGCAGTGCAGGAAAGAGGAATGTGGACGAGCCATTTAATTTTTGTATGAGGGTTGGTAAAACACTTTCCCCGAGCGCGACTATCTTTTGGTAATTTATATCCTTGAATATTTTTGTCGATGATACAAATGATGTTTCTTGTTTCCATGTTGCATAGAGATTATCAAAAGTTACCGTGATGTTGGAAAACACACTATTTATACGCTCCTCTTGGTAAGACTTGGTAATTACCTTCGTTTTTTCACCCATGTCTAACCCCCTATGCCCCAACATTATTATGCCCCTTCGGCCCTCCCTTGTCAACTTTTTCGCGCTTCCGGCAGTAATTCCAAATTTAACCACTGACCACACGGACAACACGGACAAAGACGGTAACAGAGTATGGACACAGAAAAATTATGAATTACTTGGTGGCAACCGGGCTTAAATTGGGTTTTCTGATAAATTTTTATGTCTTCCCAAGGCGAAAATCATAAGGATCGTCTGTTAATCTGTCCGTGAGGGTCCGTGTGGTGCCGCCAGTAGGCGGCTTGTGGTTCCATTGGAATTGCCGGAAGCGCGAA
>BOAU01000089.1 GCA_026002025.1 Spirochaetia bacterium | reverse complement strand
AGCAGTGATAAAAACGCCTTTCATATCAAGGGTGGTGGCAAGCCCGATGGCATCCGCAAGGGAAAGCGCAATTTTGGTTTTCAAACCGTTGTACATACTCTTGAAGCGGACGGCTTCCCGATACACAGGTTGAGAAATAATATCAATTATAGGCGCAAGAATTTCATTGGCGCGGTCCGGACCATCGGCCCCGATAAATCCATAATAAACTTCAAGGAAATTGATAATGCTCATGCAGAGGGTTATTTCCCCAGCGTTAGCTTGCTTGAAAAGGTCGTCAATTTTATCCTTCCCTTCTTCTTCATTAAGCAGGGCGATAAGCGCGCAGGCGTCCAGGACATAGGTCATGGCTCAAGGTCCAATTCCAGCTTTTTATCCGCTTCCTGCATTTCCATAAAGCGATCAAGGGTAAGTTTTGACCCCAAAGCCTTCGCCCTGCCTTTTAGCGGATTGACCCATGCTACGGCGCCGTCATCCTTGGACATTTTTACCATCGGGGAGGCTTTATGTTTAAGATAACCCACAAAATCAATGACTTCACCCAGATAATCAGCGGGAAGCCCCTCAATTTCCTTCAAAAGCAACTCGGTATTAGACATAATTTCCTCACTTCCCTTACTTTACCACTAAAATCACCAAATTACAAGGCACGGAAGTATCTTTTTCTTTTCCCCCTTGCCCTGTTGCTCCTTTCGATAGTACCCCCTGGCGCCTATGCATCTGATTGGGATATAACCGGATTAGATACCGCCCGGAATGTGTCTTATTTAACAGATATTGAAAAAGACGTAATCCTGGAAATAAATAAAGTAAGAACTGATCCAAAAAAATATGCCGAAGACGTACTGAATCCTCTTTTAAATACATTTATTGATAACCCCTGGAACGATCCCTTAATTAGAAGGAAAGGGGATACGTGGTTGAGAACGAAAGAAGGCAAAGTCGTTATCAATGAATTAATTGCGGCGTTACAAGATACAGAACCAATGCAGATACTTACGCCATCTATGGGTATGTCACACGCAGCGAAGGATCATACTAAAGACCGTGCATCCCATAACACAACCGGACATGTTGGTTCAGACGGCAGCCAATTTTGGGACAGAGTAAACAGGTATGGGAAAATAAATTTATTTCAGGCTGGTGGTGGAGAATGTTTGAGTTATGGAAGCAATACCGGTATAGATATAGTGCTTCAGCTTTTGATAGATGATGGAGTCCAAAGCAGGGGTCACCGGAAAATACTATTAAATCCCAATGCTTCAAAAATCGGTGTCGGTTTTGGGGAACATCCCCAATATAAGTATATGTGTACCCTTGATTTAGCGTTTGATTATAGTGAGGAATGACTTTGTATGAAGCGTATAATCTGTTTTACCTTTGTAAAACTGAATTATAAAAAAATGCTTGTGCATTTTTAGATTAAGCCGGCAAATGTCCGGCTATAGGAGAATGTATGAAAAACATTTTCAGTTTTGTGATGGCGGGAATACTCGCCGCAGGTCTTGTGGGGTGTTCAACAGCGCCTGCCGCAGGTTCGTCTTCGGGGACGGCGTCTGCTTCGTCAGGCTCGTCTGTCCCGGTACGCCAGGAGCGGGCGATACAAGGCAACGTTCCTGATTTTGTAAAGCAGGCAATCAGGAATCCTCCCGAAGATTCATTGATCGCAGTCGCTTCTTCCCGGCTTCGTGACATGGGTTTGGCAAAACAACGGGCGGAAGTTCTTGCCCGTGGTGATCTTGCGCGACAGTTGCAAGCGGTGACTTCAAGTATGATTCGGGATTATGCGGCAAGTAGTGAAGCGGACCCATCCGCCGAATTGGCGTTTACCGAAGCGTTGAATACGGCGCTTGCCAAGCAGACGCTCACAGGCGCCCGCATTGTTGACTACGATGTTATTGATGGAACAACGTATGTTGTCATGGAAATGCCTAAAACGGAACAAAAGGCCGTGATTAACCAGGCGGCAAATGTCGCAAAACTCGCTCCCGGATGGGCGGCTGCTCTTGATGCCGAGGACAGAATGAATGCGGGAATCGAAAAAAATAACTTGGGCGGTGTGCCGGTAGTAACGGAGTAGTGGCCTTAGTAATTCATGATGCGTGATTTTTCCGCGCATCATGACACCGGAGCAGCTGTGCGAATACTATTTGTTCCCTTTTTATTGCTATTTTTCTCCTGTGCGGGTGTACAAAAGCCTTTGGATACGATAACGGTACCCATCGGGATACCGCAGGAAAGCCCGAATCAAAACGGATACTGGATAACCCATCCTGATAACGGCGATTTAATCGTTATGGGGGTGGCAAACCGGCAGCGAAAACGGGAAGATGAAATACAGCTTGCTCTTGACGATGCGGCGCATAAGGTCGCAATCTTTTTTGGGGTAAAAGGAATAAAAACGGTCCTTACAACAAACGGATCGGGTTTTTTGGATTATTCGATGGATACCGGTCATGTATTCAGCTACGATACCGAATACGAAAAATATATTGATGCCTTGAAATATGATACCAGCCGCGATGCATTTTCTATTGACGGAGCGTTTTTGCTAAGAGTGCGGTATAAAGTGCAAACGCCGTTACCGGCGCCGCATACCTTTGCAATGAAGGATGGAATGCCCGAATGGATAAAGAAACCACCAAAAGAAATCAACGGGTATAGTACCGGAACCGGCTATGGGGGACCGCATAGTAAATTCAAGGACACCATAACAAGAGCTTACGAAAACGCCATTGCTGCAATTATTGGAAATATCGCTACAAAAAACGTGAGTACGATAGGCGCCGGTTATGGCGGCGGCACTGCCTCAACAGATATGCAAATCAGCGAAGGCGCATTGGCGGAATTTTTTGTACTTGAAATGTGGCAGGATCCAAATACCAAGGGAGTATGGGTTTTAGCGGCGGCAAAATCCAGGTAATGTATGAGAAATAACGGGGCCGTCATTTTTATTTTGCTCTGCTTTTGTGCGGCGGGGTGCCGTACCGCCGGCGGCATTGCTGAAGGAAAGCCGAATTGGATTCAAAAACCGGAAAATGCGTTTAATCCCGCATACTATATTTGCGGTATCGGTTCCGGCAGTAGTCAGGAAGAAGCGGATGCAAATGCCTTTGCGAATTTAATATCGTATTTTGGGCAGTCGGTAGAAAGTAATATACAATCCGTCCAGGTTTACAAAGAGACCATCAACGGCAATTCTGAATCGCTGCAATTACGGGATGAAATAAGCTCTGAAATAAAACTGTCGTCGTCCATGAATCAACTTATCGGCGCAAAGATATATGACCGGTGGAACGAGAGGGTAAAACAAAATCAAAGGTATTACGCTATAGCGGTAATGGAGAAATCGGAGCTTATACGAATTTATACGCAGTTAATCAACGATAATCTTGTATTAATAGAAAAATTTATTGCGCTGGATTCCGCGGAAAAAACAACTATCAACGCTGTTGCCCGGTATTATTGTGCGGCCGATATTGCTGATGCAAATGCGGTATTCAAAAATGTGCTCATGGTATTGGGCGTTTCTCATCAGGGAGCAGGGGACGGCACAGGCCATGATTATCGTTTATCCGCAGAAAAAATCATTGCACAAATTCCCATTGCGATTACGGTAAAAGGTGATATTGACGGCCGCATCTCGAAGGCCTTTGCCCAGGTTTTTTCCAAACGTGGCTTTAAAACAAGCGTTGCCGCAGGCACAGCATCTGCGGATAGACCCTACACCCTCTCAGCGGACTTTAAAATGGAAGATGCACCGGTCACCGATTCGCAATATCAATTCACACGGTTTGTGCTAACCGCCGCTTTTATGGGCAAGGATGGCGCAGAGTTACTGTCATTTTCTGAAACCGGCCGGGAGGGGCATATCACACAGAGCGATGCGCTGCAAAGGGCGATCCGCAGTGCAGAAATCATGATTACCGAGGACAGCTTTGCCAGGGAATTTGCCGCGTACCTTGATTCATTAAGAACGATACCCAATTAAAGCCTTGTGTTACCGTGTCTGCAAAATCAGAAGGTTGACATCCCGCCGCACACTGCCCGCGATAATTCTCCCAAGGCCGCTGCGAAAATCTTTAGGCAGCAGTGAAACCAGCTCTTTTGCTGATCGAAGGGTTTTGTCATCTTCAACCTGATTAAGGAAAAGTATCTTTCTGCCTTGGGCTGCGGCGAAAAGTCCCTTGGCCCCCTTATGCCCGGTGATTACCCGGACCAGATGTTCCGGTTTTATGATATCTCCTTTTTGGGCGCCGCTGAGAAGGCTGAAAAGGGGGAGCCGGTGAACAATGGCTTCAGAGACCGGCATCCCCAGGGGCATAAGGGGAAGGATACCCACGGTTATGGTCGTAAAGGGGGGAACCGCCGGCTCATGCCCCGCCCATGCCTTGAGGGGCAGGCCGCGGGAGCCGTCCCCTTCAATTAATACGAGATCATATGCCGGGGCTATCTGTTCCAGCTCATCAAGGGGCAGGGATTCGAGCTTGCCCGTTTTTTCGTTGAAGATGCCCGCCAGGGTTATGCCGTCTTTGCAATCGGAAGTCGTCCTTGAGACGACAGGTGTTCCATTGCAGTAATGATCATAGGGTTCCCCGGAAGAGCCTGCGTGCGCGGGGGGGACCAGCATCTTTGTAGTGGGTGTGACGAGGATTTTGCAAGGGCGCCCGTCGTCTTTGTGTTGTTCCCGTAAATACTGCGCCAGGCGCCAGATAAGGGATGTCTTGCCCCCCGACCCGATAACGGTGAGTACCGGGGTAGAGCCATTGTTGACGGTGAGTACCGGTGCAGCGGCCTTTTGTTCAAAAAGTTCTGCTTCAAACCAGGCGCTTAAGCGCCCGCTTGGGTGTTCCACCCTCTTATGATAATAAAAACGGCCCGGTATGCAAAGCGCGGCCATTCCCTGTTATAATTGAATCATGTTTGTGATAATCAAGGGCGCCGGGGACCTTGCCTCAGGCATAGCCCTCCGCCTGCACCACGTGGGTTTCAAAATCGCCATGACCGAGATCGCCCTTCCGCTGGCGGTCCGCAGGACGGTCTGCTTTTCCCAGGCGGTATACGAGGGCAGCGCCCAGGTTGAGGATGTCACCGCGGTTCTGGTGAAGGACGAAGAGGGGATGCGGGCCGCCTTTGCCGAAAAACAGATCGCCCTTTTTATCGATCCCACTGCCGATATTGTCCGGCGCTTTAAGCCGAACGCGGTGGTGGATGCGATCATGGCAAAAAAAAATCTGGGCACCGGCATAAACGACGCCCCGGTTGTGGTCGGCATCGGGCCGGGCTTTACTGCCGGGGCGGACTGCCACGCGGTTATCGAAACCAAACGGGGCCATACCCTCGGCCGGGTCATCATCAAGGGAAGCGCCCTGCCCAATACGGGTATTCCCGGGGACATCGGCGGCTATACCGTCGAGCGGCTGCTCCGCGCCCCCACGGACGGTGTCTTCGAGGCAAAAGCGGAAATTGGGGACCTGGTAAAGAAGGGGGATGCGGTTGCGGCAGTGCGGACCGCCGGGGAGGCCTTGCCAATATACGCGGAAATAGACGGCATACTGCGGGGCTTGCTCCCGTCGGGGATCGCCGTTAGTAGGGGCCTCAAGGCCGGGGACATCGATCCCCGCTGCGAGAGGTTCCACTGCTTTACCGTGTCAGACAAGGCCCTGTCAATCGCCGGGGGGGCGCTGGAGGCGATACTCAGTTATCTTCCAGTGCCCTGATGTGCAGGTAGACGGTGTTCCGCGAAATGTTGAGCTTTTCGGAGATGATCTTTACCGCGTTTTTTAGTTTGAAGATCCCCTGATGGTACAGAATCGTTACGATTTCCTTGTTCTTCTGGGATGCCAGGATGGCCTCGTCCCGCCCAACTTCATCCCTGATTTTTTCCAGGGTCTGACTTATCAGTTCTTCCGAATCATTGTTGTAGTTTTCCTGGATATAGCCCTTGGTTTCATTAAAGGCAAAGGACTGCAGGAAGGAAGAGATGGGGCTGTCCAGGTACATGTTGATGCCGAGGAGCCCGATTGCCCGGCCCTTTTCCCCGTATATCACGGTGGTCACCGATTTGACCGGCTTGCCGTATTTTCCCCTGGAATAATAGGTGCGGAACAAGCCTGAGTCCGCTCCCCCCTGGTTCTCCTTAATATCCTCCAGCAGGGAGAGGGAAAGGTCCGTGATTGGAGCGCCTTCGCTTCTGCCGGAGTGGAATCCGTTGGCCGCCTTAATCAGGGAATGTTCCAGATCATCCAGTTGATGGAGAACCACTTCAAAGGTATCCCCCAAATACGCCGCCAGTGCGTCCACGGTATTTTTATAGGAATCAAGGATCAGTTTATCCGCTTTTGACAGGTTATCAGTTTGTTCCATATTTACTCCATGCGTTTCAGGGTTTCAGGGGTGTCAATGTCCGTAAGTAATGATGGGTCGGCGGTTTCCACCCCGATAACAAGTTCCCGGCGCCGCATCTTGATGTCCCGCCCACGTTCCCCCGGACCCAGTGCCAGCAGTTCTTCCCGGAAGGCTGCGGAAAACAGTGTGGGGCTTGAGGGCTTCCCCTGAAATACCGGTTCCACGATCCGCCCCTCGCTGCGGCTTCCGATCAGAAGAGCCAGGAGCGCCTGATCCAGCAGGGGCTGATCGCAGGGGAAAAACATATAGTACTCCGCGTCCGAGGCGTCCACCCCCAGGCGTAGGCTTTCCCGCTGGCCCAGATCGGGATGATCGTTATGGATATGCGTTACCGGCAAATCTGCGGCCTGGGCCGCCACCCTGGTATCCGCGGTGATAAAAAAGACCCGGTGAAAAAGGCCCTCCTCCGCGAGAGTCGCGGCAAGTTCCAGGGTATGGCGGACCAGGGGTTTCCCCCGGAAGGGGACGAGGAGTTTATTTTCCTCCCCGAAACGCCTTGAAAAGCCCGATGCCATAAGTATTGCGTCAACCGATCCGGTACTCACATTAACATAATAACATTAATTTTTTTCAGTGTCGATGTCTGCTCAGGGCTGGACCATCCCCTGCTAATCATATATTTTTAAGATTATGTTACAGATCGCTTTTACCGGGGGCGGCACCGGCGGGCATATATATCCCGGCCTTGCGGTGATTTCCCGTCTGCGGGAGATGAAAGTCCAGGGGGTTGATGTTCGAATATTCTGGATAGGGTCCAATGCGGGGATGGACAGGTCCCTGGTGGAAGCGGCGGGGCTGGAATTTTACGGCATCCCCTCGGGGAAGCTGCGGCGCCACTTTTCCCTGAAAAACATCTCCGACATTTTCCGGGTGCTGGCGGGTTTCTTCGCAGCCCGGCGTATTTTGAAAAAATACAAGCCCGCGCTGCTTTTTTCCAAGGGCGGCTTTGTGAGCGTTCCCCCCTGCGCAGCGGCGGCCTCACTGGGCATCCCGGTCTTTACCCACGAATCGGACTACAGTCCGGGGCTGGCCACCAAAATCAATATCCGTTTTGCCAAAAAGATATTTACCGCCTACGAAGATACGGCGAAGTTCATGCCCCCCCAATACCGGGACCGGATCATTGTGAGCGGTAACCCCGTCCGGCCCGAATTTCATCATGTTGATCCGGCGCGGGGGGAATTGATTGCGGCGCAGGGGGAATCGATTGCAACGGCGGGCCGGGCCTTTCTTGGGGTGAAAGCGGGGGACCGTATCCTCCTCGTCCTGGGGGGCAGCCAGGGGGCGCAGGAACT
>BOAU01000088.1 GCA_026002025.1 Spirochaetia bacterium | reverse complement strand
CGCTTCCGTTTTATCAACCTGGAAAAGGTCCAGTTCTGGGAGGATGAAGCAGGCCGCATGGAAACAGGTTCCCTCAACTATGAAAAAACCATTAACCGAGAACTGGCCCTTCTGCAGCAGGTTCGGGAAAAATTTGAAGCAATGGATGAGAATACCTATTAAGTATTAACAACAAAATTCCTCTTTTTTGTTGCATTGTCATTTTCATTAAAGCGCCACACACCTCAATGCCCTATATACGTATCAAATTTAATTGAATTTGGTATTGACAAGTAACAGAAAATGGGGTACATTATGGGAGTAAGGTATGTGGTAAAGACACCAAAAAAGCTGGGCAAAATTATCCGGGATATGCCGCCCAATGCGGTGAAAACCCTGGTCCGGCTGATTGATGATCTCGGGGACACAGGTCCCATCCGGCCTGAGTATCCAAATTACAGTAAGCTCGGTGCGATAACCTATCATTGCCATTTGGCGTATAGTTGGGCTGCCTGTTGGCGATGCGAAAAGGGCGAATATATCGTGGAGGTAGAGTATGTTGGTAGCCGTGAAAAGGCCCCCTACTGAATTTGTCATTCAGGGGAATGTACCGGAGAAATTTATCAATCTCTTAAAAAAGGATTACGGCTCCGGGGTGACCGTGGAGCGTGACGCAAAAGACGATGATGATGAATACGAAATCGCAACCGAAGCGGCCTGGTACAAAGAATTAAAGGCAAAAGAAACCCCCGGCGACACCCTTCGTTTTTACCGGCGCCTGCACAAAATGACCCAGCCGCAGTTGGGAGCTTTATTGGAGGTCTCCAAACAAAAGATCTCCAATATGGAAAACGGCATCATCCCCATAAGCCGGCAAACCGCCCTGAAACTTGAAAAAATATTCAAGGTCCGGGCGGGCAGGTTTATTTAGCCTCGCACATTCATGGTGATGGGGGGAGCTACGCCGGATGTTCCGGCCAATTGTGTTTTGGATAACGGCCCCGCATTTCCTTCCGCACTTCCGCGTATGATCCCCTCCAAAAACCAGGAAGATCCCGGGTTACCTGAATGGGCCGGCCTGCGGGAGACAGCAGATGAAACACAATAGGCATTGAACAAATTTCACAGGGCGAGCTGATACCGAAGGCATCCTGTAAGCGGATACGCAGAACCGGCTCCCCGGCACTGTAATCAATAAGAGGCCGCCTTCCCCTGGGGAGATTAAAAAATTCCGGAACCAGCCGGTCAAGCTCATTTTTCACATCCCAACCAAGACGGGCAGAAAGGGCGTCTGCAAGTCCCCTGCCGGTAATGACAGGCCCGCCGCTGCTTGCCGCTCCTTCCCACACAAAGGGCCCGAGCCATTCCGCTGCATCATTGATGAGGGACTCATCGGTCCACAGTGTTACTGCGGTTTCAGTAATATCGCTGTCAACAATGTTACTGTTTGAAAGAAATCGTATCCGTTCAAGGAGCCGCCGGGGCACACCTTCACTGTCATCCCAGGGGAGGATACCGATCCCTTCACTTTTAAGAAGTTCCGGCAGGGCAGGGATTATTTCTTCCCGCAGGCTGCGGCGTTTTTCTTCGCCAAGGGAAATGCGTCCCGCCTGTTTTACCGCGATGCTCCGGGGAACAAGGCCCTTCCATTCGATACGGTTTTCAATGGTGATTTGGCTTTTCAGAATTTCAAGGGCGGTCTTTTCAGAGATCGGGGCTGCAAGCCGGATAAGGCCCATCCGCTCCCCGGCGTCAACTTCCGCCGCAGCGATCCACTCCGATGCGGCAAGCGGTCCCTCAAGGCGGCCCTCGCGGCCGGAAACAAAACGGAAAATTCCTTCGATGCCGCCATGTCTGCCTGCCGTTGGGATGTCCCGGCGTTTTGCTATGCGATCGGGGAATGCGGTCCCCAAAAGTTCCCCCGCATCGGTTTCCTCTTCCACGGTCCAGGAGAATAGGAGATCATTTGTTTTCCGCCCCTGTGCAAGCCGTTTGAGGAGATCCTCCGCTGTCTCCCTGGTCCGTTTAAGCCAAGCTTCGCGCTGCATATCCGAACCCGGTTTAGCCGCACCGGCGCCGCGCCGCAATCCATTTTCCTCACGCAGAATGGAAAGCCGCAGACGGAAGTCCGGGTCCTGACCAGCGCCCGAGCCGTCCCGGTCTGACAGTATTGCTGCGGCGGCGCAGCCCAATTTTGTCAGGCTTTGTACACGGCCTTGCGCCAGGTCTTGTTCACGGCCTGCAATGCAGAGTTTTGCAAGCCGGGGCTCCAGACCCAGGCCCGCCATTTTCCTGCCCTGCGCCGTGGGCCGGCCTTCGTCATCAATTGCCCCCAATTTAAAAAGAAGCTCACGGGCCTTTTCCCAGGAAGCGGCAGGGGGCGCTTCAAGCCAGGGAATGCCCTGCGAATTTTTAACGCCCCAGAGGAGACAATCCAGTACCAGGGAAGAAAGATCCGTGCGCCGGATTTCCGGATCGGTCTCCGCCGGGCGGACGTCATTTTCCGCCCAAAGCCTGATGCAGCGCCCCGGCATGAGCCGTCCTGCCCTGCCTGCCCGCTGATCCGCACTCCGGCGGCTGATGGGTTCCAGGCTCAGCCGGTTCATACCGCTGGGGACATGGTAACGTTCAATCCGGGCAAATCCCGAATCCACCACCAGGGTAATGCCCGGAATGGTGAGTCCCGTTTCCGCCACATTGGTTGACAGTATAATCCTCCGCGCAGTATTACTGTTGGGAGAAAGGATCTGCCGCTGTTTATCCAGGGGCAGGGAACCGTAAAGACCCATCACTTCAAAATCACGATTAAGACCGGCGGCAATTAAGGCAGAATGGGCATCATCAATTTCCCGGCGGCCTGGAAGAAACACCAGCGCGTTACCTTTTTCAACAGTATTACTGTCGGCAAGAATATTTATCAGGGCATCCGCTGCGGCCCTGCCAAGGGGGACAAATCCACCCTGGAATGCTCCGCCTGCGGTCTCTTTTCCCCACAGGATGGGCCGGTACTCAATGCTCACCGGAAAGACCCGGCCCGGACAGTCAATTACTGGCGAAGATCCGCCTTGTGCGCCGATAAAGGCGGCAACCGCGGCGGCGTCCATGGTTGCGGACATAACCACGATGTTGACAGGAGAACCCATGCGGCGCAGATCCATCACCATAGCGAGGGAAAGGTCGGTATGAACGGAGCGTTCATGGAACTCGTCAAAGATTATGGTGGATACACCGGCAAGTTCGGGATCGTTCTGCAGCCGCCGCACCAGCAGCCCCTCGGTGATCACCTCAATCCGGGTGCGCGGCGAAACCCGCCGTTCAAGCCGCACCGCATAACCTACCTGTTCACCCAAGCGAGCTTGCTCGCCTGATTCCCCGACAAGATCCGCCATGCGGGATGCGATACTCAGGGCAGCGGCGCGGCGGGGTTCCAGCATAAGGATCTTACCCGCAGTATTACTGTTTGCCAATAATGCCAGAGGAACCAATGTGGATTTGCCGCTGCCCGGATCGGAGCGGATAACCAGCGCGCCTTTTTCTTTTACAGAGGCACAGATCAATTCCAGATAGGGGACAAGGGGAAGATTGGTGGAGATAAGCCTTTGCATAAGGGGACTTGTCCCCAGGGGACGGTTCATGGTGAAAAAGTACCCTCAATAGGCAGGATCAAGTACATTCCCCTCAATCCATTTTGCCGGCCCATCCTCATCATTACTGCCGCAAAGGTAAACAGCGGCGGCCTTCGCTTCCGGGACGGCGTTAGACACCGCGACCCCGCGGCCACTGAAACAGAGCATTCCTGTGTCGTTGTGGTCGTCCCCAAAAGCGGCAATCGCAGCAGGGTCGATGTTAAAAAAATTTGTGGCGGCAGCAAGGGCTCTCTCCTTGAGGGCTTCCCGATGAGCAAAACGATACCAGCCTTCCCCGGAAAAACCGATCATGGACAAATCGGGAAAGAAACATCCAATCTCACCGGCAATTTGCCGATCCGGCATATCTATGGTCAGTTTATATACCTTGCCGCAGACCCCATTTGCAAAATCGGTATAGAGCTGATGGGAATAATCGCGCCATGCAGGATGATTCGGATCGACAGGGTGGTTCGCAAAATAACCCCTGTCGGTATCTGCGGTGATATACCCCATGCCTTTGGTTTTGAGGCAGCGGAAAATAAGCTCATTTGCCCTTTCACAGGGAATGTACCTTTCATAGACGATCTTTTCACCGCAGCGGGCCATCGCGCCGCCATTGGAAATAATACCGTCCGGTTGAATCTGCGAAGTAAACCGCTCCGATGATTTTTCCGAACGGGCGGTGGCAAATAAAACCTTAATACCCCGCTCCATGCAGCGCTTAAGAACGGAAACCGTATAGGCCGAAATGGTTTTATCATTACGCAGGAGAGTTCTGTCCAGATCGCTTGCAATCATGCCGCAGGCCAAAGGCTGATTCAAAACAGCTCCCCCTGATCCTGGGGGAGCTTCGCCGGATGTTCCGCAGTATTACTGTATTCCCCGGCTTTTGCCGGATCAGCCAGTATTCCAAGAAACTGTTCCTCATCAATAATCGGTATCCCCAGATCCCGGGCCTTTTTGTTTTTCCCGGAACCCGATTCGGGATCATTGGTCACGAGGAATGACAGATCCTTTACCACCGAAGATTTTGCGGAAGCCCCCAATGCCTTTATCTTTTCCTCAGCTTCGCTGCGCTTCATCGAAGCAAGTTCACCGGTAAAACAGAAGGAAGCGCCCCGCAGGGGCTGGACGTCTTCCGCCGGAGGCGCAGCAATACTGATGATCCCTTCGGCAAGGACCTGATCCATTTCCACAGCGCATTCCTTAATACCAGCGACAATTGTTGCGGCGGTGATCTCACCCAGGCCGTAGACACCGGCGATTTCCTCTGTGGAAGCGGCGCGAAGTTTTTCCAGGGTGTTAAAACCGGCGAGGGCAACCTTCTCCATGATGGTCTCCCCTACCCCTTCAAAATCGAAACCCGCCACAAAGGCCGCAAGGGAAAGTTCCCGCCTTGCGCTGATATGGCGGACCACCTTGGCGGCGGAAAGTTCACCCATACGCTCGTATTCCGCAAGTTCCTCCGCCTTTAATGTGTAAAGTTCATGTATCTGCCGCACCCGTTCCTTGTCAAATAACTGGCGGATAAGTTTGTCACCCAGTTCCCGGATATCCAGCACATTGATCCATTTCTCAAGCCGGTGGAGGAGCCGCTTGGGGCAGTCCGGGTTGGGGCAATAGAGCCGGGTGCCGCCGTCCACCAGCGGCGTGTTACAGGCGCCGCAGGTATCGGGAAACAGTATCGCTGTTTTTTCCACCGGCAGTGATTCGGCGCCAGGGGTATGGATGGCGGCGGGTAAGGCCCCCTCCGGGGCAAGCCCTTCGATCTTGGGGATGATCTCCCCCCGCTTCACCACACGTACTGCGGAACCTATCTCGAGGCCCATGGCGCGGATCATGTCGGGGTTGTTGAGGTTGGCCCGCTGGACCGTGGTTCCCGCAATCCGTACCGGGTCCACCAGGCCGATGGGCGTATAGGTCGCGCCTGATTCGCTCCATTCAACGGCGCGCAGAATACTGAATGCGGCTTCCAGTTCAAACTTGAAGGCGATCTGTTTTTCAGGCCGGGCCCTCCGCAGATCCGCCATATCGGTGTCCGGGTCCTTTACCACAAGGCCGTCGATGTCTACCGGGAGCTTTTCCCGCATGGCCGCAACTTTACTGCGGTAGTCGATTATTTCATCGGCGGTGGAAAATTCTTTGGTAACCGTAACTTCAAAGCCCCGCTTTTTAAGCCATGCGATCTTCTCTTTTTCATCTTTAAAGTATGCGTCATCCCCCGGCGCGGAAACATCGTAGGTAATCAGGCGGAGGTCCTCACAGCCCAAGCCGTCCTTGCGGCGCATGATCCCGTTGGCGGCGTTCCGGCAGTTTGCCTTGTCGGTATATTTCGATTGCCATACCTCATGGGTCATCACCACTTCCCCCCGGACACCCCCGGTAAAGGGAACATCCAGGCCGGAAAGCACCCCTTTCATACGCTGTGCGTTGAAGGTAATTTCATCCCCGATAACACCGTCCCCCCGGGTAACCGCCCGGACAAGCTTACCCTTTTCGTATTGCAGTTCCAGGCTTGCCCCATCGAGTTTGTACTGGACAAGAAAAACCGCAGGGGCGGTCTTTTCCGCCCAGGCGAGGAAGTCTTCGGGATTCGCCGCCTTATCCTGGCTCCCCATGGGGATGAGATGTTTTGCCTTGGGAAAACCATCGGTATTGTCGGCGCCCACTTTGGTAAAAAGACGGTTCGCCGGATCCAGGGTTTTTAATTCATCCCAGAGGAGATCGAATTCCGCATCGGAGATCTCCGCCTCCCCATCGTAATAGGATTTCTGATATTTCTGTATTAACCGTTCAAGGGCTGCTATTCTTTCCTTTCCGCCGCTCATCCCTAACTCCCGTTCTCCCTCTGTGTACTCTGTGTAAGCGAACCGAAGGTTCGATCTCTGTGTCCTCTGTGGTTAATCTTCCCTATTCCTCTTTAACAAAATACAATTCCTGAACTTTATGGTTTTTGTCGATCCCCTTCTGTTCAAATTTTGTGCGGGGCCGCCATTCCTGATGCGGGGCAAAACCACCGTACATACCCCCTTCATGCGGATTACGGAGCCCCGGTGTGGCGGAAAGTTCCGCGAGCGCCCAATTCCCGTAATCATCCCAGTCGGTGACCATGTAGATGTACGCGCCGGATTGTAGTTTTTCTGCGAGCAGATCCGTAAATGGCCGGGTGATGAGCCGCCGTTTGTGGTGCCGTTTTTTCGGCCAGGGATCGGGAAAGAAGATGTGAAATGCCGCAGCGGAATTTGCGCTTATCATCTGCTGCAGTACTTCTACCGCGTCATGTTCAATGATGCGGATATTCTGCAGGTTCCGTTTTTCAATTTCCCAGAGGAGCCGCCCGATTCCCGGCTTATGAACCTCCAGCCCCAAATAGTTCTGCTGCGGATTCGCTTCGGCGATCATGGCGGTGGCAATCCCCATGCCGAAACCGATCTCGATAGTTACAGGATTTTCGTTGCCAAAACAGTGATTGTAATTAAGCAAGGCCAGCTCTGTTTTCGCGTTGGAGGCAAAGGGAATACAAAACCGCGGCGACAGCATATCATAGGACCGCTTCTGTGCATCACTCATCCGGCCCGCGCGGATGACGTAACTTTTTATACCGTACATACCGCCTACCGGATTGACACCACGTTGGTCATGGCTGAGGTGGAATATTCGCTGTCCTCCGCCCAAAGGGCGACGGTCCCGACGCTTGAAGGAATATCCAGGCTGGAAATATCCCCTGCGGGATTCTCCAGCAGAAGGGTTTTAACAAAATTCCCCTGCGCATCATAGCAGATAAATTTATTTTCAGGGTACAGTGAATCAAAACGGTACCGGCCTTCGGCAACAACAAGGGAGGGAAAGGGGAAACGGCTGGATTCAGGCGCGTCGAAGGTAAAAGCCCGCTCGGTCTTTTCGCCCCCCTTGTTCACCAGCACCGCCCGGTACTGTCCCCGGGGCAGGGTGTCGTTCCCCGGCATGGCGATGCCCCGGCTCCCGATCCAGGTTTGGCTGTCGGTTACGTAACTTATCCAGTCGTCGGATTTAAATGTCCACCGCAGCCCTTCCCGGTCATGGAAAAGCCGCAGCTCATCAAGATTTTCAATCCCGTCATCATCTTCAGAGATAACAAAGAAAGAAAACCGTTCCACCGGCGCCGGACTTTCCTGATAGTAAACCAGCTCAATAAAACCAAAGGGAATCCGCGGCTCCGACCGGGAACAGGATACGGAAAGGGCGGCGGCAAAAACCACTAAAATTGTCAGGATTGGAAAAAACAGACGCTTCACCGGATCAGTGTAGTATTTGGGGCGG
>BOAU01000087.1 GCA_026002025.1 Spirochaetia bacterium | reverse complement strand
CTGCTCAGGCAATTGCGTATCCAGGCCGATGGGCTCAATGGCAATCTGGATAAAATATGGCCGAATGTCCGTGATAGCAGGTGGATCGACGGCGCCAGGGATGACTGGGAAGCTCTGCCTTATTGGCTTGATGGGTTTATCCCGATGGCATGGTTATTGGATGACAAAGAATTAAAGGACAGAGCTTCTGTATATATTAATAAGATTATTTCTTTGCAAAAGCCTGATGGTTGGATTTGTCCCTCTGCGGCAAGTTCAACAACGTGGGTGGAGCAGCGCCGTGCTTTTGATATGTGGCCCTTGTTCCTGGTGTGTAAAGTTCTTGTATTATACCATGACTATACAAATGATGACCGTATAGAAGGGGCCGTTTACCGTGCACTTAAATGGCTCAACCAGCATATAGAAATTGATACACTTTTTAGGTGGGGCGCTGCACGGTGGTATGAATGCCTTATCCCGCTAATGTGGCTCTATGCCCGCAAGCCTGAAGACTGGATGATGGATTTGGCGGTAAATTTAAAAACCCAGGGATTTGATCATGAGGGATTATTTGCCAATTGGCGGTATCAAAAACCACAAGAACCCGGCCGCTGGAATTTCATGACCCACGGTGTCAATTTGGCAATGTGTTTGAGATCACAGGCGCTTTTTGCAGCCTTCACCGGCAAGGAGTGCGGCCATTTTGCAGAAGATGCCTTAAAAATATTGCTTGGGGATCACGGCATGCCGATTGATCATTTTTCGGGAGATGAGTGCCTTTCCGGCAATAGCCCCGTCAGGGGAACAGAGCTATGCGGAGTAGTGGAAGCGATGTATTCCTATGAACAGCTCTATGTCCTTTCAGGTAACCCTATGTGGCTTGATAAACTGGAGGTTCTGGCGTTTAATGGCCTCCCTGCAACGATAAGCCCCGATATGTGGACGCATCAATATGATCAGATGTCAAATCAGGTTCAATGTTCCCGCCTGGAGAATGGAAATAATCATAAATCAATGTTCCACCCGCTGAATGTATATAATCATTTTTTAACCAATCCAGGGGAATCACATCTTTTCGGGCTTCAACCAAACGGCGGCTGCTGCACGGCAAATTTTGGACAGGGCTGGCCAAAATTTGCACTTTCGGGAATATTCAAATATGAAAGAGGCCTTGCTATTGGCGCTATTATTCCCTGCAAAGTTACAATAGACATTGACCAAGTCCCGGTAACCTGCGAGATACAGGGCAATTATCCATTTGAGGATAGTTTTACTGTTATTGTGACTTCTGCCGGCCCCGTAAGTTTTCCGCTTTTTTTGAGAATTCCCGGATCTGCCAAAAAAGCCGCCATCAATGGAAAACCGGCTTCTGCTCCCTATGAAAAGATTGAAAAGACATGGCAGGGCAAAACGGAATTTAAAGTTTCTATGGATTTTGAAGTTGAAATGGTCCCATGTAATGACGGTATGTTTTTTATACGCCGCGGCCCATTGGTCTTTTCTTTACCTATAAAAGAGCGGTGGGAAAAACTGGAATATGAGCAGGGTGGTGTAGAACGGAAGTTTCCTTATTGTGATTATGAAATATACCCTGAATCTGCATGGAATTATGCATTTGCCGAAAAATCATCATTGGATTTTTCCATTCAGCGTTCTGAATTCACCGGGCCGTATATCTTTGATCCGCTGAATGCACCCTTGCGCCTGAAAACGAAGTTTGTTCCGGTAGATTGGCCCTTGATAAAGGGAATTGCCGCTGAAAAACCTGTTTCACTAAAACCTCTTGGCCCTGTAGTAGAATTGGATATGATCCCCTATGGCTGTACAAATCTTCGTATGACGGTGATGCCCTGCGCTGCCAATTCCAATAAGGAGGAATAATATGAGTCATATTCGAATTAGCGGTATTTATCCGCATCTGGCCATTACCAATGAAGGCCATTCGGAAGTTGGAATAGGTACGGCGGTAGTCTGGGCAGGGAAACTGTGGTTTACACCCTATCCGGCAAGCGGGAATAAAGGTGATGATAATAAACTCTACTCCATTGATAAGGATCTTACCTTGACAGCACATCCGGAAAGTGTCGGCGGTACACATGCCAACCGGATGTTTCATAAAGAATCAGACCAGTTGATAATAGGGCCCTACTTTATCGACCGCCAGGGTAAGGTAAGGGCTTTGAATCCTGAAAAAACAATCGGCCGTTTTACCGGTATGGGCCGGCATCTGAAGGATCCCGCAAATTTTGTGTATATCAATACCATGGAAGGCGGTTTGTACGAGGTAAACGTCCATACCCTGGCCTTTAAACAGCTCCGCAAGGATCGGTCTGATGAGTATGCGGATTCAAGTCTTCCCCGTGATCCAAAACTACAGCTTCCCGGTGTTCATGGCAAAGGCGGATATACCGGGCAGGGGCATTTTTATTTTACAAATAACGGTATCGGCGGAGTTTTGGCCGAATGGGATGGTAATGGAGACCCCCAGCAGCTCGCTTCCTGGATAATCGTTGATCAGGAAAAGCATACCGAAGTTACGGGACCGGGCGGTTTATATGGAGAAAAAGACAGCGCGGATCCTATTTGGTCTTTAGGATGGGATAAGAAATCAGCCCTCTTGAGATTACGGGAAGACGGTGTTTGGCGCCGTTACCGTCTGCCCAAGGGCAGCTATACCCAGGATGCGGATCATGGCTGGTATACCGAATGGCCGCGCATCCGGACTGTTGAAGGATTTGGCCGCCTTATGTTTGAGCATGGCCTGTTTTACTGGTTCCCGGAAGGGTTCTCAAAGGGCGTCACCGGGGGAATTAAAGCAATCGCCCTGCATTTAAAAATGATCGCGGACTGCGATGTTTTCAACAATGAGATAGTGTTTGCCTGCGATGATGCAAGCTGTTTTGATAATGCTATTTTGGGACGCCAGCAGTCCAATCTCTGGTTTACCAGCCCAAAGGATCTGGAAAAACTGGGAAGGCCCGCAGGCTGGGCCGGGATCTATCTAAATGAGATTCTGATGGGCGGCGTACCCTCTGATCCGATATTGTATGCCGGGTTTGATCGCCATGTATTGCATATCCAGACGGATCATTACCAAACAGCTCATTTTATCGTGGAAGCCGACGGAGGAGACGGCAAATGGAAAACAATCGATAATGTGGCGGTAAAACCCTACGGATATACGGCCCATGTTTTCGATCCTTCTATCAAAGCGGAATGGATACGGCTTATACCGGAAAACGATGTCAGTAATGTCCGGGCATCCCTGGATTATCTCCCCGCAAGCCGTCCCGAAGCAGACAAGGCTCTTATTGAGGGGCTTGCTGAAAAACCTGACAAGGGGACTCCGGCTTTACTG
Source organism: Spirochaetia bacterium (assembly GCA_026002025.1). The sequence continues at coordinate 4,723 of BOAU01000087.1, read as the reverse complement.
CATGCCGGGGAAGGAGAAGACTTAAAACTTAATATCCTGAAAAACGGACGTCTTTACGAAATTGGCGGGGATATGGAACTCCGGGGAATTGATGATCCGAAAGTACAGAAGCATGTGGAAAGTACTGCCCAAATTCAGAATACCATTACGGTGGATGATAAATCGGTGCGTTGTGTCGGTCCCGATGGTGTACGTTTCAGGCTGCCCAGGGGGAATGCATCCTGGACGGCTCTCTATGGGCGGGGGATACGGGAAGTAGTTACCGAGCGGGAACTTATTAACGCCTGCGGTACAATTTTCGAACTGCCCCGTCCTGAATCCGGCGGGTTCCGCAGGATCAAGCCGGTTACAACACACAACCGCTGTATAGAAGATTTTGCTTCCTGGCGCGGAATGCTGGTTTTATCCGGTGTTACGGGAAAAGGCGCACATTGTGTCTATTCAAAGGACGGTTCTCTGGGAATTTGGCTGGGTAATGTAGATGATCTGTGGAATTTCGGTCCTCCCCGCGGCGTCGGCGGTCCCTGCAAGGATACGCCCATGGAAGCCGCCATTCCCGGCGATCCCTACCTTATGGCAGGTTATTTGAACAAATCAGTCGCCCTTTCCCATGATGCGCAGGAAGATGTGGAATTCACCCTGCTGGTTGACTTTGCGGCGGATGATCAATGGAGCGTCTACAGCACTATCCGTGTACCGAAAGGTGAAACCGTCAATTACCGGTTCCCTGAAGGATACTCCGCCCATTGGATTAAGGTCAGGGTAAACAGGGACTGCCGGGCTACAGCCTGGTTTGTTTACGAATAAGGGGTAAAGGTTTGAACAAATCGTTAAAAAAAGCCTGGTATTTCCGTGCCTCCTATTTAATGGTTTTACCGGGTCTTGCATGGTTTATCATATTCAGGTATGTCCCCATGTACGGTGCGGTTATCGCTTTTAAGGATTTCAATTTAAAGCAGGGTATTTTAAAGAGTCCCTGGGCGGAACCGCTCTTAAAACACTTTTTTTCGTTTTTCAACAGCAATTACTTCAGCCAGCTGATCGGCAATACCCTTGTCCTCAGTCTGGCAAAGCTGGCCCTGGGTATGAGTTTTGCCATTATCCTGGCTTTGCTCCTAAACGAATGCGCCAATAAACTTGTTATGCGTTTTGTTCAAACCCTTACGTATATCCCTCATTTTTTGTCATGGATCATTGTGTATGGTATTGTTCTTGTTTTTTTGTCAGAAACTGACGGACTGATCAACCAGGCCTGGGGCGCGATGGGTTTTAAAGCAATACCGTTTTTATCGTCCCCGGTTTATTTCCGTCAGGTACTGGTCTTTACCGACATCTGGAAGGAGTGCGGCTGGAGCGCCATTATTTATCTGGCCGCAATGACCGGTATAGACCCTTGTCTCTACGAGGCGGCCCGTATTGACGGGGCCTCCCGTCTGCAAATGATATGGAACATCACCATTCCCTCTATCAGTTCGGTAATAGTGGTATTACTGATCCTGCGGCTTGGATCTGTTTTGGACGCCGGGTTCGATCAGGTTTATATTTTTTACAATCCCCTGGTTTATTCAGTATCCGACATTATCGATACCTGGGTTTACCGCACGGGACTGGAACAGCTTAATTTCAGTTTGGGAGCGGCAGTCGGACTATTTAAATCGGTGATAGGCATTTTACTGATCGGAGCTTCCAATCTTATAGCCAAGCGTCTGGGAGGGCAGGGTTTATGGTAAAAAGCGCAAGCGACAGAATTTTTGACGCTGTCGTATACTTTATACTCGCCATTGTGGGCTCCTGCGCTTTATTCCCCCTCTTGTATGTGCTTACCGTTTCAATAACTCCCCTGTCAGAAGTGCTGAAAGGAGGTTTTCTGCTCATCCCAAAACGGCCCACCTTTGCCGCGTACCGGGAGATATGGGGCAAGAATGTGATCCCCCGGTCCATGTATGTGACAACCCATGTCACCGTTGTCGGGACCCTGATTTCCCTGTTTTTGACCCTGTTAATGTCCTACCCTTTGTCGCGGAAGGAACTGCCCGGCCGTTCTTTCCTGATTTTTAGTGTGGTATTCACCATGCTGTTCAGCGGCGGTATGGTACCCACCTATATCCTGGTCAGGAGCCTTGGACTGATCAATACACTTTGGGCCATGATACTCCCCGGCGCCATGTGGACTTTTAATGTGATTCTGGCCAAAAGTTTTCTTGAGAATCTGCCAAACGAACTTATTGAAGCGGCGCGTATCGACGGCGCGGGAGAATCCCTGATCCTGATAAAGGTTGTTTTACCCCTCTCCCTGCCCATGCTTATGACTATCGGTCTTTATTTCGCTGTGGGGCAATGGAACCAGTTTTTTGCCGGAATCATGTATATCACTAAACCTAATTTGTATCCCCTGCAGGTAGTTATCAGGCAGATATTAATGCAGTCCCAGAATTTTGCGAACAATCCTGATGTAATAATTCCAACCCGTACCATGCAAATGGCCGCAATTATTGTAGCCAGCGCTCCCATTCTTGCGGTATACCCTTTTATTCAGAAATATTTTACAAAAGGGATTTTTCTGGGGGCGATTAAATAGTAAAAAAACTTTTAACAACATAAGTTTTTAGAAGTTTTTAAATTTTTTTTGGAGGATGATGTTATGAAAGAAAAAACAAAAATTGTTTTTTGGGCGGCTCTGGCAGTGTCGATGCTGGTTTCTTCGGGTTCTGCTTTTGCCGGAGGTAACAAAGCGGCTGATTCCGGCGGCGGCCAAAAACCCATGGATATCGAAATTTTTGAGGGCATCGGCGTTATACTGCCCTCGGCAGATCAGGATCCCATCCTGCAGGCTCTGCAGAAAAAGCTGAACATTAACCTGACCATGAACACCTCGCTTCGCAGTGACGATTACCGGAGTCAGCTCAATGTCCGTATCGCGGGCGGCGATATGCCTGATATATTATGGATGCCTAACCGCACGGATCTGGTTAAACATGCAAAAGAGGGAACCATATTGGAAATTACCCCCTATCTCAACAAGCTGCAGCCTGTGGTATCATATTTGGGACAGGACATGACCCCCGGTTATGTGGATGGTAAACTGTATGCCATTTCCAAAGCGCCAAATATCCCTTATAGCTATTATAATATCCGGAAAGATTGGCTGGATGCGTTGAACCTGAAGGTCCCTGAAACCACCGGGCAGTTCCGGGATGTGGCCATAAAATTCGCCAATAATGATCCGGACGGCAACGGGGTCAAGGACACAGTCGGCCTTGCTTCCGGCGGTTACGATGCATTCACTTACCTATTCGGCGGTTACGGTATAGGCCAACCGAAAGAGATCTACGTAAAGGATAACAAGCTGGTAAATTCCCTCTTTGAGAGCGATATGCCGGTGGTACTCAACGAAATAAAAAGCCTGATCGATGCGGGCGGGGTAGATCCGGAACTTTTCACCCTTACCGATTCAAACAAGGTACAGGAAAAGGCTATTCAGGGAAAAATTGGGTTTTTTTATCATGACTGGACTTTTCCCGCCAAGAATATGACGCTCATTAAAGAGGTTAACCCCAGGGCAGATTGGATAGCTTTAGGGGTGCCAACCGGCCCCAGGGGTACCAATTACGCTTCTTCACACTCGTTTTATACTTCCGGGCTGCTGAGTATAGCTGAAAGTCTCTCCAGGAATCCGGCTAAACTCGAGAAAGTATTCGAGATTTTCAACTATTTATCTTCGACGGAAGGTTTACGGCTTGCGAGCTATGGCATTGAAGGCGCCCATTACAATATGGTGAACGGAAAGGTCGTAGCCACCGACAGGATGGGTCCTGAGGGAGGTTATTTCTGGGCATATCAGCTTGTCGGACGCACTGAATTGGAATATCTTTATACGAAATTCGTGGGATATGAGGATCTGATTTCCTTTGCCAACGATCTGCCCCGCCTGCGGAATCTGATGCCCTTTATGCTTACCCCGGAGGGTTACAACAAGGCTGATCTGGACAGGTACATAGATGATGAAATTATCAAATTTATCTATGGCCGCAGACCTATAGCGGATTATCCAAGGTTCCTCACCGAACTGGAAAATCAGTTCAAGATAAGCGTATATATGAAGGCCTATGAAGAACAGGCCAAATCCTTTGGGTTTATCAAATAATCTGCCAGGGGGCGGTTCATCCGCCCCCTGAGCAGAGAATGGGACCCAAAAATGTTGACAACAGCGGTAATGCAATGAGATAATGCCGGAATGCTGCAAGGTCTTAATATGAACAAACCGCTGCGTATTTTGGCTATAGATGATGACGCGCCGGTACGGGACAATCTGCGTTTATTTGACTGGCAGGGCATAAACGCGGAATGGATAGGCGAAGCCAATAATGGCCGGGATGGGCTGGCATTGTGCAGGAAATGGCGTCCGGATATTATATTTCTGGATATTGCCATGCCTGTAATGGACGGGTTAACCATGCTCTCGCACTTAAAGCGCGAGTTTCCCAATGTATATGTCATTATACTAACCTGTCACCAGGATTATATTTACATGCGCAAGGCGATACAGCTGGGCGCCAATGATTATATTCTCAAAATAAACATTGATAAGGATGAGCTGTCCCGGATGATAAAAAGCGCCGGTGAACGCCTGGAACTTATACATGAGAAAGAAGATAACGCCGATTTTAACCATGTGATTTTTCAGTCCGGAGCTTTTCAAAAATGGAAGCGCACGGGGGGGGGG
>BOAU01000086.1 GCA_026002025.1 Spirochaetia bacterium | reverse complement strand
GGCCGGGAGGGGCTCACCGCGAGCCGGGTGGGGAAAATTCTGGAAAGCCTCGGGGTCAGCCGGATCATTACCCTGGACATCCATTCACGGGATATCGTCAACTCCTTTGACCGGATGCGGCTGGAAAATCTCCACGCCAGTTACCAGATCATCAGGACCCTGTCCAAAATGGATGGCGTCCTCTGCGACGACTTTGTGGTGGTTTCCCCGGACACCGGCGCGGTGGATCGGAACAAATTCTACGCCACCGCTCTCAAAAAGCCCCTGGCCCTGCTCTACAAGGAGCGGGATTATTCCCGGGTCAGCAAGGACGCCCTGGAAAGCAACATCTCTGAAATCAAACTTTTGGGGAACGTAGAAGGCAAGACGGTCTTTATGGCCGACGACATGCTGGGCACCGGCGGCACCCTCCTTAAGGGGATGAAGCTCCTCAAGGAAAACGGCGCGGGCAAAATAATCTGTTCCATCAGTCTGCCCCTCTTTTCAGGGGACGCCATCTCCTATTTTGATGAGGCCTACAAACAGGGCCTTTTCTACCGCATCATCGGCACCAACGCCATTTATCAGGAAGAGGTTTTAAAGCGCGAATGGTACATCAGCGTGAATATCGCCCATCTTTTTGCCCAGACCATTTCCCGGCTCCACCAGCAGCTTTCCCTCAGCAGTCTCCTGGATAACCGCGGGATCATCGAACGGCTCCTTGCCGCGGACAATGATCGCAGTAATACTGCTAATTGATGAAAATTTTCCAGCTTCCAAAAAATCCTGCGGCCCTGCTCTTCGACATGGATTCTACCCTCTATACCCATGATGAATACGCCCGATCCCAGATCGATCTTCCTGTAAAAAAACTTGCCGCCCTGCGGGGTAAAAGTTTTACGGAGATGCAAAAATTGATAAAGGATTATCAGGATGATTGGGCCGCGCAGAATTCCGGCAAAGGGCATTTATGCCCCCGGCTCAGCCTGGGAAACACCTTTAAGGCATTCGGCATAAGTATCGAAGAAAGCATCCAATGGCGGGAGATGCTCTACGAACCCGAGCGTTATCTCACCCGTGATTCAAAACTCCGTGAAACATTAATGCTGTTGGCCGTTTCTTATAAACTTGCCGTGGTGACCAATAATCCCGTCTCTGTTGCCCGGCGCACCCTTGCCTGTCTTGGTGTTGATGATCTTGTCCCCGTTATTGTCGGCCTTGATACCTGCAGGGTATCCAAACCCCACGAAGCCCCGTTCCGCAGGGCGGCTGAACTCTGCGGCGTTCCGGTAAGGGACTGCGTCTCCATCGGCGACCGTTACGAAATCGACATCAGCCTGCCCCTGGAAATGGGCATGGGGGGAATCCTGGTGGACGGGGTTGAGGATGTGTATTCGCTGCCGGCGGCGCTTGGGATGTAATGGGGAAGAGCGGCGGCCTTCGCAGTGGGTGATTATTATATGTGCCAATGGTAATTGCTCGCCTTACTCCCAGGGGTTCATCAAATTAAGTCCCCCGATGTCTTTAAAGTCCCTGGTGTTCCGGGTAACCAGGGTGAGGTGATTGGCCAGGGCGCAGGCGGCGATAAAGGAATCCTTTAAGGGCAAGGTTCTTTTTGAATTTGCAAAAAGCCTTCCCCATTCCTGCATCACACCGGAATCCATGGAAATAATGCGCTGTTCAAATTGCGGTAAAACATGGGCGTTAAGCCAAAGGGAAAGTTCGGTTCGCTTTTTCCCCTCGGGTAATTTTTCTATGCCAACGATGATTTCCCCGATGGACATGGCGCTTATAAAGAGATTTGTCAGCAGTATATTGTCGGTAAAGGTTTTAACCTTGGGGCTGCAATTTGTTTTCCGCAGTTCGGACAGAACATTGGTATCCAGCAGATACTTCACCAGTCAATCTCCCGCATTTTTTCATTGGGCAGATATTCCGGCATTTCAAGCTCCACATCCCGGAAGGGCGAGTTGTGAAAAAACTCCCAGATCGTTTGCTGTTTCTCTCCCTTGAGTTCCCGGTAATCCTTCATGGAAAGGACCACCGCTGTTTCTTCCCCCCGGTTTGTGATGATCTGGGGTTTATCGGCCGTGGATCTAACAAGCTGGCTGAACATTGCCTTTGCCTCCTGTAGCTGCCAGGTATCGCTTTCGTGTAGTGCGTTCATGTTTCCTTTCCTTATATCGATGTTTCTTATACCGGTCTGACTAGTCAGACTATAACATACTTGCCGCGAAAATGCAAGCGCCGATGGAAAAAAATTTCCCTTGCTGGTATAGTGGGATCATGTTTAACAGCATCCGGGGAATTGTTACCGAAAAATCCGGCGAGACCCTCTGTATCCTCACCGGAGGGGTCGAGTGGGAGATCAGCCTTCCCGCCACGGATCTTGCAAAAATGCCCGCCCTTGGGGAGGAAGGCCGGGTCTTTACCTGGCTTTATCACCGGGAAGACCTGATGAAACTCTACGGCTTTGCCGATGAAAAACGGCGGAACACCTTTCTGGAACTGCTTAAAGTTGAGGGGATCGGCCCCAAGGGGGCAATCAGAATCCTGGGGGGCATTGGGCAGGAGGATCTGGAACGGGCCCTGGAGGCCGAGGATCTGGGCCGGCTGGAAGCGGTGCCGGGACTGGGGAAGAAAACCGCCCAGAAGATGATCCTCGCCCTCAAGGGAAAATTGACCTGGGAAACAAAAGCCGGTCAGCAGGCGGCGTCCCCCTACGGCGAACTGGTTGAAGCCCTGGCGGGGATGGGCTATGACCGGCGTGCTGCGGCGGATGCCCTGGCAAAGGCGGAGGTGACCCTTAAGCCGGGAACAAATCCCGCGGAGAAGGAAGCCCTTCTTTTCAAACAGGCCATTGTTGAACTGAGCAGTTCATAGGCGCTGGGAATGAAAAAAAAAGATATTAAAATACCAAGTGAAGACACATTAAGCGGCCCCACAGGAATGCTGCACCCGGAAAAGCCATTGGCCGAGGATGATCGGGAACTTTCCCTCCGTCCCAAAAACCTGAAGGAATTTATGGGCCAGGCGGCGATAAAGGAAAACCTGTCGGTGTTTATCACCGCCGCCCGGGAACGAAACGAAAGTCTGGATCACCTTTTTCTCATCGGGCCGCCGGGACTGGGGAAGACTACTTTGGCCCAGGTGGTGGCCAATGAGCTGGGATCGGAATTCAAGGTAACTTCCGCGCCGGCTTTGGACAAGCCCAAGGATCTTGCGGGGATACTTACTACCGTCACTGAGAAGACCGTTTTTTTTATCGACGAAATTCACCGGCTCAAGCCCGCTATCGAGGAAATGCTCTACATCGCCATGGAGGACTACGAGCTCGACTGGATCATCGGTCAGGGGCCATCGGCCAGGACCATCAGGATTCCCATACAGCCCTTTACCCTGGTGGGGGCCACCACCAAGGCGGGGAATGTTTCCAGCCCTTTGATAAGCCGTTTCGGCATTACCTGCCGTTTTTCTTTTTACGAGGCTGCCGACATGGAGGCCATTGTCCGCCGTTCCGCGGGGATACTCAACACTAAGATCGATAATGACGCGGCGGCCCTGCTGGCCCGTTCCGCCCGGGGAACCCCCCGTGTGGTGAACCGGCTGCTGCGGCGGATGCGGGACTTTGCCCAGATTAACGGAGAACCCTCCATCACCCTGCCCGTGGTGGAAGATGGACTGCGGAGGCTGGAGATCGATTCTCTGGGGCTGGAAAAACACGATCGAGAAATTCTGCGGATCATCATTGAGCGTTACAACGGCGGACCTGTGGGCGCGGAAACCCTGGCCATCAGCATCGGCGAATCGGTGGACACTCTGGAGGATTACTACGAGCCTTATCTGATTCAGGCAGGGCTCATCCAGCGCACCCCCCGGGGCCGGGTGGTTACCGGTATGGCCTATGAACACCTCAAGCTTGAGCCGCGGAACGGCCGGGCCAACGGTAATGTTGAGGGGCTGCTCTTTTAGGGCTTGCAGAAAAAATGCGAACCAAAGATTTTTCCTTTGAACTTCCCGAACATTTAATCGCCCAGTACCCTCCGGCGGAACGGGGGCAGTCAAGGCTCATGGTCCTGGACCGGGCGGCGCGGAGCCGGGAACACCGCATGGTGGCGGACCTTCCTGATTTGCTGAAATCAAATTTTCAAGCGCCGCAATCCATACCATCTGCGCCGCAATCCATACTACCTGCGCCGCCTCTCCTGGTGTTCAACAATTCACGGGTCCGCAAGGCCCGGCTTTTGGGGACCTCTAAAACCGAAGGTCAAGCAACCGGGGCGCAGGTGGAATTTCTTCTTGTCAATAAAGTGAAGGAAGGCGGCGCTGAACCGGGGACGATCTGGCGGGCCATGGTCAGGCGGGCCAAACGGCGGCGGCCCGGAAGCCGTTATGCCTTTGCCGACGGCGTCGAAGGGGAAATTACCGGACTTGACGGGGAGTTCCGCATCGTGCGGTTTAACCGGCCCGTCAATGATGAATGGCTGGATAAAAACGGCCATATACCGCTGCCGCCCTATATCAAACGCAGTGATACTGCTGCGGACAGCGAACGCTATCAGACGGTCTATGCGGATCTTACCGGATCTTCCGCGGCGCCCACCGCGGGGCTCCACTTTACCCGTGATCTTTTGGATCGTCTTGCCGCGGCAGGAATTGAAAGCGCCTTTGTCACCCTCCATGTGGGACTGGGGACTTTTCTCCCGGTGCGGGTGGAAAATATTGAAGATCACAAGATGCACGAGGAAATTTACAGCATTGATGATGAAACCGCGTCTTGTATTGAAAACGCAAAAGCCGCGGGTCGGAAAATTATCGCCGTGGGCACCACCAGCGTCAGGACGCTGGAATCCGCCTGGGACAGCAACGCAGGAAAACTGCGAAGGGGGGAGGGGAGTACTTCGATCTTTATCTATCCCGGTTATTCTTTTAAAGCGGTTGACGCCCTCTTTACCAATTTTCATACCCCTGAATCAACGCTGCTGATGTTGGTCTCTGCGTTCACCGGCAGGGAATTCATTCTGGAAAGTTATGCTGAGGCGGTGCGGGAAGGCTATCGTTTTTTCAGTTACGGCGATGCAATGCTGATTTTATGAATGCCGATTCGCAGAATCAGCACTGATTCTGCGAACCAGCCTGCATTATGAGTGCCCAGGCGGTTACTTCTTCGGCTTTTTTTTGAATAAATTAAATTCATACCCCAGGGTAAATGACACCCCGCTTCGCCGGTATATGGATTCGAAGTTAGTTTCCGTCCTTATTCCAGCCACCCCGTTATCATCTATTGTCGGTACATCCCTGGACCTCTTAACCCTGGTATCCCCCAAATCGTACGAATACCGGGTATCCAGGAAGAGTGTCCCCGGGCCCAGGCGCAGTCCAAAAACAATTCCTCCCGTAAGCCCAAGGGGTACCGTATATCCCCATTCACTTTTTATTTCTTTGGATTCGATCTTGTTTCCAACAACGTTTCCATCGCCATCAAACACCGGTATTGGATTTCCCGCTTCATCAAGAGATTCAACATTCTTTTCCGTTTCGGTCATATTGCCCCAGGGCATTGTAAAATAAGCCCCGGCGAAAGGAGCGATCAAAAACCGTTTGTACCGGAAAGTTCCCTTAACTACCAGGGGGATCGATAGTGAATAGGATCTGCTTTCATACTCAAGGGAGGTCAAATTGTTATTTTTAATCCCCCAAGTAGGCGCCGAGTCCATGGTGAATAACACTTCTGCCTGAATCCCCAGGAAGGGAAGTATTTGTCCCATCACCTGCAGCCCCGCGTCAAAGCTGACCGAACTGGTATAGGTTGATGTCATCGGATAATAAAGCCGAAGCGCAGGCCCCCCGCGGAGTCCTATTTTCAGCCAATAATCCTGGTCCGTATTCCAGCCCGAACCGGGCGCTGTTACTGTTACAACTTTATTCTCGAGGCTCTTTGAAATAGGGGCGTTTGCCATAACCCGGTAGATCAGGGTCAGGTTCCAGTCGTACATCTCATCAAGGGTTTCATAGACCATACCGCTGGTGACAAGTATCTCTCCGGTTTCGGTTCTATATAAAATCAGGGTAATGATATGTTCGTCATATTCCCGGTCATAGGACAATTCAACATCAATAAAAAAGTCCGAGTTTGTTTCTGAATCGGCCAGTGCATAACCGCTGCCCTTGACTTCTTCCTGTAAGTTGAAGTCAAAATACTCACGCTCTTCCGCTGTTCCGCCTGCGGCGGGGCTGACATAAACATACACATTCGAGTGGGCACTTTCAGATTGTACCGGTGGAGTTTCTTCGGATTGTGCCGACAGAGCTGTGGCTAAGGCAGCCATCATTAAAAAAATGCACAATTTTTTCATAAGTCACCTACCCGCAAGGGAGTATTGAATTCATGGTTATATATGTCCCCGCTGCTTTTATGTAAGACCATATACTCTTATCGGACTTTTATAAAAAAGTTTTAGTTTATAAATCGGTTTTTTTTCCGGGACGAAAAAAGCTGTATTGTGTCATGTCTATCCGCATCTCCTTCGACACCTTCACTCCCTCGGCCTTGAGGAGCGCAGCCTGTAAATCCCCCCCTGATTCTGCCGGGAGGGCGATGTGTCCGTCTGCACGGATGATCCGGTGCCAGGGGAGTTTTTGTGTTTTTGACATGGAGTGGAGAAGCCGGGCAACCTGCCGCGCCCCGTTGGGGAGTCCTGCAGCCAGGGCAGCGTCCCGGTAGGATGCAACCTTGCCCGGCGGGATTGAACGGATAATATCGATAATGCGGCGGGTGGTTTCGGTCACTGCGGCGTTGGGCTGCTAAGCAGTCTGCTGTGCAGGCTGCTTAGCAGTTAGCAGTTCCCGGCGCTTCCCTATATAGGAAGAAGCCGCCACCGCCGCGATGATGATCCCCCCTCCTGCAAGGGCGGACACCGAAGGCTTTTCACCGGTAACCGCCAGGACCCAGACGGGATTCAGCACCGGTTCGATCATGGCGGTGAGCATGGCCTGGACCGCGGTGACCCGTTTGATCCCGTAGGCAAAGAGGATCGATGCGCAGCCTATCTGTACAAGCCCCATAAAAATGATGGGCATAACCGTGGGAACGGTGAAGTGCGGCGTATAGATAATAATGAAGGGAATACTGATGAGGGCGTTCAGCACATGGGCCAGGAGCATGGAATCCCGGGGGTTCCCCTTCTTCATCATCCGCAGAACCACCGAATGGGCGCCGAAGAAAACCCCGGAAAGTATGGCGACGCCGTCCCCCAAAAGGTGGCCCGTGCTCAGGCCGTCCCGGAAAAACAGGACCAGCCCCCCCGTCACCAGGACCAGGGCCCCCCAGTGTTCCCAATGGGGTTTTTCCTTAACCAGCAACCAGCCAAGAAGGCTGGCCCAAATGGGGGCGCTGTATTGAAGCATGATGGCGTTTGCCGAGGAGGTAAGCTTGTTGGCGGTAACAAAACTGATCATGGTAAGGGTATAGACCGCGGCCCCAGCCCAGAGGGGGCCGAGCCGGTTTTTTTCGCTTCCCGCCTGCGGGGGGGATATGATCCGGACCGCCAGCAGGAAAAGGGCGGCGACAAAACTCCGGGTACCCGCGATCACCAGGGGATGCCAGTCAATCAGTTTGATGAATAAACCGCTGGTGCTCCAGAGGATTGCTGCGCCGAAAACCGCCCCCTGTCCCTTCCAGCGGGCCGCTGCGCTTAAAGCCAAATCCGTTGCTGCATTATCTTTCATTGTAAAAAAATCATATCCGAATTCCGGCAATCTGTCGATTGCCTTGCAGAATGGCTATGCCATTCTGCACATTTGTTGTTATGCGCAAAGCGCCGAGTGCCGATAGATAACTATGATTAGAGGATGGTATACCGGGGCCAGCGGGATGCGGGCCCAGCAGTGGCGGCTTGATACGGTGGCGAATAACCTGGCCAACGTGGATTCAGACGGTTACAAGAAGGATGTGGCGGCGTTCAAGTCCTTCCCGGAACTGCTCCTGCGCCGCACCGATGATGACGGGGTCTACCGCCAGCCCTTCGGCTCCGCCGACGCGGCCCCCATTATGGGAAAGCTCGGCATGGGGGTTGAACTCAACGAACTCTACACCGATTTTGAACAGGGGGCCATGAAGGAAACCCAGAGCGATTTTGACATCGCTTTGGACGGCAAGGGTTTCTTCACCGTAGCCACCCCCTGGGGTGAACGGTA
>BOAU01000085.1 GCA_026002025.1 Spirochaetia bacterium | reverse complement strand
AAATATACAGACATATAAAAGAAATCCCATTATTAAACCATGAATAGCAAAGAAAAGCAAATTCATGGGAGGGGATAATGAAGATCACGTCAGCGCCACTTGATACTGGTGAAGCTGCTGAATACATGCACTTTAAAAAATCGTACTTCTATCAGTTAACCAGGTCGGGTAAAATACCATGTTTTAGGCCGACTGGCGGCAAGCTCTATTTCCGCCGTGAAGATCTTGACGCTTTTATTTTCCGTAACCGTCAGGGAGAGTTGCCCCCCGTAGGCGGTGGACAATGATTCAAAAAAAAGGCCGTCACCCGGCGGGGAACCTGGGCAACGGCATAAATGGGAAATGGTACTTAGAATATAGCACAATTACTCAGAAGATGCAAGGCGGCGCGTATGAATAATACTATCAAGGCGCGTCTTGGTGAGTATTTGGGAGCCAAGGGCATAGAGATAAACGAACACGGGTTTATCAAATGTTTGGATCATGATGATCATACTCCTTCTTGTCAGGTTAATGCAGATTACCTGTACTGTCATGTTTGTGGCTGGTCAGGTGATATCTACGCTGCCACTGCGGCGCTTCTTAACGTCCCTTATGACAAAGAGCATTTCCGGGATATTACCAACGACATTGAAAAAGCCCTGGGGCTGCCAGAATGGAAGCCGGCGAAACGGAAACCCGGAGAGCCGCGGGTGGATATTAAACTTTCGCAGTCAGCGGTGTTTCGGTCTGAACTGCTTAAAGAGTTCGCAAGGGCGATAGATAGCGGGGATATGGAAACGGCCTATTACAAGGCAACACTGCTTCATGCGCTCTTTATGCTGCCGGATAAAGCGGAAACGCCGGCGAAAGCGGAACCGAAAAAACCGAAGGGGATGACCGTAAAGAAGCGGATGGAGACCTGGGCCCCGAAGAGGGAAGCATGGACGCTGTAAGAACGCTTGCCAAACCCCTTATCGTCCTGGCTCGAAAAAATCCCGTACCAAACGTGTTTACGGAAGGAGGTCAAATCAGTCTGGATCTGTATTCCGATAGCGGTATAAGCCGATGGATAGCCGCCGGTACCGGGGGACTGTTGCGGCATACCTCATCACATGGATGGCTTGTTTATAACGGCATAACCGGCGCCTTTCAGACGGATCATGCAGTAGCGGTTTTATACCAGGTAATGCGGGAATACGAAGTATTGTTGGGTGAGCAAATTGTCTACGTTGCCGTGATGGATCAGGATAAGGCCTACCGCGAGTATCGTCTTTTCCGCAATCAACCCCGCAAGAAATCAGTTATTGAAGCCATGACCCACGAACCGGAGATCACAATGCTTCCGGCAGAATTTGACGCGGATGACGGCGTTATAAACTGTGCCGGGATCGCGGTATCTACCGATGGCAGTAGCCGGCCATCAACACCAGCCGACTTGTTTACTATGTCCGCCGCTGCGAAGCCGGAATCAGGGGAGCCGGTAGAATTTATGAAGTTTATGCGATGGGCGACCTGTAACGATCAGGAATTATTGGACTGGAATTTAACCGCCTGCGGGGCCGCTTTGTTTGGACATCCCGCCGACCTTATAACCAACGATTTCGGAAATGGAAGCAATGGAAAAGGTACTAAGTCGAGGACTCTTCAAGGTACCGCAGGAACCTATGCGACGGCGCTGCCTCGTAGCCTGGTCATTAAAGAACGTGGGGTTCAGTCCCGCTTTGACAAGGCAGGTCTACCGGGTAAGCGTGTGGCAATTTTGTATGACCTGAAGCCGGATCATGGGAAATTAAACCTTGATGAATTGAAGTCCATTGCCGGGGACGGGGATGTTGTACGGATCGAGAAGAAGGGCATGGACGCCTATGACTGCAAATTAAAATGCAAGATTTTTATTGCTTCAAACGACAAAATTCCGATTGACAGCTTTGGAAAATCGGAAAAGAAGCGGTTTAGGCTGGTCCCCTTTAATGCTACGTTCGAAACCAAAGACCCGGAACTTGAGGCCCGTTTTATACCCGAATATGGGAAAATCCTTAATTTGTTTATCGAGTATGCGGTGAAATATTACGCGAATGGGCGGAAAATGCCGCCTTGTAAGGCAATTGATGTGGCGACTGAGGAATATTTTGATGGACAGGACTATATAAAACAGTTTCTTGACGATACCGAGGCGTTTACCAAGACAGAATATGAACCAAAAGCGGAATTTTTTGCCAGATTTCAGCTCTGGTGTGAGAATCAGCAGGGTGTAAGACGGACGATGAAGGCAAAAGACTTCACAAACGAGCTTGAAAAGCGGGGAATTATCGAAACTGTCAAAAAAATTGACGGCAAAGCAAAACGGATATTTTTGAGAAAGTTACAAGGTTACATAAAAAACCCAAATTTAGACTTAACCCCATCGCGAGAAGTTTCTATAGGAGCAAATCAGAATTTAGGGTTTTTACGTAACCCTGTAACCGAAACCCCAAAAACAGACCAGGAAGCAGAGGACGCACAATGGGTAAACGCCATCAGAGAAGCCCACTCAAAAGGCCTCCGGGGGACGGAGGCGGATCAATATGCAAAGTTGATTTTGGCGGACCAGAAACAGCCGCAGGAGGCAGGGGAGTTGGATATTTATTAATTTGCCAGGTCCGTATGGACCTGGAATAAACAGAAAGGGAGAAGTGGAAGATGAAAACAACAGCAAGGGAGACATTTGAGAAATTAACCAGCATGGATTATTCCATCGAACTGGCGGAGAAGTTCGCCATTGCATTGGCGGCAAACCCAGCCTTATTTGACGAAGATACTCTTAAAGATTACGGCCTCTATCCTGAGAACAAGATTGTCGACTTTGCAGAAGACTTGGCGGAGTTCTTTATTGAAAAAATGCGAAACATAACAGACTGGCCTTCTTTCATCAGGGACGAAGAAGAGGCGGCCAATGAAGCGGCGCTGACAGCCACCAAGGCGGAAACGAAATGACAACCAAAGCGTGGATGAAACATTTGTTCAGGCTGGGAGGGGAATGGTGGAAAGTAGCCGAAATGGATCACTTTGTCCGGCCAGTTCCGGGCGGTGGTTTCCCGGCCCATGACATCAATGGTTATCACTACCGGTTTAATCCGTACACCGGCAGGCAGGCGGTGTTTAAGGGCAACGTGAAAATCAAAAGCGTTTCCAGCGAAGCCGAAGGATGGGAATACATCAAAGCCATCACGGAACGCGAAAAGACATCCGATATCAGGTGCTGAGGGGGTTAGGGCGGTGTTGTTTGTAAAAGGTACTGTACCAAATTCTGGCCGGCCGGAGGGAGTCAGTCCCGCCGTACTTTTGGCAAAAACTGCGAGGCAAAAATCCGCCTCAATTTGTGCAGTTGGTCTTCTGCAACCATCCTGTACACCCCCGACCCGGCCCATGAACCGGTTTCACAATTTTTTTCTGCCTCCAATAGCCCTGCCTGCAAATAAGGCTGCCCGCCGGTTGCGGGTGGGGCTTTTTAATTTTGAACCAGAAAGGACGAACGTATGAGTAGTGATACGATCAGCGTAAAAGTCATAGGAATGGACATTTTGCAGAATATGCTTGCGGCATATCCAAAGCAGCTTAAAGCCATGACCTACAAATTGACCACGGATTTGGCAGTAGATTTTAAACGCAAAGCCCCTTCTGCCATTGCCAAGCATGAAACTGTAAGGCAACCCTCTTTTGTCAGCGGGGCCATGAAATTTGAACGCGCCAAATCAGCATCCGATACCGGCCTAGATGGGATTCAATCGTCTGCGGGTTCCGTTGCCGGCGGTTCCTCATCGAAGTACGGGGAGAATTTTACTGGATGGGCTGAACAAATTGATCCTTCACTCAAGGTAAAGAGGCAACGTGTCATCGGTCCGGCTTCCCGTGGCGGCAGTATGGGCGGAATGGTAAAAAGAAGCATGCGTCTTGATCCATCAAAGACGATCCCCAATGCCCGAAACTTCACGGGTCCATCGGTAAAATCCGGCAAAAAAAATGTGCAGTTCATGGCTTCGTTGTGGAAAAAGCGGTACCGGGGTGTTTTCATTCTTGAAAAAGAAGGCTTCGATGCCGGGCTTTATACCTTCTCGGACAAAATGGACAAAGAAAAACAATGGTTTCCGCAGCCAATCCGCCTTCAAAGATTCGGCGCCGAGATCAAAGGGCCGGTGTTTGACTGGCGTGAAGAAACGCTGGAATTAGTACGGAAGACCTTCACCACACAGGCGATCTTTGACAATTATGTCGCCGTTGCCTTAAACAAAGCGCGCGCGGAAGCAAAGTCGAAGGGGGGGAAAATAATGGATCTCAAAACGCCTACAGAGGTTGCGCAGCTTGCCCACGTAACGGCTTCGGCGGTGAATCACTGGATTAAAAATAACGGGGTAGAACCGGATGAAATTATTGGCCGCAAGAAACTGTACGACATTGATTCTGATCCCATTGCAAGCTATATCGCCGGAGGGGACAAGCCCGCGGGTAACGAGTGGGATTTACTCTATAAGCAGGCACGGGCCGAGAAACTCCAAATCCAGAACAAAAAGGCTCTTGATGAACTGATCAACCGCAAGGCGGTGACGTTGATGATGGGCCGGGTATATTCGGTTCACACCTCCGTATTAACCCCGTTATCGTCAAAAATAATGGGCCTGGTGGCTGCCGAAGCAAAGATAAAGGACCCGAAGATCATCCTCAAAATGTCGGAAATTATGGATGACGAGATATATGATGCCCTCTCCGCGATTAAGCGACACCTGATTGATTTCAACGAGTCCCTTAAAAAGGGCGAGATCGAAGAAGTGGACGAACTGGAATTTCCGGATGAAGATGTTAAGCCATCCAGGAAGTCCGGCTCAAAGGCATTGAAAAAACCGAAGGCGAAAACCAAAGCAGGGAATAAATGAGCATTGCCCGGGAATCGGAAACCGAATACCGGTACCTAAAAGATTTATTCAGCAAACTTCCCGATTCCCGCCCGCCTAAAAGTATAGCCGCCTATGTGGAAGGCCGCCGGGTGCTCCCCCCAGGGACACCGTTTCCCGGATTCTGGAAAAACTCCCGCACCCCATACGGCGTTGAGTGGATGGAGAATATGAGCCCCTATTCTCCGGTACAGATACAGGCGATTTGCAAAGCCCGGAAGATTGGAGCCAGCACCATCCTTGAAAATGTTCTGGCGTACTACATGGATTGTGCCCCGGCTCCGGCCATGTACGCCACGGCCAGCGAAGACCTCTGTAATGAATTCTCAATATCAAAATTGCCCCACCTTATAGAATCCCTGGGCTTCGCAGACAAAATCACCGCTCAGGCCGTATCTTCAAAATCCCGCCGCACCGGTATGACTCCTAAAAAAGTAGAGTACATCGGCGGAACCCTGGATGTGATATCCAGCCGCAGCGTTGCCGCCCGCAGGGCGCATGACAAGCGGGTGCTGCTCATTGACGAACTGGACGGGACGCCCCCCGGCGTTGCCGGTTCCGAGGGTTCCTTTGCCGAGATTCTTATGGCTCATACCAATTCATGGGCCGAACGCCGGAAGATAACGCTGTTCAGTTCTCCCACCACCTTTGAAGCGTCCCTCATATACCAGTATTACGAAAGGGGCGATATGCGCCGGTGGGTTTTGCCATGTGTTCACTGCGGCGAAAATCTGGAATTAAAAATGGGCAACGAAGATACCAAGTATGGCCTAAGGCCCATTATGAAAAACGATACTCTTACCGAAGCGGTTTATATCTGCCCTCGTTGCGGGGGCGAAATCCACGATTATCACAAACGCCAGATGTATGCAGAACACCCAAAATGTAAAGAACACCCGAAGCGGGAACTTCAACCCGCACATTGGGAACCGACACGAACAACGACCGATGCAACCTATCGCAGCTACCAGATAAACAGCCTGGCCGCGCCGGTGGGAATGATTACCTTCACAGAAATTTATAGGCAGAAACTGAAAGCGGAAGAGGGCGGGGCGGCGGCGACCAGGAGTTTCATCAATATGTATGGCGGTCTGCCTTTCAAAGACGAAGGCACCCGACCGCCGCTTAAAACCGTCCTTGCTTTGCGGGGGAATTATCACGAATGTACGATACCAAGCGATATGATCTATTACCTCACCGGCGGCATTGACGTACAGCGGGGCTCTGAAAAAGACCCTGCCAATCCGCCGCGGATAGAATTTTCCGTCATTGGAACTGGCCCTGGTTATAGAAAATGGCTAATTATGCACCGTGCCTTTATCGGGTCTACGCTGGACGCTTTCGAGGGTGCATGGGAAAATTTTTATCAATGGGTACTTAAAACCGAGATGAAATTTTACAGAAAGGACGGTGTGCCGTTTGATGTAAGGCTGGTTCTCGTGGATGCCGGGGATAGTGTGGATAACCGAGATGTGGAGATTATGAAATTCTGCTCCCGAATGAATAACTTTTACCCATCCAAAGGGGATTCAATGATCAAAGCCAATTCAAAAAAAGGTGAAAAACCCGACCTTCCCATGGGACTTAAACGGTGGAGAACATCGAGGATCGGCCCATCCAATGAAATGTATTATTTAATCAGCACCTGGCATTATAAAAAAATATCGGAATTATCCCCTCACATACAAATTAAATTACACCAAAATTGTATAAAAAAGTATACACTAACATTTTACTATCCAATCCTAAATAGTTTGAAAAATCCACCATTTGTAGTATATTTATACCATAATGAGTGCGAAACAACTGACCTTTTTAGAGTTTAACCAAATGTTTCCAGTGGAAGAAGCAGCAATCGCTTACTTTTTCCATATCCGCTACCATGACAGCAGGTTAGAACCCTGTGACGCAAACCCTTACCCCTATACTTTAAAGTGCCCTCACTGTGGTGAAACCCTCTATGTCTACCATTATTCTAGTCGTATGAAAGTATGCCATTGCCATAACTGCAAGAATACCTTTTCACCATTCACCGGCACTATCTTTGAAAAATCATCTACCGATATGAGAAAATGGTTTTATGCTATACACCTCTTTTTAAACGCCAAGAAAGGTATTTCTGCCTGTCAACTTCAACGAGAAATTGGCGTGATGTATAAAACTGCGTGGAGAATGCTCAAACAGATTAGGACTGCAATGGGTAATGTGGATATGGCAAAATCATTTGAAGCATTGGTAGAAATTGATGAAACCTATGTTGGTGGAAAACCGAGAAAAGAGAATGTTTATATTGATGCTGATGGGGTTTGTCACAAAGCACATACTGAGGAAAACAAGCGCGGGCGCGGTACTAAAAAAACCCCAGTGATTGGGATTAAAGAGAGAAACACCAAACGAGTTTATGCCCAAGTTGCGTTTCCTAATAAAGAGGGTAAAAAACTCACCGGTAAACAACTCTTGAATGTGTTGGATACAGTTTGCAAAGATAAATATGAGGATCAAAACGGATACGAGCAGAATACTACGGTAGTTTCTGACGAGTTCAAAGGATATAACATCCTGGACAAAAAAACAAAATTTGTGCACCTTAGTGTCAACCATTCCCTTGGACAATTTAGTAATGGCAATGGTATTCACACCAACGGTATTGAAGGATTTTGGGCAAATCTGAAACGTGGGGTATATGGAATTTATCACCATATTTCTGTCAAGTATATGCAAAAATATGTAGATGAATTCTGTTTTAGACAGAATAACCGAGAGTATAGTTCTGCATTTGATGCAGTGTTGAGTCAATCAGTTTTGAAACTGGTAGCATAGATTATTTTCTCTTATTTAATATATCCCATTTTTTAACCTAAGAATAAGTTTATCTTTTGATATTGATCTCGGACCAGAAGCCCAATTTGCTTCAATAAATTTGTGTTTATATTTTCAATCAATTTTAACTTTAGTTCAGGAATAAGTGTAACAATTAAGAGCATAATTAGAATTAAATAAGTTAAATGGAGTTAAATAGTGGATAATTTTTCATTAATTCTTGGTGATAGTTTAAGTGAACTAAAAAATGTTGTTAGTGATAGTGTTGATGCATGTATAACAGATCCTCCATATGGATTAACATATTTAGATAAAGAATTTGATAAAGAAAAATGGCTCTTCCGGCTATGAGGTGGAAGGACTCATGTCCAAACCGCCCAGGTGAAAAAGGATAGAACGCTTAAACCGTTCTTTGTTCCGAAACCCAAAGGCGATTTTTTTAATGCGTTGAATGCAAGCA
>BOAU01000084.1 GCA_026002025.1 Spirochaetia bacterium | reverse complement strand
GCCGAGGGGGGCTTTGAGGATGCCTTTAGCCTTTTGGGGCCCGGTTCTTCCACGGAGGAGCAGATCGCCTATGCCTATTGGTACGGCGGCAAGCGTATGCGGGAAATTCCCGCCTATTCCCTGGAGGATTTCCTTTTTGAAAAGACCGACCGGATTGAAACCACGGCCTACGGCATCGAAAGCCGTCTCTGGTTTGCGGGAAAGGAAATTCCTGACAGCCGGAGTATCGAAGGCTACATGCTTCCCCCGGACCGGACCCTGGTGGAGGATATCCTTGTTAAACGGCAGGTGCCCATCTCCGAATACGTGATCCAGTCTTATGTGCGGGACGCCCTTTTTCATGGAGAAGACGACATCTCCCTCATCCTTGAACGGATCGTTCCCCCCAGCATTCACCTGGAGGAGCGGGAATGGAAGATACTGGCGGGCTATATCCTGGATACCCTGGAAGAATTTAAGCCCACCTACACACCCTTTGCGGATCAGGCCATGGGGCCCATCCGGGAGCGGGTGGGGGAACTTCACACGGCGGTCATCGATCTCCTGGCCCGGCTCAACAAGGGGGGCATCGACGCGTCCTGGCTGCCAAAGCATACCTACATCGTCCTGTCCCAGATACAGGGTCATGCCGCCGGGGTCATGGAAGACCTGGACAGCGACGAAGCGCCCCCGGAGGGGGATCTTGAGGCCATGGACAATTCCCTGGACAGCATGATCGAAACCTACGAGGACATCAAGGAACTCATCGAAGACGCCCTGAATACCTTCCGTCGGAGCAATCTTTCGGTGGTGAAACCCCGTGCGGGGGACGGAAAAAGCAATCCCTGGCGGATGGTCCAGATCAGCATCGGCGGCACCGGGGTCTGGCGGCGGGCGGCGGTCCCCGAATCCTACCGGCTGGAGGACCTGCACCGCCTGATTCAAGGCGTTCTGAACTGGCAGGGGACATCGGTTCACCGTTTCAGCATTGAAAAGCCCGGCAAGGAGCGGTCGGACTCCGGTATCCTGGACAACAAGCTTCAAATAGGGGCCCTTTGCGGGGCCGGTATTTCTGAACTCATCTACGAATACGGCAGAAAATGGACCGTCAAGGTGCTCCTGCTTCCCCGGTACGATGGGGAGGATGCCGAGGCGGTCCGCTGTGTGGCCGGGGAAGGGGCCTCCCCCCCGGAGTTTATCGATGGCCCCCTGCGGTTCAGGAAAAGCCTCTCCGCCCTGGAACGGGGGAGCGAAGCGGAAAAACAGGCCGCCCTCCGCGAGCTTGGCCAGAATTTCAAGGCTGAGAATTTTGATCTTGAGGGCTGCAACCGGAATCTGAATTCCGGTATACTAAAGAGCCGGGCCTTTGACCGGTAACAGGATTTTAAGAGCATGAATGAAGATATAGAAGAAGGACTGGCCGAACTGGTAGAGCGGGGAGGGGTCTTTTATCACATCCCCGGACAGGGACCAGAGCAAATTCTGACTGCAATCATCGAGAAAATCCCGGCGGCATTCCTGCCCAACGGCAAAGAAACCCTTCTCAGGGCAGTGCTGGAACGGGAAGCCCTGATGTCTACCGGCATCGGCCACGGTCTGGCCCTGCCCCATCCCCGGAACCCGGTGATCAGCGAAACCGAAAAGCAGTTTGTCATCATCGCCTTTCTTGACTCCCCGGCGGACTGGAAGTCTCTGGACAGGGAGCCGGTTTACGCGGTGCTGCTCATCGTGTCCGCATCGGCCAAACAGCACCTCCGCACCTTATCAAAAATCAATTTTCTCTGCCGGCAGGAAAGTTTTGAGGCCCTGCTCCGGAACCGGGCGCCAGCGGAGCTTATCATAAAGGCTATCCGGGATATGGAACAAACCTGGAAAAAATAAATTTTGAATTTTAAAGGAGAGATAATAATGAACATTCAGGGATTGGAAAAAACAGCCTTAAGTGTGCGGGCTTTGAGCATCGACGCTATTCAGAAGGCGAATTCCGGGCACCCCGGACTTCCCCTGGGCGCCGCCGAACTGGGGGCGATCCTCTACGGGGAACTGCTGCGCCACGATCCGGCCGCCCCGGAATGGGCGGACCGGGATCGCTTTGTGCTATCCGCGGGCCACGGCTCCATGTTCCTCTATTCATTGCTCTATTTGGCGGGATACCCGGACATTTCCCTTGATGATATCAAGAATTTCCGGCAGATCGGTTCCCGTGCCGCGGGGCATCCCGAATACGGCATGGCCCGTGGTATCGAATCCACCAGCGGCCCCCTGGGCCAGGGCGTTGCCACGGCGGTGGGCATGGCAATTGCGGAGACCATGCTGGCGGCCCGGTTCAACACCGCTTCCCATAAAATCGTCGATCATTATACCTATGCCCTTTGCGGGGACGGCTGTTTGCAGGAAGGGGTTTCCGCTGAGGCAAGCTCCCTTGCGGGCCATCTTGAATTGGGCAAACTCATTGTTTTTTACGATTCAAACAAGATCACCATCGACGGCAGTACTGACATTTCCTTTACCGAAGATGCGGCCAAGCGCTACGAGGCCTACGGCTGGCAGGTGCTGAAGGGCTCCATGTACGATTTTGAAGAGATCGCCCGGCTCACCGCCCAGGCAAAGGCCGAAACAAAAAGGCCCACGATCATCATCCTTAAATCGATCATCGGAAAGGGCTCCCCCAACAAGCAAAACAGCGCCGATATCCACGGTGCGCCCCTGGGTGCGGAGGAAGTCGTTGCTGCCCGGCAGGCCCTGGGCATCCCCGCCGGTCCTGCCGGGGACTTCTACACCGCCCCGGAGGCCCTCGAATACTTTAAGGACAGGCGGGCCGAATGGAAGAAGGTCCGGGAAACTTGGCAGGGTGAATTTGACGCATGGTCAAAGGAAAACCCCGACAAGCGCAGGGAGTGGGACCAGTTCTATTCCAGCAAGGCCGCGCCCATCAGCTTCCCCGCCTTTAACGTGGGGGACAAGATCGCCACCCGCACTGCGGGGAACAAGGCCCTGGCCGCCGCTGCCGCCGCCAACAAGAACCTGGTGGGCGGTTCCGCGGACCTCAAGGGCCCCAACGCCGTGGGCTTCCCCGATTCCGGTCCCTATTCCCCTGCCTGCCGGGAAGGCCGCTACATCCACTTCGGCATCCGGGAATTCGCCATGGCGGCCATAACCAACGGCATCACCCTCCACGGGGGCCTCCGGGGCTTCTGCGCCACCTTCATGGTTTTCTCCGATTACCTGCGTCCGGCGCTCCGCCTTTCAGCCCTGATGAAACTGCCGGCGATTTTCGTCCTGACCCATGATTCGATCTTTGTGGGTGAAGACGGCCCCACCCATCAGCCGGTGGAACATCTGGCGGCCCTCAGGACCATCCCCGGTGTGCGGGTCCTCCGTCCCGCCGATGCGGAAGAAACCGCCGAAGCCTGGGCCATGGCCCTGGAACGCCATGACGGCCCCATTGCCATTGCCCTTACCCGGCAAAACACCACCGTATTCCCCAAGGCCGACCCGGAATGGCGCAGTACCCTCCGCACCGGCGCCTATATCGCCCAAAAAGCCGGTTCCGCCGGGGAAAAACCCGATGCGGTGATCATCGCCACCGGCTCCGAAGTGAACCTCGCCCTGGAAGCGGCGCAAATTGCGGCGCAGAAAGCCCTTGAACAGGGGGGCAAGAAGGTCCAGGTAGTTTCCATGATCAGCCGGGAGCTCTTTGAAAGCCAGCCCAGGGCCATACAGGAAGCCATTGTGCCCCCCGGTGTGCGGGTGATCTGCTGTGAAGCGGGGGTCCGCAGCGGTTGGGAACGCTGGGCCAGGAGCGAAGATATCTTCTCAATAGACCGTTTCGGCGAATCAGGCCCCGCCGGCAAGGTAGCCGAGCACATGGGCTTTACCGCAGCGGCTTTGGCGGCGCTGATTAACAAATAGTTCAGTCTGAGACAAAAAAAGGCCTGGGCTGTATAGGGACCAGGCCTTTTTTATACCCAATGAACTTTTTTCAGAAGCATGCTTCCCTACAGAAATGGCTGCGGACTTCCCTTTCCCTGCGGCGAATCACCCATCTTTCCTAATTCCCGTCCTTCTTTCGTATCAGGTTACGCTGAATTTTACCGCTGATCGTCTTTGGCAGCTCCGCAACAAATTCCACAATCCGGGGGTATTTGTAAGGGGCGGTGACCCGTTTGACGTGGTTCTGCAGTTCCTTCTCAAGTTCCTTTGAGGGACTGAAGCCCCGGGCAAGCACGATGGTGGCCTTGACCACCTGGCCCCGGACCGGGTCCGGCGCGGCGGTGACTGCGCACTCTAAAACCGAAGGATGCTCCATCAGGGCGCTTTCAACTTCGAAGGGACCAATGCGATAGCCGGAACATTTGATCACATCATCGTTGCGGCCGACGAACCAGTAGTAGCCCTCCGCATCGTGCCAGGCCATGTCGCCGGTGTGGTAAACCCCGTCGTACCACGCAGCTTTGGTGATGTCGTCGTCTTTCCAGTAACCGCGGAAAAGCCCCGGCACGCCGGACTGACCCTTTCCCAAAAAAGTTTCGCCGGGCTGGGGATAAGCGGCGGCCGCAGTAATACTAATATTACCCACGATGCCGTCGTCGCAGGGTTTGCCGTCCTCGTCCAATAAATTGAGGCCGAAGAGGGGCGCGGGTTTGCCCATGGAGCCGGGCTTGACCGGCAGCCACTTAAAGGTTGCCGCCATCACCGAAGTTTCCGACTGGCCGAAGCCTTCGCGAATTTCCAGGCCCGTCATTTCCTTTATCTGATGAAACACCTCGGGACTCAGGGGCTCTCCCGCCACGCCGGTGTGCTCAATAAAACTGAAATCGTAACCGGAAAGATCCTCTTTAATGAGGAAACGGAAGATCGTGGCGGTGGCGCAGAAGGTGGCGGGCCGCAGCCGCTGGAGGGCGTCGAGCATTCCGTGGGGGGTGAACTTTTCCGTGTCGTAGGCGCCTACCGCCGCCCCGCAGATCCACTGCCCGTAAATTTTGCCCCAGGCGAATTTGGCCCAGCCCGAATCGGTTTGGGTCATGTGGACCTTGTTGTTCTGAACGCACTGCCAGTATTTTGCGGTGACGATGTGCCCCAAGGCCAGGCTGTGGTTATGAAGCACCATCTTGGGCATCCCCGTAGTGCCGGAAGAAAAGTAGATCAGCATTGGTTCACTGGTGCGGGTGGCCGCAGCTCCTGTGGGCCGCGTAAAATCCCCGGCGGCTTTTTCGATTTCCGCACGCATATCAAGGAAGCCCGCAGGAATAACGTTGCTCACCACCGCAACTGTTTTGACGCTTTCGCATTCCGGCAGGGCTGTGCCGATATTGTTCAGCAGTTCATTGTCATCCACGCTGATAAGGAGTTTGACCTCGGCGATATTGCAGCGGTAGATGATATCCTTTTGGGTAAGCTGAAAAGTGCCGGGGATGCACACCGCGCCGATCTTCATCAGGGCGGTCATCAGGACCCAGACTTCGGGGCGCTGCTTTAATATCAGCATTACTACGTCGCCTTTTTTGACGCCCATTGAAAGGAGCGCCTGGGCAGCCTTGTCACTCTGGCGCTTGATGTCGGCAAAGGTGAAGGAGCGCATGGCCCCTTCGTCATTGGTCCAGAGGAGGGCCAGCTTGTCCGGATCTATCCGGGCCCATTCGTCAACCACGTCAAAGGCGAAGTTAAAATCCTCAGGCACATTGCAGCGGTAGTTGGCGTAGAAATCATCGTAACTGTCGAATTCGATCCGGGGGCAGTAGCGGGATAAGATCTCGCTGCCGTTTGTGTTTTCGCTCATCGTAATTATTCCTGTATGATGGTGATGAATTTTGCGGGCGCGCCGACTGCGGCCTGGCCGTGGGGGATATCGGCGTCAAAGTAGATCGTGTCCCCGGCGTTCAAATCGTATTCCCGCTTGCCAACGGTGACCTTTACCACGCCTTCAACTACATAGTTGAATTCCTGGCCGGAATGTTTTACCAGCGGGGCAGGGGGCTTGCTGGGATCAAGAAACACCAGCAGGGGCTCCATGGTCCGGTCCTTGAAGTTGTAGGCAAGGCTTGAAAATTCATAGCCGGGGTAACGTTCCACCTGAATGCCCTTCCCGGCGCGGCACACGCTGGCGGTGTCCATCCGGGGGGCCTCCCCGGTGAGCAGCACCGTGGTGTCAGTCCCCAGGCGGCTTGAAATTTTGTACAGGGCACTGATGGGGATGTCCGCCTCGCCGGACTCGTACTGCGCATAGGTCTCGTAGGGAATCCCGATATCCTTTGCCATATCCATGGCGCTGATCTCCAGTATTTCCCGCAGTTCCCTGATCCTGCCGGGGATCTGGGTGAGGTTATCATCGATTGGCATATTAGGCATGGGCATTATCTCCTTATTAATCGCTAATTTTTCAGAAAGTCCCAAAGGTCCTGTCCGGTATCCCGTCCATCCGCATCGAGGATCTCCACCGGCA
Organism: Spirochaetia bacterium; assembly: GCA_026002025.1. Next base: position 2,082 of record BOAU01000084.1, on the reverse strand, counting down.
GGGACACCGTTTCATTCCCCCGTGAATCACAGCGGCCGGGGCTCATCTTGAGGCCCGCGATGGCATTCCCCTTGATTGCCGCAACGTAATCGGCAATGTTTTTCATCTTCTTATCAAGATAGACCCCGAAAACGCCCCGTGCCTCAAGCTGTCCTGTTTCGTGGATGTCGGAACCCGCAGTCACGGGGAGGCCCAGCTTTTTGGCATAACGCATGGCAAGGGCATCGTAGCTTTGCTCGTGGTTCCCCGCATTCGCCGCCTCAATTCCATCTACAAGATAGGGGGACAGGGTAATTCCAGAGATGTAAAAGTGCTGCCTGAAGGGATGGGCCTGGACCACGCAGCCCCCGGCTTCCCGCACGGCCTGGTACTGCTCCCGCCGGGACCAATGGGCGGCTTCGGGGTGTTCCATGAGCCATTCCCTGCCGAGGCCGTAGACCAGGTAGTCATCGCCGTCGAAGGTTTCTTCCCAGCCGAAGAACACGTCCAGCCCCTGCCGCGCGCCCTCGTCTCGTGCATCCTCAAAGCCCCGGCAGAATTGATTCACAAATTCCCGCCAGGGCAGGTTCCGGTTTACTGTGCAGTTGCCCCCGTAAAAATGATCGGTCACGATGATCCCGGTGTAACCCAGCTGTTTGTATCCCTGGATATATTCCCGCCCCCGTGAAGCACCGCAGGCGCTGGTCTGGCTGGTGTGTAAATGGGTTTCGTAGAGGTACGGCATGAAGCTTAATCCTTTCCCGTGCGGCCAAAGGCGGCATGCCACAATTTTTTGAGGAGCCCGATTCTTCCAAAGAGGAGCCAGATGAGCAGAATCAAAATCAGAAGGCTGGGGATGCCGTAAATCACGACCCCAACCAGTATGACCAGCAGGGCGGAGGCAAAATCCCCAAAGGATGAGAAGAGGCCGGTGATACGTTCCCCGATGCCGGGCGCGGAAGCGGAGGGTGCATTGATTGGCCCCAGGATTTCAAGTTCAATGGTGGCGTAATCCACCAGGTGCGCCAGGGACCGGAACTGGGTTCCGGTCCAGTCGATTTCGTTCTGCAGTTCGGCGATCCGTTTTTCCACGGTCATGATTTCGTCGATGTCCTTGGCCTTGCCCAGATAACCCTGAAAGGTTTTGAGCAGTTCCAGTTTCACGGCAAGCTGCCCCTCAAGATCGTAGTATCGAAGGCTTACATCCTCGGCGCTTTCATTCCGGTGCAGCACCTTTCCCATGCCGTTCAGTTCCGCAAGAAAAGATTCATAGGATGCGGATGGGACCCGGATGGTATAGTCCCGGGAATTTTCATTGATCCGGGTCGAAGCGGCCCACGCGTCATATTTTTCCATAGCTTCAAAAAGGGGCTGTTCCGCTGCCGCGGGGTCCGCAGTCCTGATGCGGAGGCTGGCCCTTTGCACAAGTTTGCGGGTCTTTTCCACCGGGCCGCTCAGTTCCGCCATTGATTCGGCAGAAACGCTTTTCCTGGCATAGCCGGTTCCAGATTCAACGGAATCGTAGGCCATGGCGGCCCTTGCCATTACGGGCGCCGCTTTCTTCGAACAGGCCGAGGCAAGGGAAAGGACGGCAATTAAAAGAATAAAGGCTTTGATGCGGTAGCTCATAATTTCATCCTAACACATATTAAAAATTCATTATACGGACCATCTTAAAACATATCATCCGAATTTACCAGAACAAGATCCTTTCGTTTTGCGGCCATGTCTTTAAGCCCCGCGGTAAAATCAGACTTTGAAAAGAGGATATACTGTTTATCGGTGAACCGGGCCTGTAGTTCCGGCAGTTCCGACCGATAGACAAGCTCATCCAGGACATCAGAGCCGGTGCGGGTATTCCGCCACTTGCATTCACCAAAGATGGCGCGGTTTTCATCAAAGGCCAGGATATCAATTTCCTCTTCCCGGCGCTCTGCAGGGTTGGAACCCCACCATCGTCCCAATGACTTAAAATAAAATTTCCCCCGCGCCGCAATCCGTCCCCCCCGCGCCGCCTCACGTATAAGAAATTGTTTGGCGCATTCCTCAAACACATAACCCGTATGGGCTTCAATCTTACCGGACAAAACTTCCTTGCAGACC
>BOAU01000083.1 GCA_026002025.1 Spirochaetia bacterium | reverse complement strand
TTTTTGCAGCACCTCATACATCGGCACATCCGCAGGAAGTCCCGCCTGAGCGCCGGCGGCAAAAACCTTCCCGCAAAAAAGGCTGAGGAACAGAATCGTAAGCGGCACAACCCTATGCACGAATTTCGTCTTCCCTTAAAGGATGTTCCAATAGTGACGGATCGGCAAAAAGGCGTTTTGAAGTTTTTAAAACGTGGCTGAAATAAAGTCCGTCAACCGTGCGGCCGTCTATGGTAATTCCCAGCTGAATTATTTTAGTGCCTTCGACATTTCCGGTTTCAGGGTTTACCTTTGGCAAATAACATTCTTTTCCCATGGTCAGGAAAAAACCGCAGTTTCCAAAATCAAACAAATGGTGATTAATTGCCTGCAAACTGATGCTTTTCAGGTTTGCCACAAAAAAACTGGCGTGAAAGGGGCTGCCGGTCCGTAAAAATTTTGCCGAAAGCATTCCGTGGTAGTCCGCAAATTTCAGGGCCCAAACCGCAATCCTTAAAAGCCAAAGCGGAAGATGCGCAAGGCCGTCCCGCTTGCCATCGGTTCCGTTGTGGGTGTTAAGTGCGGCGTCAACATCGGCATCCACCAGTTTTTTCACTTCCCCAAGGGTTTCGTATCCGGTAAATATCGTATCAAGGGATGTTTCTTCAGCGTCCGGACGGAAGGATTTTTTTATTATCATGGAAAGCTCTATAACATTGCGCTGCCAGAATTGCTGTGCCAGAATAAACCGGTTGAGTTTTGGGTACATCTTAAAAATACGGACAAGCACCGCAAGAACTATGTCCATATAGGTATAATTAATGCCCTCTGCCCGCTTCTTTTCAATGAAGCCGTCCAATGGCCCGGCCTCTATATCAACCATTACATAATTAGCAGACCCTGCCCGCGGGGGCACAAATAAGGGCATAAGCCGTGATATGCCGTCCAGGCCTTTTACTTTTTTACCATCGCTCCGCCTGCCGAACATAAATACTCTCCTGTTATGGTAAACAATAGAACATTTTCTAATCTTGTTAAATCACCTCAAAACGGGTAAAATACTCGCATGTTAGATAAATTAACCCAGAAGGTCTCGGACGCCCTGCGCTTTGTGGCGGGCAAGTCCACGATTACCGAAAAAAATATCGATGACGCCGTAGACGCCATCAAAATGGCCCTATTGGAAGCGGACGTAAACCTGCGGGTGGTCCGCCGTTTCGTCAATTCCACCATAGAAGAGGCCAAGGGCGAGCGGGTGCTCCGGGCGGTGGACCCCGGCCAGCAGTTTGTCAAAATTGTTCACGACAAGCTGGTCTCCTTTTTGGGGGACACCGAGCCTGGCCCCAATGGCCGTTCGGCACAGGAATTGAACCTCAAAGGGCCGGATGTACTTTCTTCAATATTGATGCTGGGCCTCCAGGGCTCCGGGAAAACCACCGGTTCCGCCAAGCTGGCCCTGCGGTTAAAGAAGGAAGGCCGGAAGCCCCTGCTGGTGGCCTGTGACTTGGTACGCCCTGCGGCAATGGAACAGCTTTCGATCCTGGGGAACCAGGTGGGCGTCCCGGTGTACCGGGAAGATGGCGCAACAGACGTGGTCAAGGTCTACCGGGGCGCGGTGGATTATGCCAAAAAGAACCTCATCGACACCCTGATCATCGACACCGCCGGGCGGCTCCAGATAGACGAAGCCATGATGGCGGAACTTTCCCGGCTCAAAGACGCCGCCCAGCCGGACGAACTGCTTTTGGTGGCGGATGCCATGACCGGCCAGGCCGCGGTGGACATTGCCAAGGCCTTTGACGAAAAAATCGGCCTTTCCGGGGTCATTCTGACCAAGTTTGATTCCGACACCCGGGGCGGCGCGGCCCTCTCCCTTAAAACCATCACCGGCAAGCCCCTCAAATTCGTGGGCACCGGTGAAAAGCCCGAGGATTTCGAGCCCTTCCACCCCGAGCGGGTGGCGGGTCGCATTTTAGGCATGGGGGACGTGGTCAGCCTGGTGGAAAAGGCCCAGGAGGTCATCGATCAAAAAGAAGCCCTGGAACTCCAGAAAAAGATGGAGAAGGAAAACTTTACCCTGGAGGACTGGCTGGCCCAGCTCCGCTCGGTAAAGAAGATGGGCTCCCTTCAATCCATGCTGGACATGATCCCCGGCATGGCCGGGCAGATCAGCGAGGACGACATCAACAAGGCGGACCTGAAAACCCAGGAGGCCATCCTCAGCTCCATGACCCGCAAGGAACGGCGCAACCACCTGATCATCGGCCCCTCCCGCCGCTCCCGCATTGCCCGGGGTTCCGGCACCTCCGTGGCGGAAGTGGCCCGGCTGCTCAAAAAATTCGAAAAGATGCGGGGGATGATGAAGAAGATGTCGAAGATGAGCCGGAATCCCCAAGCTATGCAAAATATGATGCAGCGGATGCGATAGCAGCCGGTTAATCAATTCCAATATGCAAACGGCCCGAAGGGACGTATGGGGCAAATGGGGCAGGGGCGGTTCAGGTAGGTATTACTCTTTATCCTAATTGGGGCTGGATGTTGGTAAACAGGGCCAGCAGTTTTTTCAGTTTCGTATAGGCAGTTAATCGATGGTAATCATAGCAAGAAACTTTTCAGGGCTGACAACCGGAATCCCCGATGCGGCAAACCCTTCGGGGTCTCTGGTTATGATGTAACTCACCGCCAGGCTTTCCCCGGCGGTGTACTGCACACAGTCCTCAAAATCAGCCCAATCAAGATTAATCGCTCTATGGATTTCCGCGCCGGTTACGGCAGCTATTTCCACAGTTTTGAGCAATGCTTTAAGCCGCGACATAACCAACGTTTTATCTTTGAGATCCTTGCAGGCAATGTAATACATATCTGTTATGGCGGAAGCGGACACCAAGGCAGTAAAACGGCCCAGCTTAGCCAAGCTGATAATATTTGCCGCATTATCATAAAACGGCTCCCGCCTCGTTATCTCGTCAAGAAGAACATTGGTGTCAAGTAAGACGTAAATATTTTTCATACCTTTCCTTGATACGGAGGCCGCGAATATCCTTATTGGTGAGGTTTTCGGGCGTTAATCCTTCGGGGAGCCAAGTCCAGTCAGGTTTAACCGGCAGCTTGTCCAATTCCTGCATAACTGGATCCTGCCTCGCCGCAGCAATTTCCGCCCGAGTTACTTTGGGCAACTCTTCCGGAAAGGGTTCAGGTTCCGGAAAGAATACCACCCGAAAACGCCCCACCGGCAGTTCAGGTGAAAACTGTACTATACGGCTGGCCGGTACTTCAACGGTTTGTTCTATGGTCATGAGGTACTCCCTACCTCTAACTATAGCATTTGTTGCCAGGTTAATAAAGAAGCCGGAGGCTCGGCCATTAACCATGATTCCGAAGGACAAGCAGATTCAACAAAGGATTTTTTTGTATATATTTAGCGCGTCCTAACATACCAAACAATGATAAGCGTTGTGGTTTACGCCTATCTTGGTTAAGCTATTGCAAGCAGCCCCGTACTGCTAAACCTTCTGGAATGGTCAGGACCCCGGCAAAGTCGAATTTGTTCATACCGCAGAGTTGGGCGGACTGCCACAAGGGCAGCCGGTGATCTTTGAACATCTGACAGGCAAAGGCTATTTTCATGTTTAGAGTCGCTTCATCCTGATCCATTTTTGCGGCAGTAAGAATTTCATCCGGTATCGGTATCGTTAACGTACACATAAAAACCTCATGAATAAGGATAGTGCCCTTGAGCGAAAAAGGCAATGAACCGTCATCCCCAAATCACGACAAACGCATGAAGCATCAGAGCGCGAGGACGGTCTCAAGATGCTGCTCAAACCCCCAACTCAATATGCGGCGTTTGAGTCTGAGGCTGTATTTTTTCCCCAGCTGTAAGGTCTTAAGCAGAGCCAACGCCCATTTTCGGATGATGTTCAGGTTTTCCGCCGATGTTTTGTTCAGCGTATGGTTTTTGTCTTCCCTGAAGGTAACATCTAAATGCCAGTGCATGCTCTCTACCGACCAGTGTCCCCGTACCGCACGCGCAAAATCCTCAATGTTCGGGGCCAAACTCGTTATGTAATACCGTGTTTCTTCACTTTGCATGCCATCATCACGCAAAATCGTCGTTTTGGTCATCCCGATACTGCTCAATCCTGCCCATTCTTTCCGTTGGGAAAGCCATTTTACGTCATCGGTCTGCCAATACTCCCGCTTCTCATATTGGCTTCGCTCCCGTTCTCCCGTTTGCCGGTATCCGCCCTGTTCTTGTATCGCTTTGAGAAACTTTTCCTCACCGAAATACTCTCGTATATCCTCATGCAGGATTTTTTGATTGTCTTTTACCGCCAGAACGTAGTCGCCCTTGCCCATCCGTATCTTTTCCGCGATTTCTTTCTGGGTTCCGATGGCGTCTATCGTCACAATCTGTCCCCTCACCGATACCACCTCAAGCAGCGCCTTTATCATCGGGACTTCTTTCCCCTTGCTGTCCGCCGATTTCTGCCCAAAACACACCTCGCTTTCTTTCGACCACGCGGAAACTGCGGACCTTTGGTCCGAGTGCAACGGGTCCTGGTTTTTGTTCCCATTGCCCCGTATCGTCTTCCCGTCTATCGCCAGTATCTGTTTTAGCTTCTCTCCTTCATGCTCATTCAGCATCTTTTGCCATGTTTCCAGCAGTTTTGTGAATGTTTCAGGCTTTATGCTCGCCATTACCCGCTGTATCGTGTCATGTGATGGCACCCCATGGACCAACTCTATAACCTTTTTCAATAATCCCTGGTGATATTTCGCCCACTCTGCTATCTCTACCCACTCATCACAATCCGCTAGGGTTCCAAACAGCACTATCACCACGATGTCCTTTAGGCTATGCGCTATTTTCCACTGCTGCCGGTCATCTTCCAGACTTTCAAGAAATGATAATACTTCTTCCACTCCTTAAACCCCTCCCAAGGTCTTATGCAAAAGTATATCACTTCTCTTTCATGCGTTTGTCGTGATCCCCAAATGGAGACAGTCACGGCCCTTAAATAGCATGAATGGGGAGAATTCGCACGGATTGGCAGCAAAAATCAACCAACCCCGCCGCAGAGCGGCTAAACTTGACCCACAATTTTAGCTAACCATGTTATAATTCTTACAAAAGCCAAAGCTCTAGGAGGGGATATGGCAGTAGGTAAGGAATTTAGCATAGGTGAAGAATTTGCCGGACTGGATTTTCATTCGATCCGGCTGGAAAAACGATTCATCAGAACCATGGAAACTCTGATAAAACAGCCGGACAAATCAATCTGGTATAGTAGCGAGGACCGGGCGGAAGCCAAAGCTATTTACCGGATGCTGGGGAATGAAGCATTTGACCGGGAAGAAATTGCCCAAGCACACCGAAGGGCAACGATACGGCGCATGGCCGAATACGGCGGGACAATCCTGGCAGTACAGGATACAACTGGAGTAAATTACGACAATCACCTCAAGACGGAAGGGATAGGATATATCAGTGACAAGACCCTTGGCCTTAATGTCCATACCTGTCTGGCCGTGACCGCAGATGGATTGGTTCTGGGGGTATTGGACCAATCAAGCTATAACCGGCCTGAAGCAAAAGATGATTCAGCAACCCACGACAGTAAAAAAATACGACCCATAGAGGAAAAGGAAAGTTTCAGGTGGCTGGAAACCCTTGAACGGAGTACGGCGGATATTCCCGATCGAATTAAAGTGGTTACCGTCTGTGACCGGGAAGGGGACATGTACGAGTTTTTTGCCAAGGCAGCATCCTTGAATGAACCATTGCTCATACGGATCGTTCAGAACCGGATGACGGTGGAGAACAAACGAATCCTGGATGAAATACAAAAGAAAAAGTGTCAGGGCCGGGTTGGGGTGACTATTCCAAGAGACAGCCGAAACAGTATTCCAGAACGGGAGGCGGTATTACAGCTCCGATATGCCCAATTTGCGGTAAAAAGGCCGCATATACTGAATCCGGTTAAATCATTACCGGATTCAGTTACTATGAACATCATCTATGTTAAAGAGGAACATCCCCCTAAAGGGAACAAGCCTATAGAATGGTTTCTGGCTACTACCGAACCGGTAACCACTCCCGAAGAAGCCTATGAGAAAGTCGGGTATTACATACAGCGGTGGAAAATTGAGCGGTTCCATTACGTGCTGAAAAGTGGGTGTGTCATTGAAAAGCTACAGGAACGGAGCGTTGAGCGGACAACAACGCTTATCTTAATGTATTCGGTCATAGCGGTAATGATTCTGAGCATGACCTACGCCGGACGACTCACGCCTGACCTGCCTTGTTCAATGCTCCTAGAAAAAGAAGAATGGGAATTATTATTTTGTGTGGCAAACAAAACAAAGACGACGCCGGAAAGTCCATATTCCGTGGCAGAAGCAATAACTTATTTAGGGCAATTGGGAGGCCCCAAGAGAGCCCCAAGCGATGGGCCTCCTGGTGTAAAGACCATCTGGATCGGGCTTATGAAACTCTACACCCTGCTTGCTTATCGAGAGTTTCTTTAAGGGTGCGGTGCAGATTTTGTGGGTCAAGTTTAGCGCAGAGCGGACGGGGTATGGTTGTTTAGGTAAGGTATTTGACTCAGGTTTTTTCATTGGACCTGTTCTGGTCCGCCTTTTCCTGCATTTTGAGAAAGTAGTCCATGGCATTGAAAATGAAGTCCTGATATTGGGGCTCCAGGTTGGTAAACAGGGCCAGCAGTTTTTTCAGTTTCGTATCGTCTTTTTGGATAAACATATCCCCTTCGCCGGTTCGCAGCCATTGGGGATTTACGCTGAATGAATCGCAGATCAGCTTTATAGTCCGGTCATTGACGACCCGTTGCTTCGTTTCGACACAGGCAATTTGACTCTGGGAAATGGCAAGAACCTTTGCAAAGTCATGCTGGGTCAATTTTAGCGTTTTTCTTACTTTTTTAACCCGCTGATTGACGGTTAGGCCTAGATCCTCATCCATAAATATATAATAGGAGGAAAAACATTGCCCTGCAATAGATTTTTCTTGGAAAAATGATAAAAAACTTGACAATATTGCAATTAAATAATAATATAATCGTAAAAGGATATTTTAAGGTGGATTATGACTGATACGGTAACGGTTTCCCGTTTGACGGCCTATTTTAACCGGCTGCCGGTCGAAAGGCAGTCCGAAATCCTGGGGATAGCCGAGGCATTTGCCTTTACCCAGCGGGGCGCCGATTCCGACTCATGGGACGCTATGCGCGGTATTTTGCGGGAGCCGCTGATCGGGGAGCTTCCGGGGAAGGATACCGGGGGGAAAAGTGATGGCGGTGCGGCCGTAGGGCTGGGTGTTAATGCAAGGAAAAAGATATACCTGCATTAGATACAATGTTCCACAAGTTTGGTTAATAGCACGATCATAGATTGTAGCTGTTCTACATAACTCCTAAAATTTTTAAGAGGTTGTTTTATGAAAGGGTTTCGATTTTTAGGTTTGCCGACAAAAACTGCTTTTGTAGCCGTGCTGGCATTGAGTTTGGTAATCACCGGATGCGGTGATAATAATGATCCCACCAGCCCTGACGATACCCGTGCGGAACTAAGCGCAGGCAGTGCGGTAAACGTGGCGTATTCCGCAACCACCGCGAGCGTTACCTTCACCGGTGCAACGGGACTTACCCCCACGGCGGCGGACTTTACCGTGACCACGGGTGGAACCATCGGTACACCGACGGTGAGCGGGAGTACCGTTACCGTACCCGTCACCTTCGCGGCAAACACCGGTACATTGGCAACAACCTACACCGTGGGCATTAACAGCGCCAGCACCAGGATTAAGGGTAGTACGAGCGTGGTGATCACACAGGATGTCGCTCCCGCCCTCAATACCCGTGCGGAACTAAACGCAGGCAGTGCGGTAAACGTGGTGTATTCCGCAACCACCGCGAGCGTTACCTTCACCGGTGCAACGGGGCTTACCCTCACGGCGGCGGACTTTACCGTGACCACCGGCGGCAACATCGGCACACCGGTGGTGAGCAGTGATGCCGTTGTTACCGTACCGATAACCTTCGCGGCAAACACCGATACATCGACGAAAACTTACACCGTGGGTATTAACAGCGCCAGTACCAAGATTAAAGGAGGGGCGACTGTGGTGATCACACAGGCGGCCGCTCCCAGCACCGGCACTGATCTCGGTTTATACATAGGGACTGCGGCGAGCCCCCAGGCCAATACCGGCACTCTGACCCTGGCCTTTACCTGGCTGAGGGATAATGTGACGGACAATACGGACTACACCATCTTGATTGGCGCGGAGGAAAGCCTTCCGTCCTTAACTTTGGGGGGCGTTTCCTCCGGGGCATCCGTGGTGGCAAACGGCAAGACCGGCGTCAAGATCACCCTCAAGGGCAAGAACGCCGAACGGAGGGTGCAGATCAGCGCAGCCGGCAGCCTTTTCACGATAGAAAACGGGGTTACGCTGGTCCTGAACGAGAACATCACCCTTGAGGGGATAAGTAATAATAATGCCGCATTAGTCAAGGTAGACGGTGGGAGCCTTCACGACAAACGCATGAAGCATCAGAGCGCGAGGACGGCTTCAAGATGCTGCTCAAACCCCCAGCTCAATATGCGGCGTTTGAGTCTGAGGCTGTATTTTTTCCCAAGCTGGAATGTTTTAAGCAGA
>BOAU01000082.1 GCA_026002025.1 Spirochaetia bacterium | reverse complement strand
GGATCTGTTTAAATTGGCTGCGGATACTCATTTAATAAACACTTTTGGATTTAACCGGCGGATCACCGGAAATATAAAAAATGAAATCCTTAATAAAATAAATTCCCTTTAACCTGGAAGCAGCTTAGTATGAACCCGGCGGGGCCTTCGGCATGCTCACCGTCTTAAGGCTGGTACAGTCTGAGAAGATCCCGCTGCCGACGGAAGTGACGGCCGGGAGGATCGCCGAAACAAGGCTGGTACAGCCTGAGAAGGTCCGGTCGCCGAGGGTCCGGGCATTCGGGAGGGTCACCGCGGCAAGGCTGGTACAGCCGGAAAATGCCCCTTCACCGACAGAAGTGACCGAGGGAAAACTCACCGAGACAAGATCCGTACAGCCCAGGAAGGCCCGATCGCCGATCCGGGTGAGGCCCGGCGCCACAACCGTTTTAAGCCTGGTATAGCCTTCGAAAGCGCCTGTGCCCGACGCGTCCGGCTCCAGAGAGGTAATTGAGGCGGGCAGGATCAGGGAAACAATCCGGTCAAGGCTTTCCGGGACCACCCGGGCAGCCCCCTGATAGCCGATCCGGCTGCCCGTATCTTCCGAAAGGTCAAGGCTGATCTCACCCGCCGGGATGCTCGAAGCAATGGCGCGGTAGATTTCCGCCAATGTCTCATCGGTAAGTTCTATCCCGGTGATTTTGACCGCATAGGGGTTTGCGGAAGTTCCGTCCCCAGTTTTTGCCTCAATGTCTTCGGCAACGGTTTCAGGTATAGTTTCAGAAGCAGGCGCCTGGGTTTTTGCACGCGCCTGGGCTGAACGCATCAGCGGGGTAATGAAAACGGCGCTGGCCCTGCGAACAGAAGCAGGTTCCTCCACCGCCTCGGCAGGGGTAGCGCATCCGGTAGTAAGAGCCCCGGCCAGAACAAAAAGCAAAAAAGAACCGATCAATTTACGCATGATCATAAGGATAATACTATTTTCCGGTAATTGTACATCCGTTTGGCCTGCTATAAACTGAATTTTATGAGGATCGGCGTTTCCGTTACGGGAAATTTTTTCTATAACCTGGGCTTTTTTGTCCGGACCCTTAAGGGGGTCAATTCCTTTATCATCCGGGGCCAGGCGGCGGCGCGGCAAATTCTTGCCAGGCAGATCCTGTTTACCTTTGTGCAGGCCCTGGGGATATCGTCCCTGCTGGCCTTGGGCATCGGCGCGGCGGTAAACGCCATCGGAATTCCCTTTTTGTCAGGACTTTCCCAGGAACAGCTGATCTATACCCTGCTGATCATGATTATTACCCGCGAACTAGGGCCCCTTTTAGCGGCCTTTATCACCATTGCCCGTTCCGCCACGGCGATTGCCACCGAGATGGCCGGCATGGTGATCTCCCATGAGGTGGAGGCCTACATTTCCATCGGCATTGACCCGATCGAACATTTGGCGGCGCCCCGCTTTTTGGGGGTGACCATCTCCATGTTCCTGCTGAATATCTACTTTTCCCTCTTCGGCCTGGCAGGCTCCTTTGCGGTGGCCCAGCTTTTTACCCCCCTTCCCCCGGATGTCTACTTCGGCAATCTTTTACAGGCTTTGACGATCCGGGACCTGGTAATTTCCATGGTAAAGAGCATCAGCTTTGGGATGATCATCTCCATGGTCGCCATTCTACGGGGCTTTTCGGTGGAGCGATCCAGCACGGAAATTCCCGTAGCGGGCCTGCAGGCGGTAAGCCTTGCCTTTGGGGGCTGCATTATCGCGGACATCCTTCTTTCCGCCCTGTACTATAGCGTGCTATCATAAGGTGTATGCCGGATATTTTGGAACTGAAAAAGGTGAGCTTTTCTGCACAGAACCGTTCAATAGTAAAAGATTTTTCCGTCCGGTATGAGGAAGGAAAGGCCACCGCCCTTGCGGGGCCCGCCGGGGGCGGCAAGAGCACGGTGCTCAAACTTTCCGCGGGGCTCCTGGTCCCCGGCCGGGGGGAAGTATGTTTCCGGGGAAAGGGTGTTACCCGCATGAGCCAAAGGGAAAACCTGCAATTCCGATCGGAAACGGCCTTTGTCTTTCAGGATTCCGCGCTTTGGGCGAACCAGACCCTCTTCCAAATTCTGGCCCTTCCCTTACAGGTTCATTTTCCAAAAATGCCGGAAGCGGAGCGGAATCAACGTATTGAAGAAGTACTGAAAGAGGTGGGCTATAAAAAAGAAATGGCTGTCCGGCCCAGCATGCTTTCCGCGGGGGAGCAGAAACTTATCGCCTTTGCCCGAGCCCTTGTCTGCCGGCCTCAACTGCTTTTTCTGGACGAATGGACCGAATCCCTGGACGGCAGCGCCGCGGGCCGGCTGGTAAATCTGGTAAAACTCAGGCAGGCGGCGGGGGGCACGGTTATCTTTGTGAGCCACAACCTGGAAATTATCCGGGACCTGGCGGATCAGGTGCTGATGATCCAGGACGGGAAACTGCTTATCAGGGCGACCCGTGAAGAGCTTGATTCCGATGCATCCCTGGCGCAGTACCTGGAAAAGGGAATAGCCTCGTGAAATTTACCATCCACGCGGAGGACAAGATCGTAGGGGCCCTTATCATCCTTGCCCTGGGGGCGTTGGTTTTTGTGATCTTCATGCTCGGATCAAACCAGCGCTGGTTCTCCCGTGACTATGAATTTGTCAGCTACTTTGATTCCGCCTCAGGTCTGAGCAAAAATATGGCCCTCCAGTACAAGGGCTTTACCATAGGCCGCCTGAAATCCTTTGACCTTACCAGGGATGACCGGGTGGAGGTAAAATTCATCGTTTTTGATACCTATATAACGCGGGTCACCGAGGGCTCCCTGGTTGATCTTGAGGTGAGCCCCATCAATCTGGGGAACCATTTCCTCTTTTACCCCGGCCTGGGCCTGGAGCCCCTTGCGGAGGGGGCGCTGATCCCCAGCGTCAATTCCCCTGAGGGACAATCTGAGCTCCAGAACGGGCTGGGCTTTATTCCCAAACACGACGACAGCATCAGTCTGATCCTAAGCCGGGTCAACACCCTGCTTGAAAACATGAACACCGTGCTCATTGAAGTGGAAGAGGCCTTTACCGGCACCGATGCCACGAGCCTGGGCCGGACCATGGGTAATGTGGAACAGGCCGTCGCCGGGGTGCAGCAGGCTGCCAGGGATATCCCCGCGGATTTCACCCGGACCGCGGATACCATCGCCGGAACCCTGGACACGATCCTGGGTGATCTCAGGCCCACCCTCGCCAATCTTGAAAAACTTTCAGCTGACCTTGCCAATCCCGAGGGCACGATCGCCGCAATCCTCAATACCGATGGAGAAGTCTATACCAACCTGGTTTCGGCCCTGAGCGCGGTGTCAGGCACCATGCGGAATCTGGAGAAGACCACCGCCTTCCTCCCCGCCCAGATGCCCCAGGTGGCGGCGATGATCACCGAGGTGCGTACTGTGCTTGACTCCATCGACAAGGTATTGATCTCCCTGACCAATAATCCCCTTTTAAAGAACGGCGTCCCCGGCCGAGTGGAAACCCAGCCGACAGGCACCAGCTTACGGGATATTAACTTCTGATGAAAAAAAATATTTTTTACGCAGTAATACTATTTGTTTTGTGCTGCCTCGCGGCCTGTTCTTCCGCGCCGAAACGGCCCCCCGAGGTCTTTCTCCAGCGGACCGCGGGTGAGCGGCAGCTGGAACTTGCCAACCGTGAAGCGGACCGGGGTAATTTCGAAATGGCCCTGGAACTTTTGGAAGAAGCCCGCAGGATCGCGGTAAGCATCGACGATCCTTCCCTGCGTATCCGCACCGGCCTTTCACGGGGAAATATTCTCTTTTCCCTGGGCCGCCGGGATGAAGCCGCAGCCGCCTGGGACGCGTCCCTTGCGGAAGCGGAAACCCTAAAACATCAGGAACTTGCGGCAATCTGCCGGATATACCGCGCGCGGGGTCGGCTCCTGGGCGAGAGCGGTACTGCCGATGAAGTAAAGACCGAACTGAACCGGGAACTGGGTTTTATAAAAACAGATCAGCTTTCGCTGGCCCTGGGCTGGACGGTAATGGGGCTTGCGGAAAAAGAAAGCCGCCGCTTTACCGAGGCGGAGGCCGCGGTGAAGAAAGCGCTAACAATCCACGAAAAAGACAATTACCTGGAACAGGCCGCCTACGATTGGTACCTTATCGCCTCGATCCGCTCCGTGGCCGACAAGTACGACAGCGCCCGTGAAGCCCTGGAACAGGCCATAGCCCTGGACCGCCGGGCGGAAAATTCCTGGGGACTTGCCACAGACTGGCGGGCTCTGGCGGAAGTGTACCGCAAGGCGGGTAAAACCGCCGAAGCAGAAGCCGCCGCAAAACATTCGGCGGAAATTTTTAAATCACTGGCCCTTGAAAATTACTGATTATACCAGAAGAATAATAAACCACGGACCACACGGACCCTCACGGACTTTTGCTTTGATTTTTTGCCTTTTTGTCCGTGTGGTCTGTGTGGTCCGTGGTTAAATTCTTCTTAAGTATTCGCAATACGGCCGAAGGCCCTTTTGAAATTTTCTTCGACAATTTGTTCTAATTCTTCCGCATTAGATCCGGGCTTACCCGCCTCTTTCCGCAGTAATGCTGCAGTTTTCAATATCAGCGGCAGATCCGCCCAGCGGGAAAAGGCCGCGCCCCGCAGGCCCTGGTAGGGGGCGTCGGTTTCAGTCAGCAAGCGTTCCGCGGGAAATGCGGCACAGCATCGGATCGCCTCTTTATGGTTAAGGGTGATAACCGTGCCGAAGGAAAAATAGGCGTTCACCCCGCGGCGCAGCAGGGATTCCCCCTCCCCCATTGTTCCCGGCCAGGAATGAAAGATCACCGCGGGGAGTTTTTTCAGCGCGGCAATGCGGGCAAAAACCTTGTGCATGGCCCGGCGCACATGGAGCACCATGGGGAGATCATATTTCAGCGCCGTTTCCAGATGGGCGGCGAAAATTTCATCCTGTAGTTTTTCTGTGGTCCGGAATTCGTCGTTGTAAAGATCGAAGCCGGCCTCCCCAATAGCCCCCAGCCGCCCTTCTTTTGCCAGAGATTCCAGTAAAGCCAAATGCTCATCGGCAAATTCCGCATTCCACATATCCGATGCGGGCAATTGGGGATGAATGGCAAAACAGGGGATCAAAGGCGGGGCGTTTTCCGCCTGTGCCTTTCGGGCCAATTCCTCGTGACAGAAAAACTGTTCTTTGGTGGTGGAACTTGCGGCACAGAAAACACCCAGCCTGCGGCGTTCATCCTCCGCGCCGGGAAAATGTTCAAGAAGATCCAGGGGATGGCAATGGGCGTCAATAAGCATAAACAATTCCCCGCTGTCAAATGTTTTCCTGACGCAATTACCAAACCCTGGGATCGGAACCGGGCTTTATTACTTTCACATCTTCTCCCGAAGGCTCTATGACGTAAAAGCCATTTTCAAGCGCATAGCTTTTTGAATTTTTCCGGCAGGCCGGGAAGCATCGTGTATTCAGCTTCATCACCGAACTTGTTGCCCAGGTCGCCGACTATCCGTTGGGTCTCTTTTTGCGCTTTTTGGAGTTCCCTAAAGCCGGCCTCGGTTTCTTTGTGCAGTTCCTGAAGCTCCCGCATAGTTACCCACACATCGTCCAGCGTTACCTTTTTAGTTGCTTTTGGAGCGGGCTTCTTGGCTGTTTTTAAGGTCTTTTTCGTTGCCGTTTTGACTGTTGGCATGATACGTCTCCTATATCAAAGTATAGCGAAATTTAACCGTTTGGAAAAGCAGTTTTACCCTTACCAATCACAATATGCTGGATGTCCCCCACGGCCCCAGCTCCCCCCGCTTATTTGGGTTATGCCTTATCCTTGTTTTTGCAATCCTCGGCGAAGGTTTCCTGTATGGTTTTTACTACGGCTTCTTCTATGCTGGCTATGCCCTGCTGTAACAGCCGTTCAAAGACTTCATTGGGCTCCTCCGGTATACTGAAAAGCTGGTGGGTTTCAATACCAATGGTTGCGGCGAGGCGCTCCAGCATATCGGCTGTAGGAAATGCCTTGCAGGTCTCAACCATAGCGATATAGTGGGTGGACACATCGGCTTTCTCCGCAAACTGCTCCTGGGTCAAGCCCAATCTCCGGCGGCTTTCCTTCAAATTGGCCGCCAATATTTCCCTGATATTTGTCATGCGCTTCAATAAACTTACCTTTTAGGTCATTCTATCCCCTTTTGCCTAATTAACTCATTACCGTAAACTTCATTATACTTGACTTATTCTTGCATTTTTTGAAGTATTTTGCGGTTCCTATGCCGCAATTCAGGGAATTGCGCCTCAAAGTGGGTCATAATGACCCATATATGGTAAACCCGGTCCGGGGCAAAGAAGGAAATGGCTTATTCAGGAAGCGCATTGCGCGTCCTGTGAAGCGGAGCGTATAACGCTTCGAATATATAGTAAGAGGCTGAAAATGAAGAAGAATGTGTCTTTTGTGGCAATGCTCGGTATGGCGCTGGCATTGGGAATAGTATTGACGGGTTGCCCGACGGATCCAACAAAATATACGGTAACTTTTAATGCAGATGGTGGAGCGGTTACTCCCACAAGTAAAGAAGTTATTTCCGGTGACACGGCAGGAACCTTGCCTGCGCCTACAAAATCAGAAAATAATTTTGGCGGTTGGTATACAGCCAAAAATGGGGGTGGAACCGCTTTTACGGAAACAACTACTGTTACCGCCAATATAACGGTATATGCAAAATGGACAGCAACTGGTGATGGTGATAATGGTACAACACCTAAAAATGACGATCCAGTAACCGTATCTAAAAGCAACGAACAGGTATATACGGTCAATAAGGATGGTATTTTTAACGCCTATACCGGTAGCGGAACTCTCAAGATTTATCTTGACGACGATTATGAAGACGAGGTTGATGGGACTTATGTTTCAGTTGGGACACTTACCTCCGGTAAATTAACTTTAAACCTTTCAGCGGCGGTTGACGACAAGTATTTGTCCGGCTTTACTGAAGAAGATATACCGGAAGGATTAACGGTAAAACCATCTGATACAAAAGCTTTTTCTGTTATGTATTTTTATCTTTTTGATGGGGAAACCAAAAAAGGCGAAATTTTGTTTGGAAAAAGTACTTTCGACATGGTGGAAACTATGTCAATAGAGACGGATGCTGTAGCATATATATACTCCTCAAAAGCGGCAACAATAAGCGGCAGCAGCTCTATGGGTGGAATAAATATGACTGCAAATGTATCCCTGAAAAAAGGCTGGAATCAGGTATATTTACAGGTGGCGGGGAACTATTCATATGATCCAGAAACAGGCGACTTAACGACAACTGGAAATGAGAGCATGACGTCAAACTTGAGTGGTTTGCCGTCTGATATGAAATGGGTACTTGATGAATCCCTCGATAATCTCCCGATACCCCCGGCTTTGCCGGGGGTACCTGACTAACAAGTAACCCGCCGCGCGTCCGTGCGCGGCGGCTAACGCAGCAGGTTTTTACTTCGTTTAACAAGGAGTTCTATTTTATGAAGAATTTTTTCAAACTTTTCGGGATTGCCACCCTTGTTGTGGTAATCGGGTTTGTTTTTACCGCCTGTGATAATATGGCTGAATTAACCGTAAAAAATGACGGATCAAGAACATATTACGTTCAAGTAACAATCAATGGCGAAACAAGACGTGAGCTTTCAGAATTGCCAAAGGGTGATGGGGGTACTTATAGCAGTACTTCTGGCATTGAATATACTGTGAGATATAGTAAAACTTCGTTTTGGAATCCATTACTTGGTCTATATTCAAGAGGAACTATCGATGCTGGAGACAGCTACACGATAAATATATCAGATTTTGAAGACCAGATTTTCTGATAGTAACGCGAAAGGTGCCTGACACCATATGCGATGGTGCAAACCGGGGTTGTATGCGCAGTTTTATTTGCGCATACAACCTTTTGAAAAATTAAAAATTGGTCTCATCCGGATTTTGGGAAGTTCCGCCGATGCCCGTAAGGCCGGCGATCTTCTCCACATCTTCCGCGGAAAGTTCAAAGTCAAAGACATGGGTGTTCTCCGCAATCCGCGCGGGGGTCACCGATTTTGGCAGGGGGAGGTATCCCCGCTGAAGGCTCCAGCGTATGCAGACCTGGGCAATGCTCCGGTTGTACTTTTTCGCGAAGCCCTGAATTTCCGGGGAGTCAAAAATTTTCCCCACACCCAAGGGGCTGTAGGCTTCAAGGAGGATGTTGTGCTTACGGCTGTATGCAACCACCTCGTCCTGGGTGTCGCCGGGGCAGAGCCGGATTTGGTTCACCTGGGGGGCAACAGTTGCGGTCTTTAACAGGGCGTCAATGTGGCGGCCATGGAAATTGCTGACCCCGATGGAGCGGACCTTTCCCGCCTTGTAGAGTTCCTCAAAGGCCTTCCATGAATATAAGGAGTTATGTGCAATTTTTTGAAAATTATGTGTAAAATCTATTGACAAAATAATAAAGATCAAATAAAATATAATAGTATGATACTAAAACGTTGATATAGGGGGATTTATATGCGGACGAATGTGGATTTAGACGATACTTTGGTTACTCAGGCAATGAAAATCAGTGGAATTAATACCAAAAGGGCAGTATTAAATATGGTATTAAAGGAATATATCAGAAAAAACAATTTAAAAAGAATATTAAAATATAAGGGGTCAAATGTATGGGATGGGAATCTCGAAGAGATGAGGACCATGAGATGAATAATTTTCTGGTGGATTCAACTGTTTGGATAGAATTTTTTAAGAGTGGGGAAAATTCTATCCAGGCAGAATTGCAGGAATTAATACTGCAAGAAAATAATATTTTTATATGTCCCAATATTTACCAAGAAGTATTACAAGGTGTAAGAAATGATAAA
>BOAU01000081.1 GCA_026002025.1 Spirochaetia bacterium | reverse complement strand
TTTGAATACATTGAGACCTACTACAACCGGAAACGGCTGCATTCGGCTCTTGACTATTCGACACCGGCTGCGGCATTATGTTCAAAGGTGGCTTAACCAACTGTCCACCCAACCGGGGCAATTCCAATTTGATCCGCTTCCGAGTTTGGTTTCTTATCTTCTTTATCTGTTTCAATGTTATTATTTGTTTTAGACGTAGGTTCTGAAGATAATTCTTCTCTTAACCTTAATAGTGAATCTTGGAGAGCTAAGGCATTTTTGCGCATTTTTCTTATAAATTCAGCCTTATTGGATATTCCGTCTGCGCAGGCACCTATAAACGGCAAAAAATGTTTTTGAGCTAGTGTCATATCCGATCTACTAAATGGACTAAGTGGATCGTTAAGAAACTTAGTAACCATTCTAGCATATTCAAGGATTTCATTTACAATAAATTGCACCGCTGACGGTAAAAAATGTTTCATGGAACATTCAAACTCTGCTATTTGATGACGCTTATAAATATCTTGTTTTTTATTATAAGAATTATTTAATGGTAATTTTATGGAATAATCAATAACGTTGAATTTTGTTGGTAAAATTTGATAAAGAGCTAAATTATCCATATCTGACACCATTTCACTTGCGGGAATCTCGTCATAATCACCTTTTTTTCGCTTGATTTTCATAATGCTGCGTATATTTTTATTGTCATCTAAGGTATGAAGGGAAAGGTCCTGAAGATACGGAAATACGTCATGTTCACCATTGTTAAATGTCATTTCAAGATGTATATTCTCTTTAAAATGGATATTTCCCAGCAAGATTAACTTTCTTATCGCTTCTGTCTCAAAAGCACTCATCTCTGGTTCTACGGTGAATTCTACGGCAAGCGTTTTGTCCTTGGCACCCGAGGTTAAAATTGTCTCAAAATCACCTAAACGAACCATTTCGCCGTTTAATACAAGTTGGCGAGAAGTGTCTTTATAAGCAAGGGTCTGGGAAATTGCAAGAATTGACTGTAATAGGGAACTTTTACCGCTACTGTTTGTTCCAGTCAGCACCGTAAGAGGTGCAAATTCAAGGCTTGCCTCTTTTATGGATTTAAAATTCTTTAATCCCCAACTTGATATCAAAGTTATACTCCAATCTACCTAGCCGTTAATACCTTAAAAACGGTCAGGAGCTTTATGTTCTCTAGCTTACCACATCTTCAATTTTCTTGTCAATACATACGGAGCTTGTAATGCAACCATACCATCTCCAATCTATTTTGGCTAACTTTACACCCAGCCATCTTTCCAAAACTCACAAAGCAAAATTATTTTCTCTAATCACCAAATACAATTCTTGCCAAGTTTTCGGGTGTTGCACTTGCTGGTTAAAACCGGGTACAAATATTTTAATATTATTCATATTTATCTTTGGCATACTCTTTATCAAGTAATTTGTTTTCTGGGTCTGTGCGGAATATTATTATCTCATCCCTAATTTTCTTATTATCAAACATTGGAAACTTTAATTTTATCCATTTAGATTTTTTCCCATCAATATCAATACCACGAACTCTGACATAAAGATTTTTCCAAAAAAGACTATCACTTGTTGATATTGGTAATTGATGGCAAAATGGTTGACCATCAGGCAATCTACTAAGGATTGAGTCTGTTTCATTTTCAAAAAAGAGACTTCGCTCCACAAGTTTTAAAAATCTTTTTAACCTTTCAAAAAAACTAAACTGAGCCTTTATGTCATCGTCTTTGAATGAGTGTTTCCACCACGCAGATAATATGTCAAGATAGAAAGACATTCTCACTTTATACTCTATAGATACTGTATCTTTAGTCTTTACTCTAAAGTTAAGACCAATCTTTTTGAGTTCATTGTCGGTCATTTTTTTATCCAAAAGAATATTCTTAAGTTGAGTGCGTAAATTAATGACCTCATTATAAGAGGGTTGCTCCGTGTCGTTTTGCTCAATTATTGGGCATACTTCTAATAGAGTAGATTTGCTCTTGGGAAGTAACTTGATATAAGCTAAAATTACTGAAGGTATTGCTATTATTGCGGTCCCTAAAATAATTAGGAACTTTTCAAAAAATATTGACAAATCAAATTCATACATCCCAAAGAGCCCCAAGTCGATCATTTATTCTTTTATCCTTTTCCCACGCTTCTTTAGAAAAGTCTGTCCTGAAAATATAGCTATGTCAATACTACCCCCAGGGAAAAGCTATCGGTCTTAATCCCCGGCTGGTTTTTGCCCAGCACCACCTCCGGCGCCATGTACCGGGCCTTCCCCGCAATCCCCGAATTCTTGCCGTACTCGGACACGTTGTCGTTATCGCAGATCAGCACATCCCCATTTTCGGGGTTGATAAAGAAGTTGCCGTCATTCAGGTCCTGGTAGCTGTACCCCTTGAGGTGCAATTCCTGGAACCCCTCGGTAATCCGCAGGGCTGCGTTGACCATGGCGGTAATACTGGCAAACCCCTCCTTACCGATAAGGAACCGGGAAAAATCCACATACTCCGGGGGCCGCAGATTCATGATATACCCGAAGGCTTCCCCCTGCTTTTCTGTAATGGCCTCGGGCCAGAGGAAGGCGTTGGCAGGAGCCCCCTTTTTGATGTTATTTTCCAGATTTTCATAGAACTTTTTCGGGTTTTTTAGTGCTGCGGTATACCATTTGAGGGCCTTGGGCTGGCCATCGTAGTCCACCTGGTAGACCGCCCCCTGTCCCCCTTCACCCAATTTGGCTCCCACCGTTGTTTTCTTGAAATCCCTTGTTGAGAGGGTAAATCCCTTGGGCAAGTCTGCCATATAAACCCCTTTTCTTCATACTATGATAGTATAGGATTATGCCATAATCAACACCTAAATTCGTAAAAAAGCCGGCAGCGGCCTGGTTCGGTGGTGCTCACTGGTTTCACCCCTTAAACAAGCCTTGTTTTTACTTTAGCACCTCTCTTTTATTTTCCTATCTATCAATACTGTAAACGGTATTATTACAAAAACATGTATTACTGCGGCATAAAATATTGACATAATCGCCAGGGCCAGATTAGGCCCAGTCGCCAATTTATTGTTAAAATTTTGCAGTATTCCAATTACTCCAATAAGCACCGCCGCAAATGCCCATAACCATGTTATTTTATTATGATTTTTAAAATACCTGTTTGCCGGCAGCAATGTTTCCCTGGAACTATTTTTCTTAAATGGCACGCTAAAAGCCGTTTTTACAGTATTATGTCCATTCAAATATATACATTAATATGAATGGGCATACAACCACAAACATTAAATTGGGTAAATCAAAATAGCCAAGAGGACTTGAGCCACTTATTGTAATGGTAAAAAATAACAGTAATGCTCCTAAAGCCAATGATAAAACATACGTTACCATATTCATATTCCATCCTTTTTTAGCGCCGCAGGGATGCGGCGCGTTCTTCCGATCAGGGTCTACCATATCATGATCCAATGTTTCTTGTGCCCCCGGCAATATGATGTTGATTATGATTTGTAAAGATTTCGTTGTCGAAGGTCATGTTGCGCGGGTCTTTGTAAGGTGTATGGTCAACCACGCCATTTTCATTGATGTTGTTTTTGTCAAACCATGTGGCATCAAGATAAAGAGTTTTTCCTTTGTAAACAAGGGTAACCCATGCGTGGTTTTGTCCTGTCACCTTTTGTATATTGCTAACACCATTGATATTGGCCGCAGTGAGTCTATTAATCAAGAGATTGGAATAATCATCGCAGACACCTTTTAACGGCTCCTTGCCATTTGGCAGTGTGACAAATGCGGCCCTGCGGCCAATGGCAGGATAATTGTAATCCATATCTTCTGCAACAGAAAGGAGTACATCATACACCTTTCCCAAAGAGGGGTCGCTCCGCATCTCGTTTAGTTTTGCCTGGGAGACTGCGCTGTCATTGTAGAAATCAAGCGAACAATTACCGCCGGAATGGCGGTGGTATTTAGGTTCAAGTTTCCATTCGTGTATCCTCCCTGATTGGGCAGGATAAAATCCCCCATTTTCCGCCGGTGTTTTATCATAGCTGTAGAGGGCGCTGATAACCAGGCTGCCATTTGCATTAAAGTTAAAAATAAACTTGTCAATACTAAAATTGACAAACGATGAAGACTGTCCGGTGGATATCGACTTATACTCTGCCTCTATAAGGGAGTCCAATGATCGATAACCACAAATATCTTTATATTCATAAGGAATCCCAATCACCTCAACTGAAATACCGTTGAATGTATTTGTTCTCGTTGAAGATGACAGATGTTCTTCACCAGTGTCCTGTTGACTTCTGCCTGTTTGTGCAGGCGTTGATCCACAACTGGCCAACGCAATTATTAAAGCAAAAATAGTAACCTTCATTTTACACACCCCCTAAAATAGTATCATCCTTTATTATAGCAGGAAAGATAAAGAAACTTAACACTTTGTCAACTCGTTTAACACCTCATACCCATCGACAACCTGCTTCATAAGCATTTCAGCATTTTCCCTGTCGCGCTCTGAAGCATCGGTGTATTTATCGGGATGATATTTTTTCACGGCTTCACGATAGGCACTTTTGAGCTCGTCCTGGGTAAATTGCAATCTAAGCCCCAGCATATTCCGGTAAAATGAAACCATATCAGACTGCGGCGGCGCTTTAGGCGGAGGGACTGTCCTTTTGTATTCACGCATAAACGCTTCAAACAACTGTCTTCTTAGCAACTCCTGATATTCCCGTTCTTGTTGAGCTAAAAACTCCGCTTCCCTTTGCCGCATCAGTTGTTCTTGTCTGTTTCTTTCTATTCGTTGTACCCTGAGTTGTTCCTGGTATGCTTTCTCCTCATAATAATTTAAAAACTTTTTTGTAAGGTAAATTCCGCCAATAATCGCGATAATAATTAATACGGGATGCCCATTTTTCGTTGTGCCGCCTTGTGTTTTTTGATTTTGTCTTGGGTAGTTTACTGCGTTTCGCGCATAATTAATATCCCCTTGATTCAGGTAATACCATGACCCATTTCTCCAGAAATAATCGTTTGGGTGTGACCGTGCAACATCATAATTATCGATGTGTCCGTTGTTGTTATGGTCCCGCACTTGTTCGGCGTTTAATAAAGCTGAGAATAAAAAAATACAAATAACCAAACATATATTTCTCATTCTTTATGATGTTTTTCAAATATCCTTGAGATAACAGCATTGTCAACAAACGCGCCATCATTAAGAATATCTTCTCCGGATGAAATAAATGCTACAGGTATATTTATTGAACAAAGATAATTGTAAACAGATTCTTTGTCTGCGGGCAAATCAACTTTTGTAAGTATTATCGCATCTATAAAATCTTTTCCGACCGATTCTATTAGCGCATCATTGATATCGTCTTTGCGCGTACAATCAAGTACAAGTACTTTCTTGAATTTCTTATTCTGAAAAATATCCTTCTGAAAAAAATAATTTAGATTCAAACCGATGTTTGATCTATTTTCTTCTGAAAAGTAACCTCTTTCATCAAACCGCAAATAAATAAGCAAATTATCGTCCCGAAGATCGGCTAATTTATCGATCTCCATTTTATGAAATGGAATGTCTGTTATTTCTGCAAATGATTCTATTGTGTAATTTTTTCCCAGATGCCATGTATCGCAATTCACGATGCTTATTGGTATTTTCAACCCAAGTTTTAATTTTGTCGCAATTTTCATAAAGGCATTTGTTCTCCCGCTGCCCGGATAGCCGTAAAACACAACATTGTTTCCGGCGGGAAACCACTTGATAGTTTTCAGACCGTTTTCCATTTCACATTCATCCTTTATCGCTCAACAACAATTTGTTCTGTGTAACGGGCATAGTCCGCCAATGTAAATTTGCCGAATTTGCTTGTATCCCGGTACTTTACCTTTACTCCCTGGGGCTCAACGGTGTAAAGGGTATTCCCATACCTGACCGCGTTTGCCCAATGGCCGGGCAGGCTGATTATATACATATCCAGTCCGGCTTCGCGTCCCATTCGGTACATTAATCCCGCAAAATCATCGCAATCGAATACGTTGTCATCATCCTGCCCTATTCCATCAAATGACTTGTAGGTACCGTAGGTATAATGGTCGTGCAGGTAATCGCCGATTTTCCGAACCTTGTTTTTGATGTCCTCAGGCAGTTCATGGCTTCTTTGGGATGTTAGTGTCCAGCCTGTTGTGTCGAGAAATTGACGGGCAGGGTAGTAGGCATAATTTTTGAAATTAGTATAGTTTGTATAATTTATGGCAGATGCTGCGGCCGGTACGGCAGACGGTTTTATCTGTGTGGGCTTTATTTGCGTCGGGGCTGTAGTTTTACGGGCATTTAAATTTGCCACGGTAGCAGGGCCAAAGTCTTTGCCTGAAACCGTACCGATAAAACGCCCGTTCCGCACGATAAAATCAGGTTTGCCGTTATTGTTCGCATCAACGCCCTGCCCTTCCTGAAAGTCGGACCTAATATTAGGAGGACTGCTTCTTTCAATGGTTCCGTAGGGTTCGCTTTTAGAGCATGAGGACGCCAGGGATAGTATTAAGAATATTACCGCTGCGGATTTAATGATAAATCTTTTCATGGTCCCCCCTGATATATTAAAAGTAGTCTCTATCGCGGTTTTTATTATTTGCAGCCGGAGGCGGCGGTGCAGGAGCGGGAGCCGGTGGTTTATATGGCGTGGGAGCGTAACTGCTGCCCCCAACCGCAAAAGTTAAACCTACGGATAATCTATTGGTTCCGCCCAAAAAACTCATCCGGTATTCGGCATAGGCGCCGAACCCATAAAACAAAAGTTTTGCGCCAAAAATACCGTTCCCAACCCATCCGCTGCTCCCACTGCTTTCTGTTGAAGACAAGAGGAAATTGTAACCAATCCCGGCGCCGCCATACAAAAATACGCTGAATGCTTCGGCTCCTATATTATATCCGTATAATGCTGATAAGTGCGGACCGAAACGCCAGCTGTAATATTCACTATCATTTTTATAGTATAGTTCCAGTTCAGGCCTGAGATACAGACTGCCAAATGTATCAAAATAAAATCCATAACTGCCCATAAGGTCCAAATGGAATTCTGTTCCATCGTAACTTACGCCTATGTCTCCCATCAGATAATAATCGTTGGAGTTAAATATCTCCTGTGAATATACTGCCGCCGATATTCCAAACAGTATTATCGTTATCATCTTCTTTAAGTATTTGCTCATACTTATAAATAGTCTTGAGGCTGGCTTAACTTAACACTTTGCCGCAGCTTTTTTGAAAAAATTATTGATTGTCCGGCTTGCGCTCTGTTCAAGCACATCGAACATCGCCGCAATGTCCCGAGCGGTAGGAACGGCGCCGGTTAACCGGTATTGTTTTTCAATATCAGCATCCCAGAAGTCAAAGGCCGGATCAAGTTCCAGCTCTAAAATCACGGGGGCAAGTTTAATGCTTATCAGTTTCTTGAGCAGGGGCTTTTGGCTGTCCCTGCTGTTTTTATAGGCACTGTCGATGGATTTTAACAATGCAATCACTTCATCATTCATTTCAAGTTTTGTCTCCGGCGTTGATAGGCGATCAAAAATGCTTATCTCATTGCCGTCATCGCTGAGGGTGAATTCTCCCAACACGGAAGTTTCGTATATTGTGCGAATGGTGTGTACCACACCTTCCGTTGGTACATTGCACAAAGCGGCAATCACCTTCAAATTCATCGTATCGGTACACAAATGCCTGATCGTCGAAGTGTCCGATAAATCATATCCTTTCAAATGTGCATATCCATTTACCTTTCTGACAAGCGTATCATCGCCAACCTTTAACCCGTGCTGCCGTTCCTGCGCAGCTTTTTTTCCTGCGCTCACGCGCCGCCGATTACTCAATGCGTAATTGAAGTAATGCAGAAATTTTCCATGACCGCTGTCAAAGGCTTTTATGCATGATTTCGCCGTCTCGATAATTTCAAGACCGAGTTCGGCAAAGGTGTCCTGGGTAAATATATATAACGAAAGATATTCTGCCAAATCGGTTAAAAACCGCCTTTCTTCGGCAGCGTATAGTTCGCCTTCCTTGTCTTTATCGATAGTAAACAGCGGCGAGTTATTTATTAATTTTTCGTATTCTTCTTTGGATCGTTTCATTATGATAGAATGCTGTCCAACAATTTTTTTGCCTGATCGCTGTCTTTGCACTCCATGGTGTTCGCCAGGGAATTTAAATAAAAGAGCGGCGTCATATCGAACAACTCAGGATTTACAGGATTATTGTCTTTATCGAAATCAACTTTACCGTACACGATGTTCTTTATATCGGCATTGAAAAATTTCTCCGCGAAATTCAAAACACTGAAAACGATAATCGGCGTAGACTTGGGGCCGTAGGTTATGTCGGCATAAATTGCCGCGCCATCGCTCAATTCATCGACCATTTCCTTAAGCAGCTTTTCCTGGATGATGCGGCTTTCATCATGGGGCGTACTTAACACTTTATAGTCTATGGCGGCGCCTATGCCCTTGTTGATGATGTTTAGCTCATCTCTAAACTCGCCGACATTACGGTCGCTGTTGTTGTTTATGTCGTCCTTTTTAAGGAGCACAACTTTTACCGTATCGTCTTTATTGAGGGTCTTCGCCAATACGCCGTTTATGGGGAAAATAACCTCGCCGTCAAATGCTATGGTGCTGTTACCGCTGACCTTATAGCGGAAACGGTCAAGCCGCGCCTTCATCATAATATTACAAAACACTATCTTCTGCATTATCTGCTCCTGTAAGTCCATAATGATATATAGATCAAAAAAGTGAAAGACTTAACAGTAAAAACGGCTGAATATCAAAGTACTACACGGATGTAGGGCTGAATAATACATTTTCTTGACGGACGTGGTGCCTCATTTAGAAATGTACCTTTCAGCTATGGGTGCCTCATTTCAAAAATGTACCTTTAAGCCTTGGTACGAAGCTTGGCTTGGTGGGCGGCCAACATGGAGTTAACGGCCCGATGAATA
>BOAU01000080.1 GCA_026002025.1 Spirochaetia bacterium | reverse complement strand
GAGGGGGCTCCTTCCCGTTTGCCATGATCACCGAGGTGGGATCATTTTCAATGGTGATCCCCCCGTAGGTCACGCTCCCGGCGGGGGGAATCACCGGCCCGGTCGGCGCCCCGGAGGCCCCGGATGAGCCATCGGCGGATTTAGTCTCCGCGGCGGTTTCAAATTGCAGGATCAGGCCCGGGGCGGACTGGACCGCCGGGTTAAGCGCTATGGATGCGGAAGCCCCGGCCTTTACCCGGAGGGTATTTTCTTCAACATTTATCAGGTTGGAATCGGACACCCGTTTGAGGTCCTGGACATCCAGGGCAATATCCCGGCGGGAATCGTTTACCTGCTCCACCATGCCGGTATTGAAGGCCAGGGTTTCGGCGTCCCCGGAAAAGACAAGGCGGTTTTCACTGCCGGTAACCTTCGATTCAATTAAAAGGGATTTTGCGCCCCGTTCAACGGCGATAAGGCTGGCGCCGATTTTATCCTTGCCCCGGCGGTTCAGGGCATCGGTAAATTCCTTCAGGCTGCCGCCCTTAAAGGCAAAGGAAACCTCATCCTTTCCCACGGAAAAGGTATAAGTACCGGCGTCAACCTTAAAATTATCCTCCAGGGGCCGGGACAAAAACCGGTCCGCCTGGGCAATCTGTTTTACGGTAAAACGATAGTCCCGCTCAGCGGCTTCCCGTGTCGCGGTGGCGGTAATAACCGAGCTGTCGGCGGAATTTCCGATCCGCTCATTAAAGGGATTCTGAAAAGAGTAGAGGAGCCGTGCGCTGTCCCTGAGGGAATTGATGCGTCTGCCGATTTCCTGCCAATAGGTCTTTTGGGATTCCAGGGATTCGATGTTTTTTTCGGTACGTTCCTTGGGAATCCGTTCGACCTGCATCAGGCCTTCAATGAGTTTATCTGTATCGAACCGGCTTTTTACACCCGGCACATAAATATCGGACATACCCTGAATTCCCCTCCCGGGACACGTCCCCGGACAGCCCAGGTCGGCTTACAGCCCAGGTCCAGGCTCCGGTTATACCCGTTCGTCAAACAAAAAACCGATGGTTTCTTTGATCCTGCTGTGGAGCCGCTGTAATTCTTCGGGCGGCAGCACCTTAATCACCTTATCGGTTGCACTGTCGATAACCTTGACAATTACTTCATGGGATTCATGATCCACCACGAATTTGAGTTTTTTATCGAACGCAAGGCTGATCTGTTCAAGATTCGCGGCTGTTTGGCTGATTTCCAGGGGCTTTTCACCGGGCTCCAAATTCCCCGGCAGGGATGATTCAAATTTCTGAAAAGCTTCGGCCTTGATTTTCGTAGCATGGGCCTGTGCGATACGCGCAGTTCTGCGTTCCTGAGGGAGTGCATCCCTTTGGATTTCCTGCTGAATCCTGTTACCCGCAGGGGCTATGGCCATACTCATGGTACTACCTCCGTGTATGCAGGTTTAAGCGAAGCTTAAACCTGCTGAGGAGAAAAACGAAAGTTTTTCTCCAACTTTATAAACCCATCATCCTTGACGGGATATGTATATCGCCTGAAATATCAGGCGTTCCTGTCTAAAAAGGGGCGGGGAAGGGCGCGGCTTCCTCGTCCCGCGTTTCAAAAGACGACGTCCAGAGGTCTCTTAATCCGCATCTGTAATCTGAAATTAGCCAGTAGGCTAGCCCAAGAGCTGAAGCACCGACTGGGTCCGCACATTGGCCTGGGCCAGCATGGCAGTCCCCGCCTGGGACAGGATCTGATTCCTGGTGTAGTTAACCATTTCCGATGCCATATCCGCATCCCGAATCCGGGACTCGGCGGCCTGAAGATTTTCAGCCGCAATGGCAACGCCTTCGGAAGCCATTTCAAACCGGTTCTGGTAGGCGCCGAGATCGGCGCGCTGCTTGGATATCTGCCGTAAGGCGGAATCCACAGTTCCAATAGCCTGATTTGCTTCTTCGGGGGTACTAATGGAAATACCACCATCTTCGCCCTGAGCGTTTGCGAGTCCAAGAGCCTGGGCGGTCATGGTTCCGATATAGATACTTTCATTCTGATCCATATTGGCCCCGACCTGGAGCTGCATGGTCTTGTTGACCACAGAATTCTGGGCAAAGGACCCGGTCAGAAGATTCATTCCGTTAAATTGAGCATGGCTCGCAATACGGTTGATTTCATCGACCAGCTGGGAAACCTCAACCTGGATCTGCATCCGGTCCTCATCGGTATAGATACCGTTGGCGGACTGAACAGACAGTTCCCGAAGGCGGTGCAGGATATCCTGGGTCTCCTGAAGATAACCTTCAGTGGTCTGGATAAAGGATACACCGTTCTGAATATTGCGCTCGGCTTGATTCAAACCCCGGATCTGGCTCCGCATTTTCTCGGAGACCGCGAGCCCGGAAGCATCGTCCCCGGCGCGGTTAATCCGCTGACCGGAACTGAGCTTTTCAATACTCTTGGACACGTCGCCCTGGGTCACACCGAGTTCACGGTTGGCGTACAGGGCGCTCATGTTGTGATTAATTATCATATTACCCTCCTTGCGTTTAAAATGCTTAGGCTATCCTTAGCCACAGCCGCGCCGCACGGACGGTAAAACCGGAAAGAGGTTCGCGCCTTTCCTCCCGGCCTACCGGATACGGAGCGAAACGGTCATTTATTGCTAAAGAATCGTTCCGCGCCGTCGTACACAAAGGGTGTTTGTCAAAGAACCCTGGAACTTTTAAGCAAGCTTAAAAGTTCCTTAGGAGAACCCCTTTCGGGGTTCTCCATCGAACTAAACTATAACGCTTTATTGGAGAAGTGACAAGACCGAAGTTGTCCGCTGGTTGGCCTGGGCCAGCATGGCGATCCCGGACTGGCTGAGGATCTGGTCCCTGGTGTACTGCACCATCTGGTTCGCCATATCGGTGTCCCGGATGCGGGATTCAGCGGCCTGGAGGTTCTCGGCGCCGATGTCAAGGCCGACAATGGCGTGTTCCAGCCGGTTCTGGTAGGCTCCCAGGTCCGCCCGCTGCTTGTTGATGATCTTGAGGGCTGCGTCCATGGTTCCAATGGCCCGGTTAGAGTCGTCCATAGTTTCCAGGGTGATAAAGCTGTCCTCCCCGATGCTGCGGAGTCCGAGACCCGCGCTGGTCATGGTGCCGATAAACACCTGTTCCCGCTGATCCATATTGGCGCCGATGTGGAACCACATGGAGGCGGTAACCATATTATCACCACCCTGACGGGCAAAGCGGCCGGTGAGCATGTTCATGCCGTTGAACTGGGCATGGCTGGCAATCCGGTCAACTTCGTCAACCAACTGGGAAACTTCAACCTGGATCATCATCCGGTCTTCTTCGGAATAGATCCCGTTGGCAGACTGGACCGCCAGTTCCCGGATACGCTGGATGATATCCTGGGTTTCCTGAAGGTACCCTTCACTGGTCTGAATGAAAGAAATACCGTTGGCTGCGTTGGCGGAAGCCTGGTTGAGGCCCCGGACCTGGCTCCGCATTTTTTCGGAAACCGCGAGCCCGGAAGCGTCGTCCCCGGCGCGGTTGATCCGCTGACCGGAAGAGAGTTTCTCCAGATTTTTGCTGAGCGCATTTTCGGTAACTTTGAGGGAGCGATCGGCGAACATAGCCGAAAGGTTGTGGTTGATGATCATGTCATCCTCCTTGAAATGTCTTCAAAGGCATCCTTGCCTTTGTTTGGAAGGATGCGCACATCTTGAAGATGCCGGGCATCCTTGCCTTTGTGATTAAACGGTCCCTGAAACGAAGAACCGCGGATTTTTCATCCCCGGAACACATCTAATCATATACTTTTCGGCAGATAGAACGGGCAACTTTAGGCTTTTTTTAAAAAATAATTGGTAAGTATAAAAGATATCCAAAAGAGAATTTTTAACCACGAACCACACGAACCTCACAAAAAGGGCAAGCGATTTCAGAGTAAAAGTTCGTGTTCGAACCGAAGGTTCGCTTCGTGTGGTTAGTGGTAAAAATCTGATAATACGCTGGCCCTGGCGGCCGCATCCACTTTGCTTGACAAGGAAGAACCCCGATATATACTATTATTTAAGCCTTAATGATAACACAGGGGCTTATAGGAGTATTATATGAAAAAAACGGGTTCTGAGGGCAAAAAAGGTACTATCGCCGCAGGCATCTTGGTACTGGCGGCGGTTTTGGCGGTTGCGATGTTGTTTACCGGCTGCGCAAAGAAGAAGGCTGCCGATGGGGCGCCTGAGTTTTCGGCAGTGGGGGAGTATCCGGTAACGAAGACGAAGCTGTCGATGACGATGTTCGCGATGAGCGCGCCGAATGTGATCGATATGCAGACGAATGATTTTACGAAGTATCTTGAAGATAAAACAAACATTCACTGGGACTTTGTAACGGCGCCGAATGAGTCTTCAACGGAGAAGATCAATCTGCTGCTGGCGAGCAACGATTATCCCGATGCCTTTATGTTTAGGACGCCGGATGTGAGCACCTACGGGATGAAGGAGCATATCCTTATTCCGCTGGAAGATTTGATTCCCCGGTATATGCCGAACTATTGGGCGTTTATGCAGGAAAATCCGGGGCTCTGGGCTCAGCAGCGGCAGGCGGACGGCCATATTTATGCGGTGGCCTCGTTTAACGAGTGTTACCACTGCCTCTTTTTCAATAAGATGTGGGTCAATACGGAGTGGCTTGACAAGATCGGACTGGGCTGGCCGCAAACCACCGAAGAGTTAAAGGCGGTGTGCAAGAAATTCCTTGAGTTGAATCCAAATGGAATAGCGATCACCGGCTCGACAACGGGCTGGGGGGAACAGTTTACCGATTTTCTCCTGGGTTCCTTTATTACAAATCCGGGGGACCGCAGCTTCGGCGACAAGCTTTTGGTTTCCCCGGCCGGGCAGATTGTGACGGCGGCGAATCAGAAGGAGTACCGCGAGTTCCTCCGCTTTATGAACGATCTTTACAAGATGGGGGCGATTTATGACGGCGGCTTTACGCAGAACCCCGACCAGCTGCGGGCGCTGGTGAATCAGCCGGGGGCGCCGGTTCTCTTCTTCGCGTCAGGGGCGAACGTGAATCAGATTGACGCCGATGTCAACCCCGACCTTTACCGTCAGTACCGGGTAACACCCCCCTTTGCCGGTCCCGATGGGACGCGGATCGCTACGGAGTTTAAGTACAACGATCTTCAGGAAAACAAGCTTGTCATCACCGACAAGGCAAAGTACCCCGAGGCGATTCTCCGCTGGGCCGATCACTTTTACACCCTCCAGGGCTATCTGGAGTATCAGTACGGGGCGAATCTTGACGGAAAGGACTTTGTGCTGAATCCGGCGGGCGAAGCAGGACTCAACGGCCGCCCGGCCCTGTTCCGCGTCATTAACCAGTATACGGCGGAACCGCAGAATCACGATTGGCAGGATGTCGGGCTTATCTACGCGACGGCGGACATCCGCTTGGGCGAATCGACGAATCAGGACATCGACATCTTCTCGAGCGCGGGCCTTGAAAAACTGCTCTTTGTGGAGACGGAAGAAAAGTGCGAACCCTACGCGCAAAAGCCCGGCCAATTCGACGTTATCCCCAACAGGCTGAAGCTGACGGCGGATGAGGCGAACTCGGTGGCGACGGTCGCCGTTGAGCTTGAGAAGTACATCGACGAAAACATGGTGGCCTTTATTCAGGGACGGCGGAATATTGAGACAGACTGGGATGCCTATCTTGCGGGTTTTGACCGTATCGGTTTGCCTGGCTATTTGAAGGTGTTTCAAGCGGCGTGGGACCGATCGCAGGGAAAATAATTCTGCAGATTCGGAGGCTTGCATGGGACCCGCCAGGAAAGATAATCTCATAACGCGCTTATTTTCCCAAAAAGGCGGAAATAGCTGGCAATTTTGGGCAATAAGCGCACTGCCGCTTTTGTGGCTGCTGGTGTTTTGTTATGCGCCCATGGGCGGGCTCCTCATGGCGTTCAAGGACTACAGTCCGCGGCGGGGGATTTGGAACAGCGAGTGGGTCGGCTTCAAATGGTTTGAGCAGTTTTTAACGACGCCCTCCGGGGTAACGGTGATCCTCAACACATTGCGGCTGGGGGTCTACAGCCTTATAGCCGGTTTCCCCATCCCGATACTCCTTGCCGTCGGCCTCAACGAGATTCGGTCCCTCGCCTTTAAAAAGACCGTACA
This sequence comes from Spirochaetia bacterium, assembly GCA_026002025.1. The sequence continues at coordinate 2,897 of BOAU01000080.1, read as the reverse complement.
GATGATCACCTATGCGCCCTACTTTATTTCGACGGTAGTGCTGGTTGGAATGCTCATGCAGTTGACCGACCTCCGTATCGGCGTTTTTAACCGGGTCCTCGTACTGGCAGGGGGCTCTCCGGTGAACTTCTTCGGTGACGCGGGTATTTTTCCCCACCTCTATGTGTGGAGCGGCATCTGGCAGACGATGGGCTATTCTTCCATTATATACATCGCGGCTCTTTCCGGAGTCGATAAAGAATTGCAGGAGGCGGCGCTGGTGGACGGCGTTTCGCGGCTCCAGCGGATCTGGCACGTTGATCTTGCCTGTATACGCCCGACTATAGTGATCCTTTTAATCTTCAGCTTCGGGTCGATCATGAGCATCGGCTTTGAAAAGGCCTACCTCATGCAGAACCCGATCAATATGTCAACGGCGGAGGTGATTTCGACCTTTGTCTACAAGGTGGGGCTTCAGAACGCGAATTACAGTTTTTCGACTGCCGCCGGTCTCTTTAACTCCGTCATCGCGTTTGTGCTGATGGTGATAGTTAATCAGCTTTCCAAAAAGCTGACCGACACAAGCGTGTGGTAGGAGGCGGCTTACGCGTATCAGAGATACCGCCGGCGACCGGCTCTTTATCGGTTTTGTCTACTTTGTTCTCACCCTTATCCTTGTAATTGTCGTCTTCCCCCTCATCTATATCGTTGCTGCCTCTTTTTCCGATCCCCAGGCGGTAATGAAGGGTGATGTTTGGCTCTGGCCGGTACGGCCCACCCTGCGGGGCTACAACGCCGTCTTCAAAAACCCCAAGATAATGACCGGTTTCGCCAATTCTTTCTTCTATATGATTGTTGGAACTACGGTAAACCTGGTGATGACGATGCTGGCAGCCTTTCCCCTCACCCGCCGTGAGTTCCGCGGACGGAACATCATATCGGTTTTGATGGTCTTTACGATGTACTTTTCAGGCGGCATGGTGCCCACCTACATTGTGGTCAAAAAACTCATGCTGGTGGATACCCGCGCCGCAATGATCATCCCCATCGCCTTGAGCGTCTGGAACGTCATCCTCTGCCGCACATACATCCAATCGATGATCCCCGACACGCTCTACGAAGCCGCCAAAATCGACGGCTGTTCCCCCTTCCGCTTTCTTATAAAAATCGTCTTCCCTTTGAGCGCCCCCATACTCGCTGTCCTCGCCCTCTACTATGGCGTCGGCCACTGGAACGCCTACTTCAACGCGCTGCTCTACCTCAACAAAACCGAGCTCGCCCCCCTCCAGATCGTCTTACGCGAAATACTCGTCCTGAGCAAAATTGACCCCGTGATGATAGCGGATGCCCGTGAACTTGCCGCAAAACAGGGACTCGCCGACCTCGTCAAGTACGCCGTCATCGTCGTCGCCTCCGTACCGGTCATGTTGATATACCCCTTTGTGCAGAAATACTTTGTGAAAGGCGTAATGATTGGGGCTATAAAAGGATAGGGATTCAAACCATGAAGATTTTCAAGGTCTCCGTTAGTGCAGTGATGCTGCTCATAAGTCTCTTGCTCAGCGCCTGTTCAAAGTCCCCTGTAGATCGGAGCCAGATCCGGAGCCAAAGTCAAGTCTCTCCGGCAAATCCTCAGCCCCTGGACATCTATTATTTCTACGAAGAGCTCTGCGCCTCCTGCGAAGCTTCCCCGGAAGGCTCGCTTGCCCAATTTACCGCAATCGCCGAACGCGCTCTGGAAGAGGTCCGGGGCGCCTACCCCTACACCCTACACACTATCAACATCTACAATAGCGGCAGCCGCTCTCTTTTTGAGCGCATCTGCGCCGAAGCCGCTCTTGACACAAGCCGCATTGAGCTGCCAATTCTCGTCTCAGGCGCCCGTTCCTATGTCGGCCTTTCCGAAATCGAAGACGGTCTCCGCGAACTCTACCTCTCATCCGGTGAAACCGCCTTCGGCCTTCTTTACACCGCCGTTTTTGCCGATCCCGCCCGCCCCGCCTTCGTCTACTTCTACCGCCTCGACTGCGACGAGTGCGCCGCAACTACCCCCCTCATCGACGCCGTAGCGCAAAGCGCCTTCACCGCCATAAGGCTGAATACCCGCGCACCCGGTAACAACCGTGAACGCATTTACGCCTTCTTCGATGCTTACAATGTTCCCGACGACCGCCGTATGGTACCCATCATCTTCCTTCACGACACCTACCTCGCCGGCGAAGACGAAATCCGCAGCTATTTTTCAACCCATACCCTTCCATAAAGATCGCTGGAATAGATTGACGTGCGGGCAGAAGTTTACTTGGGGAAGTTTATCAGCGGTTTTCTGGGCAATGCCGGCTTCGTGCTTTCCACTGGCCTTTTGTCGCCTTTTTTGGCAGTCCCGGCTTTCGCCGCCCCCGCTGCCGGTTTTTTTGGACCGGCGGCGGGTTTCGGCGCCCCGCTTTTCGCCGTCCCACTGCCTGCCGCCGGTTTTGCCGGGCCGGCCTTGGGTTCAGCGAAATATTTGAGGGTTTTTATCAGCCCGGCGGCATAGACGTCTTCGCTGATGCAAGGCACCGCGATCTGGACCTGGTACAGGTCTTCGCCGATGGGGAGAACCAAGGTTCGCAGAGGATCAACCCTTGCCTTGAGCGCCAGGTTCAAGGTTTCCGCCGTGATGTTTTTCCCCGTGACCACAGCGGTAAGCAGAAATGCGGACCTTGGGTCCGTTTGGGAGCCTGCGCCGGAATCGGCGTTCGGAATCATGACAGAACCGGTCAATTTGCCCTGCAATTCCGGGATTATACGGCAGACAGCGGCAGCAACATCTTCGCAGCCGCCGCCGGTCAGGATGCCCGACCGGATAGGGGTAACATCATTCAGAATTTTGATCAGGGGAGCCAGTCCGCTCACGGCCGGGGAGGACGCGGCGAGTA
>BOAU01000079.1 GCA_026002025.1 Spirochaetia bacterium | reverse complement strand
GTAACCGAAGCCGCCGCGGTTGCCGCAGGGATCGCAATCCATTACTACCCCAGCCTTATCGCCCTGGGGAAGAAACGATCCCTCCTCATACCCGGCGAAGTTGATGAGGCAATCGAGAGCGGCGGACAGGACGACCTGGTGACCATCATCTTTACCTCCGGGACCACCGGGGAGCCCAAGGGGGTCATGCTGACCCACGGTACTTTTCTCTTCCAGCTTCCCGCCTTTCGGCAGGTCTTTGAAGCCAAACCCGGCGATATCTGGCTTTCGGTACTGCCCGTATGGCATGTATACGAGCGGGCCATGGAATACGTGGTACTGTACTTTACGAACGGCCTGGCCTACTCCAAGCCTATCTCTTCTATATTGATGGCGGACTTTAAGGCGGTGCGGCCCCACTGGATGGTCACGGTTCCCCGTGTCTGGGAGGCGATCATGGATGGGATCAACCGCAGCGTCAAACAGATGGGGGGCATCCAGAAAACTTTTTTTGACCTTTTCGTCAGGTTTGCCCTGATGTATTCCTATTTCAGGGATTTAACCTTCGGCCTTATCCCCAATTTCCACGGCCGGGTCCGCCTTTTCGATGCTATTTGGGGCTTTTTCCCCTGGCTGCTGCTTTCCCCTGTCCGGGGTCTTGCCTGGCTCATCGTGTTCCGCCGGCTCAAAATACGGCTGGGGGGCCGCTTCCATGCGGGAATTTCCGGCGGGGGCAGCCTGCCGGCCAAGGTGGACCACTTCTTCAACGCCGTGGGGCTCCGGCTCCAGGAAGCCTACGGCCTGACCGAAACTTCCCCCATCGTCTCTGTCCGGCAGTACCGCAAAAGCCGCCGGGGCACCATCGGCCAGTTGATTGAGGGCACGGAAGCCAAAATCGTCAATGCCAAGGGGGAAAGCCTGTTGCCGGGGCACAATGGGGTGCTCCATGTCCGGGGAGGCCAGGTGATGAAGGGGTACTACAAAAAGCCTGAGCTTACCGCAGCCATCCTGTCGGGGGACGGCTGGGTCAACACCGGGGACATCGCCATGAAGACCCACGACAATGAACTGCGGCTTACCGGCCGCGCCAAGGACACCATCGTGCTCCGGGGGGGCGAGAATGTGGAGCCTATCCCCATCGAAATCAAAATCCGTGAAAGCGATTACATTGAACACTGCGCCGTGGTGGGCCAGGACCAGAAGTACCTGGCCGCCCTCATCGTCCCGGTCCAAACCATGGTCATGGCCTTTGCGGAGGAAAACAACATCCCCATTGTGGACTACGAGCTCCTGTTACAACAGCCTGAAATCAACGAGATTATCGCCAACGAGGTGGCGGACCTGGTGGGCCCCCGCACGGGGTTCAAGCCCTTTGAGCGGGTCTTCAAATTCAAACTTTTACCCAAATCATTTGAGCAGGGCCGGGAACTTTCCCCCAAGGGCGAACTACTCCGGCACCAGATCGCGGCGTTTTATGCACGGGAGATACATGGATTATTCAGGAATTAGGCTAAAAAAACTTTTATAATGGAGTTTCGGCTATGCCCGAAACTCCGAGGTAATTTGGCATAGCCAAATTACCCTATCTGGGCACGGAAAGCTTGTATTTCAACACTATCTTCAGCTTCTCAACCTCTGATTTATTGGTCAGCATATAGTGGGTTACAATTTGGTCAATCTGAACCTCAAACATGGGATAGCTGGTGCCTGACCAATCGAATATTTTAATTGTCACGGCATTCGAGGGAGCTTGGGGCGGAGCCGTTATTGCACTTGTATCGCCCGTGGTTGAGTAGATGAAAAAGGCATATCCGGTGTTCTTGTGATAGAACTCATAATATGCCTCACCGTTTTTCAGTCTGCTGTCATCAACTGAAAAACGGGGTATATCGCCGAAGTAATTTGATGCCCGGGAGTACACTTCAATATGATAATATGTAGGCGCGTTCTGCGCAAACAGCCAACCGGCCATGAGTACAAAAAAAACAACGCCGAAAAGCTTTTTCACGTCTTTTCCTCCCTTTTTATGACCAAAACAGGGGCTATTTCAGTCCGGCATAGGTCGCTTCGAGGTCCGTGAGGAATTGGCTTCGGGTAATATACCTTTTGAACAGCTTACTATCCAATTCACTGCGGATAATTTCCTTCGAATCACCGGTAACGGTATATCTGGATACAACACCCTGCGGCTTTGTCAGTGATGATTCCCAACTGGGACTGGCGTATAAAGCGACGATGTACCCATTATTGGCATGGATCAGAAAAGTAACGGGGCCGTATTTCCTGAGGCCATTTATGGGATTCAGGAATGGGGCAATGTCGGTTTCCTGACCGCGCTGATCCCATACTTCAAGGTGATATACGAGCGAATCCGGAAGACTCGTACCATCCCACTGCACCACAACGCTTGAATCCCGGGTCTGCGCGAATACAAGCCCAGCCAATGCGACCATCATCAAAACCAGCAACGAAAACTTTTTCATAGCTTTCCTTCCTTTTCGTTTATAGTCCAAAGGACTTTAATTTATAGGCAACATATCTATTTTATAGCAAGTAAAAATATACGTCAAGGCGATCCTGAGCTTTTATCGGGCTTTTCTGAAAATATTCCGGTAATCATTGACTATGGGGGGTTAAATAAGTACCTTTTAGAGGTCTCTGCCTTATTTATTAATGGAGGTGATTGATGCAAAATGTTAACCCGCCCAAAATCGGCGGATTCCTGAGTCCGGGCGCCCTTATCCTGATTATAGCAGGAATCGTCCTTGTTATTCTCCTGGGAACCAGCGTCTATATCGTGGACCAGACCGAAGAGGCGGTGGTGACCCGGTTCGGCAGGTATATCAATACCCAGGGCCCTGGACTGCATTTCAAGCTCCCCTTCGGCATTGACCGGCAGTACACGGTGAACGTGAAAACCGTGCAGACCGAACAGTTCGGTTTCAGCACCCTGCGGAGCGGGGTTTCTTCCTCTTATGCCAATAATATCAAGGAATCCACCATGCTTACCGGGGACCTTAACATCGTGGAGGTGGAATGGATCATCCAGTACCGGGTGGTGGACCCCAAGGCCTGGACTTTTAACGTGCTGAACCCGGTTAATACCATCCATGACGTGTCCCGCTCGATCATCAATACCTTGGTGGGAGATCGGGCCATCATGGACATCATGGGGCCGGAGCGGAGCGCCATTGAGGCGGCGGGAACGGAGATGATGAACGAGACTTTCCGGGGCTACAACCTGGGCATCGATGTAATCGCCGTAAAACTTCAGAATATCGATCCCCCGGCGGGGGTTCAGGCCGCCTTTGACGACGTAAACAAGGCTATCCAGGACATGAACCGGCTGGATAACGAGGGCTTGCAGGTGTACAACGAGGAAATTCCCAAGACCAAGGGCCAGGCGGCCCAGCAAATACAGATTGCCCAGGGCTATGCCACCGAGCGGGTCAACCGGGCAAACGGCGAGGCCGCCCGGTTCAACTCGGTATACGAAGAATACCGCCGTTCACCGGACATCACCCGGCAGCGGCTGTATTATGAGATGATTGAAGAGGCCTTTGCCGGAAGTGAAGAAGGAACCGTAATTATTGACCGGAACTTTGACAACTTCCTGCCCCTACGGAACATTGGTCAGGGAGGCAGATAAATGAAAAAGATATTAACACCCCTTATTATCATCCTGGTGGTGATCATCGGCATTGCCGTAGCCGGCCCCTTCTTTGTGATAGACGAAGGCGAACAGGCGGTTATTGTCCAGTTTGGGCAGCTCACCCGGGTTATCACCAACGCCGGGCTGCATTTTAAAGTACCCTTCATCGATGAAGTGGTCCGGTATCCCAAACGGATCATGTCCTGGGACGGGGAGCAGAAGAGCATGCCTACCCGTGAGAAGCAGTACATCTGGGTGGACGTGATCGCCCGGTGGAAGATTTCCGATCCCAAGAAGTTTTACGAATCCATTCAAACCCTGAACGGGGCCTACTCCAAGCTGGGGGAAATCATTGATTCCGAAGTGCGGACCGTGGTGGCGGAAAATTACCTCCGGGAATCGGTGCGGAATTCCAACATCATCATGGAGCGGGAAAATACCCTGGAGAGTCTGGGCATTGGGGACGATATTGACCCCAGCCTGATTACCATAGAGTCCGACTCCAGCTATGAGCCCGTTGCCCGGGGCAGGCGGCAGTTGGCAGAGGAAATACTGGCCCGCTCCCGGAAGATGATGCCCGAATACGGCATTGAGCTTATTGACGTGGTAACCCGGCAGATACGCTATACCGATGATCTGACCCAGAGCGTGTACAGCCGTATGATCAAGGAACGGAACCAAATTGCCGAGACCTTCCGTTCCGAAGGTGAAGGCCGCAAGGCGAACTGGCTGGGCCGCATGGACAACGAGCGGCGTTCCATCCTTTCGGCGGCCTATGAGACCGCGGAAACCATCCGGGGCGAGGCGGACGCAAAGGCTTCCACTATCTACGCCGAAGCCTACGGTAAAGACCGGGCCTTCTTCGACTTTTGGCGGGCGGTGGAATCCTACCGGACCATCCTGCCCAAATTTGACAAGACCCTCTCCACGGACATGGAATATTTCCGGTATCTCTATTCACCCACAGGCAGATAGGAGTAAAGACCTTGGCCGAGCGGATCATACATTTTGAAGTTGAAGGGAAGGCGGCCCTGGGTTTTGACACCGGGCTTTCTTCCCAGGCCTTTGCCCAGGCCAAGCTGGCCCAGTTCATTACCCAGGAAGGCCTCATCGTATATCCCGATGGGAAGCTTGAACCATGGCAGCCCTCCGCCGTGATCAAACGGGCGGGAACGATGGGCGAGCCCCCCACTATGGTGATCTGGGGCCCGGATTTTAAGGGTGAACGCTTCGACTTCCTTTTAAAAGATGAAACACGGCGGGACGATGCCCTGGATGCCCTGCGGCTCTGGATTGACGCCCAATCCGCGGCCAAAGGGCTCCCCCTCTGGCCGGCGGGGGTTCTTATCAACCTTTCAGAAGGGACCATCCTCTTTCCCCCGGACAGGCTCGTCACACGGAGCATCCAGGCAGAAGATTCAGGGAAAGACGCCTGGTTTGACGGGGCGGAATCCCTGGTCAACACGGAACTTGCAGAAGAGGAAAAAGCGGCCTTTAGCGCCGGGGCCATCCTTTACCGGCTCCTCTCAGGGACCCTGCCCTTCCCCAACCGGGATCAGGACCTGCTTCATCAGGATATCCGGGAAGGGGTATTCCTTCCGGTACGGCTTGCCGCGCCCGGACTGGACGAAAAAACCGCCGCCCTGGTTGACCGGGCCATCGCCTCCTCAAAGAACGCTGCCTCAAATAAGGCTTCCGGCAAAACCCGGCCGGCCCTTGATGAATTCCGGGAAATCCTGGGGCCGATCCATTCACAGGGGGCCGATGCTTTCTTTCACCCCCTGGACGAGGCGGAAGAGGCAAAAATCGCGGAGGAAGGGGCGCAGTTTCAAAAGAAAAAGGACCTTACGGTTAATACCCGGCGTTTTGTGATCCGGAACGCCGCCATTATTACGGCGATCTGCGCCGTAGTGCTTATCGTCGGCCTCATAGTCCGCAGCGTGGTGGTAAGCAACGCAAGCCTTCCCACCACCGCAGGCATGGAAAGCGCCGAAGTGATAGAAACCTATTACGGCGCCTTCGGCGTACTGGATCATACCCTGATGGACGCCTGTGTCTTCAAAAAAGCCGGGAAGGGCGACATTGAAATGGTCACCAACCTCTTTGTAATGGACAAGGTCCGCTCGGCTTATGAAACATCCATGATCTCCAATATCATCCCCGCCGAAAAGTGGCTGGAAAGCGGCGCAGAGCCCACGGTTTTACAGGTATTCGGGGTATCGGACCTGAATTTTAGCAGGATTACCGGGGACGAAAGCGGCGATGAGATACACTACCGGGCATCCTATATCCTCTGGGTACCCGCCGGATTTGGTTCACCCGCTGACGCCGAAGCTGAAAGCGTTGAAAGCCCCTCTCTTGATGAGGCCAATGCCTATGCGGAGCCCGCGCCAACACTGCCCAGGGGCTACCCCTATACCGATGAAATCGCCCTTATGCGCGTCAAGGGAAATTGGCGGATAGCGGAAATCATCCGTACGGTCAATTAATATCTTACCAGATGCCCTCAAGCCACCCGTTAATCAGGTACCGGGAAACGGAGCCGTTGCCGGGGAGTTTGGGTAAGGTATCACAGGTGAACCATTTGGCGTCCTCAATCTCGATGCCGTCCGGGCGGATTTCGCCGCCTGCGTAACGGGCGGTAAAGCCCAGCATCAGGGAATTGGGGAAGGGCCATGGCTGGGAGGCGATGTACTTGATGTCCCTGACCTCAAGGCCCACCTCTTCCCGGATTTCACGGGCCACCGTGGCTTCAAGGCTTTCACCCGCCTCGTTAAAACCCGCTATCAGACTGTAAACTCCATCGGCAAATTTTTTATTGTGGGCCAGCAGTGCCCTCCTGTCATCGTTCAGAATGATGGTGATCACCGCCGGGGATATCCGGGGATATTCCCGCCTGCCGCAGGCAGGGCAGAGCCGGGCCAGTTCATCCGGCGCATCAATATTTTTTGTACCGCAGGAACCGCAGAACACCGAGTCCTGCCGCCACTGGGCAACATGGTAGGCCCGGAGCATACGTCCAATGGGCCCCGTGCCGTCAACGGTGGTTCCGGCGGTAAGCAGGGAAAGCCCCTGCCGTACCGGGACGGCCCGCCATCCTGCGGGAACAGGCGCATCCTTTTTCAGAACGGCCCCGAAAATCGTTCCCGGTGCATCAATCGCGGGAATCTCAAAATGATCAAGAGGGGAGCCTTCGCCTGAAAAAGTCTGCCGGACAGCATCCGCCGACACCCCATCGGCGACCGCCGTATCGGGAACATTATCACTCACCACCAGGGAACTCCCCTGAAAAAGATAGATCCCCGTACCGGTTTCAATATTCAAAATGAACCTCCATTTGTTCCATATTATTATTTGCCAAGTATCCTTGTATAGATGTATATTTACAGTATGAGTATCGGAAGCTATCTTGAAACCCTCCCTTTAAGCGAGATCACAAAATACCCCGGCGGTCCCCCGAAAGACGCCTTTCCCTTTACGGGTTATCCCCGGCAGCACCCATCGGAAAAGGACAAGCTTATCCTCGTCTATGATGCCCTGGGGCTGAATCCCACGGTGCTGGAATTCCGCATTGAAGATGTACTTTATGTGGAGGAACTCCACTCGGCGGTTACCCAAAGCGGTGAAGGGATTCCCCTGGTAAAACTTTGGCTCCGCAGGGGCGCCCACGGGGTCATTCTGGAACCCTTCGAGGTTGATGATCCGGTCCAGTTCGCCGGCAAGGCCCAGGGACTGCGGGAACGTTTTTTGAGGCTCCGGGCTGCTAAAGCAGCTTCCGCCGAAATGAATTCGGCCAAGTCCGCTGACGCAGCCAAAAACGCCGGTGTCTGAGGGCCGCTTTTTTGAAAGTGCCGAGGGCGCCGCTATCCGCTGCACCCTCTGCCCCCATCAATGCAATATCCCGGCAGGCGGCCGGGGCGCCTGCGGGGTCAGGGAAAATTCAGACGGTGCTTTAGCCCTTCCTTACTACGGTTACATCACCGCCATTGCCCGTGACCCCATCGAGAAAAAGCCCTTTCGCCGTTTCCGCCCCGGTTCATCGATCCTTTCCCTGGGTTTTGCGGGCTGTAACCTCCGCTGCCCCTTCTGCCAGAATTGGCACATTTCCCAAATTGTCGGCGCCGCCGCCGCGCCGGGCCGATACCTCAAGCCCGAAGAGGCAATTGCCCTGGCAAAGGCGGACCGCCAAATTGCCTATACCTATTCGGAACCCCTGATCCATGCGGAATACCTTATCGACTGTATGAAACTGGCCCGGAAGCAGGGCATCGCCAATGTACTGGTGACCAACGGCTGCGTCAATGAACAGGCGGCAACGGAAATCCTCCCCCTTACGGACGCGGCCAATATCGACCTCAAGTGTTTTTCAGAAGAAACCTACGCGAAAGTTCTCGGCGGGAATTTACCGGCGGTCCTGAATTTTATCCGCATGGCCCATGAAGCCGACGTTCATGTGGAAATTACTACACTGGTAATCCCCGGCCTCAACGACAGCGATGAAGAACTGGACAAATGTGCTGCTTTTATCGCCGGTCTGGCCCCCAAAAATTCGTGGAGTTTTGCCCCCAAGGCAAAACTCCGAGGAACTTCAGCTTTAGCTGAAGTTCCCTGGCACCTTTCAGCCTATCACCCGGACTACCGCTGGAACGCGCCCCCAACGGAAAGGGCCGCTTTGATGCGGGCCGCGGAACGGGCCCGGAAAACCCTGCCCTATGTGTATACGGGGAATATCGGTCCTTAATTTTCCGCCTGAGAAACGGAAATAATGCGTATGACCCGGAGGTAATACCAGATTCCGGCTAGGGTGCCGTTGGCAAAGGTCATTTCCTGTGATGTTTCCAGGCCTTCCACGGTTACGGTCTGCTGCTGGAGATTCCAGAGCTTGTCCTGATCTTTTTTATCGATACGCCACTCCCGGCCGGTCCCGGTGATAACCAGCTCCTGGCCGCTTCCGCTTCCAATCAGCCGTACCCGGCCTGAAACCTGCACGGTCCTGGGCTTTTCAGCCTCCGGTGAATCGGTATCCTGCCTGCCCAGGCCCATGATAAGGGCGGCAACAGAAAACAGCAGAGGCAGGATCAGAAAAAACCTGGCCCCCCGGACTTTAATTTGAACCATCAGTTTCTACCCTGGGCAAATCTCCAAAATTGATTTCCCAGCCATTATGCCCCTTACGGCGCAGCACATCCTGGGCGCCGATGGCAAAGGGTCCGGCTTCGCCAAGGACGCCCCGTAGGGAGAGGCTGGTCAGCGACGGCCTGGTTTCGCCTGTACCGGGCAAAGTACCGGTTTCCACCGGCGATTGGTCCACATTGGCATTGTACATGAGGACCCGGTCCCCAATATAACCGGTGGTATATGCAGCCGTGAGTTCGTCAGTGGCATTTTTGTAGGGCAGGCCCGTAACCATTGTACTTCTGCTTATTTGGACGAATTTCACGTTACCTGTATCTGATGGGGTGGAATTATCTATGGAATAGACCCCTTCGCCGGGGTAGAGCGTCTTTGATCCCCCCGCTACTGCCCACACGCGGGCAGCCAGCTCTCCCTTGTAGCCTTCCTCGCCGCTTAAAGCATTCATGTAGTTGGCCTTTAACCAGTTACCCAAAAGCGTGTCCCAAGTCTGGCCCGCCGCCGTGGTTACCGCCCGGTAATCGGCATCTGGTGAAGTGATAATGT